>NZ_CP036259.1:3448333-3794166 GCF_007641255.1 Sporomusa termitida
GATCTCAGCCACACCCACCGTTTTCCGGACGGCATCGGCGGCAAACCGGTCGGCCACGACCACATCCTCCGGCAGCAGCAGGCTGACACCCTTAGCCTTGGCGACTGCCACCAGTTCCCGGGCCAGCTCCAGTTTATCGGCCTCAACCAGCGATTTGCCGGTTTGATAGCCCTGGGCTGCCAGGAAGGTATTGGCCATACCGCCGCCAATAATCAGGGTATCCACTTTATGCAGCAGATTTTTAATAACGCCGATTTTATCCGAAACCTTGGCGCCGCCGATGATGGCCACAAAGGGCCGGGCCGGGTTGGTAACAGCCTGCCCCAGGAACAGCAGCTCTTTATCCATCAGGAAACCGGATACAGCCGGAATATATTTAGTGATACCATGCACCGAGGCATGGGCCCGGTGAGAAACGCCAAAGGCGTCATTAACCAGAATGTCCGCCAGGCCGGCAAGCTGCCTGGCAAAATCAGGATCATTTTTTTCTTCTTCGGCATGAAACCGCAGATTTTCCAGCAGCAGCAGCTGGCCGCCGCCAAGGGCTGCCGTCATTTTTTGGGCTTCCGGGCCCACGCAGTCGGCAGCAAACCGGACCTCACGGCCAAACAGCAGCTGGGACAGCCTCAGGGCCACAGGTTTAAGGGAAAACTGCGGGGCGACCTTCCCCTTGGGGCGGCCCAGGTGACTGGCTAAGATAACAGCCGCATTTTTAGACAGTAAATATTCCAGGGTGGGCAGCGTGGCCCGGATGCGGGTATCGTCAGTTATATTGCCTTCTTTATCCATCGGGACATTGTAGTCTACCCGTACCAGCACCTTCTTGCCGGCCACCCAGATGTCATTCAAACTCTTTTTATTCATGTGTCATTCCTCCAGTTAGAGCTTAGAGAGAGGAAGCAATCCCAAACGCTGTCTGAGATTGCTTCTTGAAATCAGGGCTATAGGCCTTTGCCGATAATAAAGCTGATGAGGTCGACAATCCGGTTGGAATAGCCCCATTCGTTATCATACCAGGAAACGACCTTGACCAGATTATCGCCCACCATCATGGTAGACAGGCCGTCGACGATGGAGGAATGGGGATTGCCGTTATAATCTTTGGAAACAAGCTCTTCTTCGGAAAAAGCCATAATCCCTTTGAGTTCGTTATTGGCGGCTTCTTTAAGCGCGGCGTTGACAGCTTCGGCCGTAGCCGGTTTTTCCAGCTGCGCCACCAGGTCGGTAATCGATACATTCGGGGTGGGAACCCGCAGGGCAAAGCCGTTGAGTTTGCCTTTGAGTTCAGGCAGCACCAGCGCCACCGCCTTGGCAGCTCCGGTCGTGGTCGGAATGATCGACACGCCGGCGGCCCGGGCGCGGCGCAGATCCTTATGGGGCAGGTCCAGAATATTCTGGTCATTGGTGTAAGCATGAACGGTTGTCATTAAGCCTGATTTGATGCCGAATTTTTCCTGCAAAACTTTGGCAAACGGGGCCAGGCAATTGGTCGTGCAGGATGCGTTGGAGATAACCTGATGGCTGGCTGGATCATATTTATCCTGGTTTACGCCCATAACAATAGTAATATCCTCATTTTTACCCGGCGCCGAGATAATAACCTTCTTGGCCCCGGCTTTAACATGAGCCAGGGCTTTGTCTTTTTCTGTGAATCGGCCGGTCGACTCCACCACAACGTCTACACCCATATCCTTCCAGGGAAGGCTGGCCGGATCTCTTTCCGCCAGCACCTTAACCAGTTTGCCGTTAACGGCGATGCCGCCGTCCACGGCTTTAACCTCAGCGTTCATCGTCCCATGGACTGAATCATATTTTAAAAGATGGGCCAGTGTTTTAGCATCAGTCAGGTCATTGACAGCAACGATTTCAAAATCAGGATTGTTGACAGCAACCCGAAAAACGTTCCTGCCAATACGGCCAAAACCGTTAATTCCAACTTTAATAGTCATTATGAAATTCCCCCTAAATTAAATTTGTGTTTATAAGTAACCGGATGGCCTTGGCTGCGGCTTCATCAGTAATGAGCACATCCTGGCCGCCGGTGCCGGCCACCGCTAAAATAGCCTTAGCCTTGGCACTGCCGCCGGCTACGGCAATTACAGTGCCAATACCGGCCAGGTCATCCAGTCGTAAACCAATACTGCTGGTAACATATACAATCTCCCCCGGCAAGGCACAATATTGCCCCAGGGCTTCACCTACGGCCCCCCGCCGTTCAATTTCGGCAATGGTTGCTGCCGGCAAACCGCGCCGCTGCGCCATCTCAACCGCATCACCAATGCCATATACTAATATATTGGCTTTTTTAATGATTTCAGCCACAGTCCCCAGATTGGCATCACCGGCTAAGATCACTTCCATGGTTTCCTCACTGACCCCGTCGGGAATATGCAGCAGGCGGTAACGCCCGCCCAGTTTGCCCGCCAGTACGGCGGCAATGGTATTGGCCTGATACTCAACCACCTCGCCCAGGCCGCCCCGGGCCGGTACAACCGCAGTTGTCGGCACACTAAAATTGACGGCTTCCGCCACTTTGGCCATAGTTGAACCGCCGCTTACGGCAACAACCATATTATCTCCCAGATGCTGGCCAAGTACACCTGCCGCCGCCCGGCCAAGTTCACGCCGGACGGTGCTGTCGGCCTCGCTGTCGCCGGGGATGATAATCACTTGGTTCAGCTGCAGCCGCTCCGAGAGTTCATTCTCCAGCCCGACCAAACCATGCAGCAGGCGAATATATTCAGCCAGATCGGCCAGCATCGCCTGCCCTTCGGCCGTCACACTCATGCCTAGCTGGGAAAACTCGACCAGCCCGGCCGCCTTTAACCAGTCTACCTGCGCCCGGACAACCCGTTCCCCCATAGCCAG
Source organism: Sporomusa termitida (assembly GCF_007641255.1). Lineage (NCBI taxonomy): Bacteria > Bacillati > Bacillota > Negativicutes > Selenomonadales > Sporomusaceae > Sporomusa > Sporomusa termitida. The sequence goes on from NZ_CP036259.1 coordinate 3,451,202, forward strand.
CATTATTGCCACTGCCCGGCGGCCAACAGGCTGGGCATGCTGAATATACCGCAGGAGATTATACCTTGCTTCAATTACTTGCGTTAATTCAGGCGCAATCTTGCGCTGCAGTTGAATAATCTTATCCACCATAATCCCCTTTGGGTCGCAAACTGTCCCGGTTGAACATATTTTGTCCCGTAACGGTAGCAAAATCTCTGTTTCATGTTAATACTATTCGCCCGGCGTAATGAAATTCCTGCATTTTTAACAAAAATATGGGTTTTTTTTACGGAACGCCGGCGGTGGCCACGACCAGGCCGCCTTCTTTGACAATGCCGGGGATCAAGCCCCGCCCACCGCATTTGTCAGCATTGCCTCGGTATTTTGCGATCCCGGCGCCAATACCGGCTAACACCCGGCACAACAACAAATAAAAAGACCTCTAACAGAACCGCAGTGCAGTTAGAGATCTAAATATTCACAACATTAATGTCTTTTGCGCCTGCTTGAGGCCGGAATCGTCAGCTCCTCCCGGTATTTAGCGACTGTCCGGCGCGAAACCATAATCCCCTTGCCGTTTAAGAGATCGCTTAACGCCTGATCACTTAAGGGCTGTTTCGGATTTTCGGCAACAATAAGCTCTTTGAGTTCCTGCTTGACCCGGCTGGCGGAAATATCCTCGCCCCCGGTACTTTGCAGACCGGCAGTAAAAAAAGTATTCATGCCAAATACCCCATGGGGAGTACAGACATACTTGTTGGCAGTGGCCCTGCTCACTGTTGATTCGTGAACGCCAATCTGTTCGGCCACTTTTTTCATCGTCAATGGCCGCAAAAACTTGGGGCCGTGGTCAAAAAAATCGCGCTGGAGGCTAATAATAGCTTCAGTCACGTTATATAAGGTACGGCGACGCTGTTCAATACTTTTTATCAGCCAGACAGCCGCATGGATCCGGCCTTCGACATATTTGCGGGCATCAGTGTCGGCTTCGCGGACAATTTGCCGATAATAAGGATTGATTGACAACTGCGGCACATGATTGTCGTTAATAAGAATGACATACTCGCCATTAAGGCGCTCAATCGAAACATCGGGGGTAATATAGCCAGGCTGACCGCCCCCGAAAGCCCGGCCTGGTTTCGGATCAAGCGTCCGGATAATATCAACGGCCTGCTGTACTTCGTGAGGAGTACAATGCAGCTTGTCTGCAATTTGTTTATAGCGGCCGCATGCCACCTGATCAAGATGTTCGGCGATAATTGCCTTAACCAGGTGGATCTCCGGACCCGGCGTCTGCTGCGCCAGCTGGAGCAATAGGCATTCCTGCAGGTTGCGCGCCCCTACCCCCAGCGGGTCAAAGGTTTGAATAATTGCAAGAACATCCTCCGCACACTCCCCGGCAACCCCTAGCCGGGCTGCTGCTTCCGCCAGTGTACCGCATAAATAGCCATTATCATCAATACTGCCGATCAGGTATCTGCCGACTGTAAGATGAATTGGTTCAAACACAGCAAAATGCAGCTGCATTTCCAGATAATCCTGTAATGATACCGTCTGGGCATCAGCCACTTCCCGGGCCTGGGTCGGCTCCGACATCCCGGCCTGACTACCGCCGGCTACCGGTGTACCGCCCAGCAGATATTCAATCCAGCCATCAGCCTCAGGCTGATTGTCATATTCGGCACCGGTTGGCTCCGGCACCGCCGGTAACTCGTCGCCATTCTCCTGCTCATTTTCATTTTCATTATAGTTGGCATCAGCCTCAAGCACCGGGTTTTCCAACAGTTCTTTGCCCACCAAAGCCGCCAATTCCATGGATGGAAGTTGCAGAATGGCAATTGCCTGGCGTAATTGAGGAGTCATAATTAGTTTTTGTGTTGTTTCTAATTTAAGTCCATAGTCTAACTGCACACCTGTTAACCCTCCCCCTGTGGCATCCGGCAGACCTTTTGCCTGCCCCTATACCATAATAATATGACAAGCATTAGAAAATATGTCAGCAGATCCGCGGTAATTGTTCGCCTGACAACATATCTAAGAGGCGAAGTCCGCCCACGGTAGTCCTGAGCGCCACCTGCCCTGCCGGCTGGGCGGTTACAGACCCAATCACCCGGGCCGCGGCCGCCAGCGGGTTTTGCCGCAATATCGTCAGAACTTTTCCACTATACTCTTTTTCGACAATAAATACGACTTTTCCTTCATTGGCAAGATATAAAGGATCAAATCCCAGTAATTCACAGACAGCCTGCACTTCCGGCCGCACCGGCAGTGTATTTTCTTCCAGGATCATGCCCACGCCGGCCTCGGCGGCAATCTCATTAAGCGTGGTTGCCAGCCCGCCCCGGGTAGGGTCACGGAGCATCGCCACCTGCGGCACTGCGGTCAGCACCGCCGCCACCAGCTGGTTGAGCGGGGCGCAGTCACTGGCAATTGCCGCCGGCAGCGTTAGACCGTGCCGCTCACTCATAACCGCCACGGCATGATCGCCGAGATAGCCGCTGACAATGATATCCTGACCGGGTTTAACACCGGGTGCGCCAATGTTGACACCAGGCAGCAGGACGCCAATCCCGGCCGTGTTAATATAAATGCCGTCCACAGCTCCTTTTTCCACAACCTTGGTATCACCGGTAACAATCGTTACCCCGGCCGCCACTGCCATTTGGCGCATCGATTCGACAATTAACGTCAGCTCAGACAATAACAGACCTTCTTCCAGAATAAAGCCGGCGCTCAGATACGCGGCCTGGGCACCGCACATCGCTAAATCATTAACGGTGCCGCATACCGCTAACTTGCCGATATTGCCGCCGGGAAAAAACCGGGGCTTAACCACATAGCTGTCGGTTGTAAAGGCCAGGCGGGTACCGCCTACATCCAGCCGGGCCCCGTCGTGGAGCTCACTCAGGGCCGGATTGGCAAAGGCCGGCAGCATAATATTCCTGATTAGCTCATGACTGAGACGGCCGCCACTGCCATGGCCCAGTAAAATGCGTTTCTCCCGGTTATTCACAGCTCCACCGTCCTTGCCCGTATTTATACCAGGCGGCACAGGCCCCTTCGACAGAAACCATGCACGCCCCCACCGGCTGCTCCGGGGTGCAGTGCCGGCCGAAGCAAGGGCAGGCCGGCGGAGTAATCAAGCCGCGCAGCACCTCGCCGCAACGGCAGCCGGCCGGTTCCCGTGACCCGGCAACCGTCAGCGGCAGCGCCGCTTGGGCGTCAAACCGCCGGAAAGCTGCCGTTAATTCCAAGCCTGAACCGGCAATCTCGCCAAACCCCCGCCAGCCGGTACCGGCCGGCTGATACACCTGATCCAGTATGTCCCTGGCCGCCGGATTGCCTTCAGTCTTAACCACCCGCCGGTATTGATTCTGCAGTTCAGCCTGCCCCTGCTGCAGCTGCTGCAGGAGCATGTAAATACCCTGGAGAATATCAAGCGCCTCGAAGCCGGTAACCACGGCCGGCACCCCAAATTGCCCGGCAACAAAACGGTAGGGTTCCAGACCGCTGATGGCAGCGGTATGTCCGGGCAGCAAAAAACCATCAACCTTGGTTGCCGGTGTGGCTAAAATGGCCTTAAGGGCCGGCGGCACCAATTTGTGGGCCGACAGGACAAAGAAATTAGTCAGGCCCTGTTTGTCGGCCTGAAGGATAGTGGCCGCTGCCGTCGGGGCAGTGGTCTCAAAGCCGACAGCCAGAAAGATAACCGCCTGGCCGGGATTATCCCTGGCAATAGCCAGACTGTCCAGGGCCGAGTAGACAATACGGATATCGGCGCCACAGGCCTTTTCCGCCATTAAACTGGACTCTGAGCCCGGCACCCTGAGCATGTCGCCAAAGGTGGTAATAATTGTACCCGGGCGGCGGCTGTAGGCAATGGCCGTATCCAGATATTCATTAGGGGTCACGCACACCGGACAGCCGGGACCGCTGACCAGTTCAACAGCCGCCGGCAGCAGCTGCCGGATACCGGCCCGAAAAATGGCAACCGTATGGGTGCCGCACACCTCCATAAGCCGTACCGGCCGGGTAGCCAGACAGGTTATGCCGTCAGTGAAAAAACGGGCGGCACGGGCTGTTTCTTCAGCTGTCAGCAGCATACTGATCCAACTCCTTAAACAATGCCAGCGTCCGCCGGGCCTCTTCCTCATCAATCGCCTGAATCGCAAAACCGGCGTGAACCAGTACATAATCGCCCACTGCCGCCTCCGGCAGCAGCATGATGCTGACCTGACGGGTTACGCCGCTAATCTCCACCGTGGCCATATATTCTGTTCGTTCAATAATTTTGGCAGGAACAGCCAGACACATATTCACCGGCTCCTTTCCCCGGCAATCACCGCCTGGCCGAGGGCCAGGCCGCCGTCATTCGGCGGCGTTTGCCGGTGTAGATATACTGTAAGCTCATATTGCGCGAGCATTCCGATAACTTGAGTCAATAGAGTAAGGTTTTGAAAAACGCCGCCGCTTAAAGCGACCGCTTTGATGCCGGTGGTCCTGCTGATCGCTGCCACCAGCTCGCAGGTGGCGGCAGCCAGGGTAGTATGAAAATCCGCCGCCAGCTGCTGTATGGGCAGCCCTTTTATCATTGCCTGGCACAACTCGGCAAACACCGGCTTAAAATCCAGTATCCGCAGCTCCCCGGCCTTACTGACGTCATAGGGCAGCACCCGTCCGGCCGCCCCCCGGGCGGCAAGTTCAAGCTCCACCGCCGCCTGGCCTTCATAGTTAATACTCTGCCTGATGCCCAGCAGCGCCGCCGCAGCATCAAACAGCCGGCCGGCCCCTGAGGACAGCGGTGTGTTAAGGCCCTGGCCGGCAGCCGCCAGTACCAGCGGCCAGCCTGACGGCAGCCTATGCACAAACGGTAGCGGCAGCTCGACAAACTGCGGGCCGTACAGCGCCTGCAACAGCCAGACAGCCAGCCGCCACGGCTCTTTGATGGCTTTGGCCCCGCCCGGCAGCGGCAGGCAGGCCAGATGACCCAGCCGGCGGTAGCCGGTTAAGTCGGCTACCAGAAATTCACCGCCCCACAGGGTACCGTCCGGACCATAGCCGGTGCCGTCAAAAGCCACGCCGATAACCGGCCCGGTCAGCCGGTGCTCGGCCATAACAGCGGCAATATGGGCATGATGATGCTGCACGGCCACACTGGGCAACGCCAGGGTGGCGGCATACTTTGTTGACAAATAGTCAGGATGCAGGTCATGGGCCACCACCCGGGGCGCAACATTAAGCAATTTTTGCCAATGCAGAATCGCCGCCATATAGGCCTGATAGGTCGGCACATTCGCCAGATCGCCGGCGTGAGCACTCATAAAAGCCTGCTGGCCGCGGGTCAGGCAAAAGGTGTTTTTGAGCTCACCGCCCACCGCCAGCAGCGGCGGCAGTGCCCGCCCCAGTCTGACCGGCGCCGGCACATACCCCCGGCTGCGGCGCAGGAAATAGGGCTGATCCAATACGGTTCTAACCACCGAATCATCGGCCTGACAGTAAATATCCCGGTTATGAACAAGAAAATAGTCGGCAATACCCTTCAGCCGGGCGGCAGCATCGGCATCTTCATGGGCAATGGGCTCGTCGCTGACATTGCCGCTGGTCATAACCCAGAGATCACCTGCCGCCAGCAGCAGGGTATGGGCCGGGGCATACGGCAGCATGCAGCCCACATACGGATTCCCCGGTGCAATCATCTCCGCCAGATCATAGCCTGCAGCCTTGGGCAGCAGCACAATCGGCCGCGCCGCACTGACCAGCAGCCGTTCATCGGCGGCCGACACCCGGCAGCGGGCTTTGATCGCCGCCAGACTGCCGGCCATAACGGCAAACGGCTTATCTTCCCGGACCTTGCGCCTGCGCAGCCGTTCCACCGCTGCACCGTCAAAGGCGTTAACCGCCAGGTGATAGCCGCCAATGCCCTTGATGGCCAGGATGGCGCCGGTGGCAATCAGCCGGCCGGCAGCCGCAAAGACGTCCTGTGCGGCCGGGGCGGCCGGCTGGCCCTCCCGGTCCAGCAAGCGATACTGGGGACCGCACACCGGACAGGCATTCGGCTGGGCATGAAAACGCCGGTTGGCCGGGTTGTCATACTCAGCCTGACAGGCCGGACACATGGCAAACCGGCGCATTGTCGTCGCCCGGCGGTCATAGGGAATATCCTCAATAATGGTATAACGGGGGCCGCAATCGGTGCAATTGATAAACGGATAACGGTACCGCCGGTCTTCCGGGTCCAGCAATTCCCGGCGGCAGCTGGCACAGGTGGCAACATCAGGCGAAACCAGCGCAGTCTTCGCGGCGCCGTCAGCACTGGCTCTGATGGCAAAGCCTGTATACCCCTGCGGCGCCCCGGGCCGGACCGCAACCGACTCAATGACGGCCAGGGGCGGCGCCTGGTCCTGCAAGGCCGTAATAAAGGCGGTAAGCCGGTCCCCGGCCGCTTCGGCGGCAATGTCAACCCCGCTGGCATCATTGGCAACCCAGCCGGTTACGCCATAGCGGCCGGCCAGATTATAAACAAAGGGGCGGAACCCCACCCCCTGCACAATACCGGTTATATGAATATGAACAGCTGCACACCTCATATACGAAACTCCTTAGCGTTAAGCTTCAGTCCGCCGGCTTCTGACAGGCAACCGCCAGTTTGGCCTGGATCATAATTGCACATTCCAGCCGTTTTTTCTGCAATTCACAACCCAGCTCATACGGTTTCAGCAGGTCGTTGTGGAACAAATCAGCGTTGGCATGACAGCCGCCGCTGCAATAAAACCGCGCCCAGCACTCACGGCAGGACGGTTTATTCAACACATGGGCCTGCCGGAATTTTACCGGCAGCGCACTGTTTACGACTCCTGTATCTATATTGCCCAGCTTATATTCATCCCGCCCCACAAACTGATGGCAGGGATAAAGATCGCCTGCCGGCGTTACGGCGAAATACTCATGGCCGGCGCCACAACCGCTCAGGCGTTTGGCCACACAGGGACCATTGCTTAAATCCAGGTTAAAATGGAAAAAGTCGAACCCCCTGCCGGCCAGCTTGCGCTCCAGATATTCCACGGCCAGTTGTTCATATTGGCGGTAGAGCTCCGGCAGGTGCGCTGCCGTCAGTTCGTAAGCAGCGTCTTTCGCCACCACCGGCTCCACCGACAGCTGACTGAACCCGAGCTCGGCCATGGACAGTACATCGGCCGCAAAGTCGAGATTGTAAGCAGTAAACGTGCCCCGCAGATAATAGTTCTGGTCGCCGCGGGCGTCGGCAACCTGCTTACAGCGCTTAACCACCAGATCATAGCTGCCGCTGCCGTTAACACAGGGACGCATCCGGTCATGCGTTGCCGCCCGTCCGTCCAGGCTGAGCACCAGGCTGATTTGATTTTCGTTTAAATATTCAATCAGCGGCTCTGTCAGCAACAGGGCATTTGTCGTCAGCGTCAGCTTGAACACCTTGCCGGTTTCCGCCTCCCGCTGCCGCACATAGCTGACAACATGACGGACCGTATCCATATTCAGCAGCGGCTCGCCGCCAAAGAAATCCAGTTCGCAATTACGGCGCCGGCCGCTGCCCGCAATAATAAAATCAACCGCCTTTTCCCCAATCTCCCGGGACATGAGCCCCCGGGCCCGGCCAAAATCACCGGTGCCCGCAAAGCAGTAGCCACAGCGCAGATTGCAGTCATGGGCCACATGCAGGCATAAGGATTTAACCAGCGGCTGTTCACTAAAAGTCAGCGGTACCGTCAGTTCCGGGGAAAATAGCTGCCCGGCCTGTACCAGCTCCGCCAGCTCGGCTACCGCTTCCCTCACCGCCGCCGGCGCATAGGCAGGCTGGAGGGCGGCAACAGCCTGCTCAGCGTTCGCACCGTCATAAATATCCAGTATATCATACGCCAGCTTATCGACAAGATGGACGGCGCCGCTATTAATATCAAGTACAATATAGAGACCGTTTAGATAGAACTTATGAACCTGCATTGATCTTCCTCTTTCTACCGGCGACGTCTTAAAAATGCCGCTCCAAAAATACAGCCCCTTGGCCTGTCGGGGCAAGGGGCTGGGCTGTGCCTACTTCTGGCAGACCTGATTGCCGACAGTGCAGGAAGTCTTGCAGGCCGACTGGCAGGAAGCCTGGCATTCCCCGCAGCCGCCTGTATGTACAGTTTGGGCCAGCGATGCTTTATTGATAGTCACAATATGCTTTTTCATAGTTAATTCCCTCCTTGCCTACTCAATATGTGGGTAAATAAGTAAAACTCTACTATACTATTTTAGCCTTTTTACCGGCAGGAAGCAATAGCCAAACGCACGCGCCCGCCGGGACCGCTGTCAAGGGGACGGTTCTTTTGACAGATGTCAGAAGAACCGTCCCTCTGACATTCGCATCCCTTTGGCACTCCCGTCGGCTACTGCCGGGTGACCGGGGCCAGAATAATTTTGACCGGCAGGTTCGAGGCACCGGGCGGTGAGAAGGTCAGCCACAGCGACTGACCGCCGCTGAAATCACCGAGATGGTCCATGTCGGTTGACGTCTTACTGCCAAAAAACAGCCTGTCCGCCGGGGTGCCGACGACGGCCTCCTCCCGGTGGCGGTATTTAAGCTTGAGGCCGCCGGCATATTCCCCGCCCCGGGGGTTTAGATAAACGGCATAGTTTTGTTCAAAGGCGGTTGGCAAAAATACCCTGTACAAAACACCATAATTACCGTAATTCAGGGCTGGCGAGCCGTCGGTCGCATCAATGCCGGCCACATAGGTGTCCAGCTTATGGTCGGCCAGCGTAATCCCCAGCACGCCGTCGCGGGTGGAATCATATACCTGGGTTGGCACAACCAGCCGGTCCCGGCCGGCGAAAGTGCCTCGCAGGCGCTGACTGTCGGTGGGCAATATCTTCGCTTTTTTAATAAACTCAGCCGGATCAGCCTCAACCGGCAGCATCATAACAACCACCTTCACCGGCTCCTTGGTTTGAAAATCGTAGATGCCATTAACCAGCGCATCGGGGACAACCACCGTTTCATTGAGCACCGGCTCCAACAGGGCCGTACCTTTAGCCGGTACCTCGATCAGTTCGACCTCGTGCTGGTTCAGGTAGTTAAGCTGAGCAATCTTCCCCACGGCCAGATAGTCCAGGCTGGGACCGCCCAGGCCATACTGATTGACAATAACCTGGGCCGCGGTGCGCGATTCATTAACAAGCAGCACGACCACCTTTTTTAACTCCCTGGTCGCATTCACATGATGGAAGAAAAGGCGGACATTACCGGCGACTGTGTCCTGGTACATAATACCGTCGGCCGGAACCATCTCCGGGCTGTCGGAAAGCAGCAGCGTTCCGCCCAGCTCAGTCACGGTCGCAGGCAGTTCGGTAACCCGGGAAACATCAAAGGGTGCGGTTGGACCAGGGTTAGCCAGGCCTGGCTGGGGGGTTGAGACAAAATTAACGGCCATGGTGACAGCAACGGCAACACCGGCCTGACGAAACCAAGTAAACAAATAGCATACCTCCTAACAGGCCAATCGCCTTCCAGGCAATTATAGCAAACTATTGCCTGGCCAGCAACCTGCAGGGAGATTTTACCAGCAAGCCGGTCAGGAAGCCAGGACTGCCAGCGTGGCATACAGGCGGGCCCGCAGCAGCCGAAGATGAAACGCCCACAGACCGCAGCGGGGCCGGGTATATTAACTACTCATTCTGCTCCTGCGCCTCTGCCGGCAGCCGGCTGCGCAGGGACTCGGCAATCTCCCCCAGTTTGCGCAGGCGGTGATTGATCCCGGATTTGCCGACCCGCCCTTCCAGGGCTTCCACCAATTCCGCTAGGGTGGCTTCGCGGTGTGCCAGCCGGGCCTCAGCGACCTCCCGCAGCGCCGGCGGCAGTTTGTCTAACCCCAGGTGCCGGGCAATCAGGCTGATACTGTCCACCTGGCGCACAGCCGCATTAACCGTTTTCTGCAAATTAGCGGTTTCACAGTTAACAAGCCGGTTTACCTGATTGCGCATATCTTTGACCACCCGGACATTCTCAAACAGCAATAAAGCGTTATGGGCGCCGATAATCTGGAGAAAAGCAGTAATGGCATTGCCGTCTTTAAGATAGACTATGTAGTCGTCCTTCCGGTCCGTCATCCGGCCCGGCAGGCTAAGAGACTTCATAATTCTGACCAGCGACTTGGCCAGTTCCGCATTGCCTGTAACCAGTTCCAGGTGGTAGGATCCTTCCGGGCGGTTAACGGAGCCGCCGCCTAAAAACGCGCCCCGCAGATAAGACCGGCGGCAGCATACTTTACGGAGAATGCTGCTGTCAGACTGGACATTCAGGCCGTCCGCCCCCATGATCCCCAGAGCGGCCAGCAGATCATTAACGCCCGGTGAGGGAATAACCCGGACATGGTAGGTGTTACTCTTCTTGAGGCGCCGGCCACGGGTAACCACCACCTCGGTTTTTACATCGGAATACCGTTTGATAAGACTCAGTACCTTCCGGGTGACAGCAGCATTTTCACTGCTGAAATTAATGCCCAGATTGTTATTGCCGCCAATCGCCATCGAACCACCCATCCTGATCAAGGCCGCCAGTTCAGCGGCTAAACAGCAGCTTTGCTCGCCGATAATACGAGCCAGTTCATTTTTTACTTCAGCAGAAAACGACAAAGTCTTCAGTCCTTTAGCTTTTTAATGCTTTCGGCCATAATATAGTAGTCCAACAGCCGCATCCGGTCGGAATTGATCTTAAGGTCATAGACCATGGACATGATGGTACGGGACAGGCGGGCCGGATCATGACGGACCAGATTGGTTTCACTGATCAGATTGGCTTTAACCACCTTAACGCCCATCGCTTCAATGCGGTCCAGATCAGGCACAACCGGCTGCGCTCCCCGCTGGGCATAAAACTCCCGCAGCTCCGGCGCCACCTCCTGGACATTAACAATCGCCATGTCGATCGAACCCGGGCCGGCATGGTCAATAATGGCCTTGATATGGTCGGAAGCAGTATAGCCGTCGGTTTCTCCCGGCTGGGTCATCACATTGCAAATATAAATCTTAACAGCGTCGCTTTCCCGCAGCATCTCGGCGACGCCGTTAACCAACAAATTTGGAATCACACTTGTATACAAACTGCCGGGGCCTAAAATACAGGCATCGGCCTCACGAATCGCCTCAATAGCCCCTTTAACCGGCCTGACATCGGCCGGCGTTATCGCTACCCGTTTTATGCGTTTGCCGGACAGCGGAATCTGCGACTCTCCCTGCACCACGGTGCCGTCCGTCATTTCCGCCAGCAGCAATACCGGCTCAGTCGAAGAAGGCAGGACCTGCCCCCGCACGGCCAGTACCTTGCTCGATTCTTTGAGCGCCAGTTCAACATCGCCAACAATCTCAGTCATAGCGGCGATAAATAAATTGCCAAAACTATGACCGGCCAACTCGCCGCTGCCGCCAAACCGGTGCTGAAACAGCTTCTCCATCAAGGGCTCGGTATCGGCCAGCGCCACCAGGCAATTGCGCAAGTCCCCCGGCGGGATAATGCCAAAATCCTTACGCAGCCGGCCTGATGAACCGCCGTCATCGCCGACGGTCACGATGGCGGTGATATTGCTGGTAATACTCTTAATCCCCCGCAGGAGTACCGACAAACCGGTGCCGCCGCCAATGACGGCAATCGCCGGCCCGCGGTTGAGCTTGCGTTTTTCAAAAATAATCTCAACCAGCTTATCGGACCCTTCCGGCACCAGGACACTGATAACGGACTTGATAATCTGGCGCGTGGCCGCCAGCATAATGCTCATGCCCAAAACAACAATAGTAAGCCCGGCGACGGTAGTAACGGCATAATAATAGTTGCCGGTCGTCAGGTAAAACAAGCGGAAAATAGCTTCTTCCACCACACCGATATATTTATAGTTAAAGACAATGGCCAAACCTAAACTGACTAAAATAACGCCTGCCGAAAACAGCAGCAGCCAGCGCTTAAACTTCATCCCTGGATATAACCATTTCAAAAAGTGCATATAATCACCCGCATCATTCAATCATTTTGACTTGCGCAGTTTCTGACGCCCGATCATTCAATGACGTTGTGCTTAATATCCCGGTGTTCAACATTGACTTTAAAGCCTTTGGCCTTCAGATACTCAAACATCTTTTCCGCAATAAACACCGAACGGTGCAGACCACCGGTGCAGCCGATGGCAATAATCAGCTGGCTTTTTCCTTCTTTGACATAATGGGGAACAAGAAAGTCAATCAGGCCGGCCAGCTTTTCCATAAACTGCTGGGTAACAGGCCATTTCCAGATATACTCACCCACCACAGCCTCCTGACCGCTTTTGCGCCGGAGTGACTCCACATAAAATGGATTGGGGAGAAAACGGACATCCATCACCATATCGGCGTCAAGGGGCATACCGTATTTAAAGCCAAAGGAGACAACAGTCACCGTCATGCGCTCCAGTTCGCGTTCTTCCGCGAATAACAGCGTTATTTTGCCTTTGAGCTCTGCGGTGGACAGACCGGAGGTATCGATAATATGGGTTGCCCGGCCCCGGATTTGCTCCAGCCGGTCCCGTTCACGGTTAATTCCCTCGCTGATCCGGCCATGGGGCGCCATGGGATGACGGCGGCGGGTTTCCTTATAACGGCGGATGATGGTGGCGTCGGAGGCTTCCAGAAAGAGAATCTCATACAAATGCCCCTGCTTTTCCATCCCCTCGAGCACCTGCGCCAGGGTATCAAAAAATTCGCCGCCGCGGATATCGACCACCAGGGCAATCTTGGAAACCTTGCCGCCCGACTGAGCACAAAGTTCAGCGAATTTGGGAATCAGCATCGGCGGCAGGTTATCCACACAAAAGTAGCCTAAATCCTCCATCGCCCGTATCACCTGAGACTTGCCGGCACCTGACATGCCGGTGATAATAACCAGGCGAAAGTTATCTATCGTCATCGTGAACATCTCAACTTTTCCTCCCCTTATCTTTAAAACAGGCCCCAGGATCCCTGCTGATTTGATTAGCAGCCGCTATAGCCAAAGCCGGGCTTTCTGTTCCGAAACAAAGTGCCCGCAATACTTACACCTTAATTATAGGGCAGGGCCGGGAAAAAAGCAAAAAGCAGTTCCCGTCATTGCTGAACAGGAACTGCCGATGCCAAATTTATAGCTTAAACTTACTGACAGAGGTCTGCAACTCCTGGGCCATCTGCTGCAGCCCCTGGCCGGAGGCCGCAATTTCCTGCATCGAGGCCGATTGCTCCTGGCTGGCGGAGGCTACCGTCTGGGTCTGACCGGCAATATCCCTGCTGCTGGCCGAAAACGCCTCGACTGCAGTGACAATGCGCTGACTGCCGCCGGCCATTTCCGATATGGCGGCCGATATTTCCCGGATTTCTGCCGACATTGTGGCAATATGGGCGGCGATCTCGGTAAAGACGCCACCGGCGGTGTGAACGGCTTCTGCGCCCAGCCTGACCTCACGGGTCCCCGATTCCATCGCGGTGACCGCTAAACCGGTCTCAGACTGGATTTCGCCAATCAGAGCGGCGATTTGTTTGGCTGACTGACTGGCCTGTTCAGCTAAGCGGCGCACCTCCTCGGCCACCACGGCAAACCCCCGTCCCTGCTCGCCGGCCCGGGCTGCTTCAATCGCGGCATTCAGCGCCAGGAGGTTGGTCTGACTGGCAATCCCGGAAATGGCATTCACGATTTCGCCAATCTGCTGGGAATATCCGCTCAGCTTACCAACCACAGCCGCCAGGCTGTTGACCGTTGCTTCAATGTTTTCCATCTGGGACACCGCCTTACCCACGGTCCTGCTGCCCGACTGAGCCGCAGCTGCCGTATCCTGTGATGCCGCCACGACCGTACCGGCATTGGCGGCGATCTGCTGAATGCCGGCCGCCATCTGGCCGGCAACAGCCAGGGCATCGTTGGCGGCCGCTAACTGACCCTCGGCATCGGTGGCGACATGCGCGATTGATTCATCCACCTGGCCGGCGGCCCGGGCCGAGGTCTCCACAACAGCCGCCAGGGTATCCGCGGCGGCCGCCACCTGGCCGGCAGAGCCCAGGATCGCCCTGATGGTGGTTTTAAAACGGCTCTGCATGGTATTGAGCGCCGCCGCCAGCTTACTCAGTTCATCACCATCAGCGACCTGTTTGACCGGAATACTCAGATCACCCTCGGCCAGGCTGTTGGCAACAGTAAGCATACTTTCAATCGGCCGGCACACCATGCGGGTGAGCAGAAGGCTGAGCCCGCCGCCAACCAGAACGGCGACCAGGGCCACCAGGGCCGTAATGCCTAAAAGCCGGTCCATACTTATATAGGCACTGCTTGACTGTTCATCCACAATTGCCTTATTAGCTTTGACCACTTTTGTCAAAATATCGGCAATCTGTTCAGAATAAGGTGTAATCCGGGCATTAATGACAGCGGCCTCCGCTTTCAGCTGCTGCGCCTCAGCCGCATTGCCTGCCGCCAGCTGTTGATGGTAAGCACGGACCACCGGCGCCAGATCATTGACAACCCCGTCGGCATGCTTACTTGTCAGCTGAATGAGTTTCTGTACATCCTGGCGGGAGTTTTCATCCACTACATCAATAAGCTGGTGTTCCAGCACTACAGTATTACTCATCGACTGATCCTGCAGCTTGGCAAATTTTTCATCCCCGTAGGCAATAAACCCGCGGGTGCCGGCCACACCGGCCCCAAAGCTGTTTTCAATCTGCAGCGCCAGCTGTAACCGTTTGTTGGCCGCATCAATCGAAGCCAGGGTCTTGCCAAAAGAATTCATCGACAGGTAAGCTATGGCCCCCAGCATAATAATCAAGCCCAGCATAACCGTAAACCCCAGACTGATTTTAGTACCTATCTTCAATTTTCTAAGTACCATATGTATCTCCCCCAGCCCGCTAATATCCCTATATAAAGAAAACACGGCTTGCGCCGAGCCTTGGCGAAAGCGGAAGCCGATGTTGCCCTTATCCAGACGGAAAGTTATACTTTCTTACAGGATAAAAAAAAACGCTTCTAAGCCAGCATTGCTATCACTGTACAAAAGCGTCTTTGCTATCACCTATATGTGTTTATAGTGTAATAATACCAGGTTGTCTGTCACTTGACAAGATACACTTTGCGAAAGCCGTACCAATATTTTAAAATATTTACGCTACTCGCGAAAAAAGGGGACCGCCCGGGGCTACCATTGGCGATCCAGCATAGTCTCCACCTGCGCAGCCGGCAGCGGACGGCTAAATAAATAGCCCTGCATTGTATTGCAATTCATCTCCCGCAGAAACGCACGCTGTTCCACTGTTTCCACACCTTCAGCCACAACCTTGAGCCGGAGATTATGGGCCAGAACAATAATAGCAGAGATAATGGCCGCATCCTCGGCCTCCCGGGTGGCATCCTGAATAAAAATCCGGTCAATCTTAAGGGTGGTAATCGGAAACCGCTTTAAATAACTCAAGGATGAATAGCCTGTGCCAAAATCATCAATAGCAATTTTGATGCCCATTGCCCCCAGTTCCTTAAGGATAGCAATCGTATAATCGACATCCTGCAAGGCAATGGTTTCGGTTATCTCCAGTTCCAGATATTCAGGAGCCAAACCGGTGGCAGCCAGAATCTGGCTGACCCGGCCGATAAAATTAGGCTGACGAAACTGGCGGCCGGACAAATTTACCGATACCACGACCGGCGGATAGCCACGATCCTGCCAGGCTTTATTCTGAGCGCACGCCGTCCTGAGCACCCACTCGCCAATGGGCACGATCAGGCCTGTTTCCTCAGCCAGCGGGATAAACTCCATGGGCGGCACCAGGCCGCGTTCGGGATGCTGCCACCGGACCAGCGCCTCAACGCCGGCGGTACGGCCGGTGAAGCTGTCAATCAGCGGCTGATAATACACGACCATTTCCTGATTGCTGAGGGCCTGCCGCAGGCTGTTCTCCAGCACAATCCGCTCCAGCACCTTTTCGTTCATGCTCTTGGTATAAAACTGATAGCCGGCGCCGCCCTGCTCCTTCGACCGGTACATGGCCGACTCGGCATTTTTCAGCAGCGAGTCCACATCCTGACCGTCATCAGGGAAGACCGCAATGCCGACACTGGCGGCTGCATGCCAGCTATAGCCGTTCAGGTCGATTGGCCGGCGAATTTCTTCAATCATAATTTCAGCAAATATTGCTGCAATTTTAGATTCAACCAGGTCCGGCAGCAAGACGGCAAACACATCGCCGCCAACCCGGGTTACCACTGCTTTTTCCCCTAAGCACCGGGTCAGTCTGATGGCAATAATACTAATAAGTTTATCGCCAATACTATGGCCTAACGTATCATTGACAACCTTAAAGCGATCAATGCCGACAAAAAACAAGGCCATCATCCCACCGTTACGTTCCGCTGCCGACAGGGCCATCATCAGGCGGTCAATCAGCAGCAGGCGGTTGGGTAAACCTGTTGCCCGGTCAAAATAGGATAAATACTCGATCATGGCCTCGGCCCGGCCGAGCCTGATCGCGGTCCGCAAGCCCCGGGACAGAATTTCTTCGGAAAGTTTTCCTTTCACCAGATAGTCAGTGGCCCCGGCCTTCATGGAATCAACAGCCAGTTGTTCGTCTCCCTGGCCGGTCAGAATAATCACAGGCGTTTTGACGCCGGCCGCCCGGATCGCCGACAGCACGGCTAATCCGTTATCACCAGGCAGGCAATGATCCAGAAAAATACAGTCATAGCCGCCCCCCCGGGCTTTCGCTAGGCCATCAGCGCCATTATCGGTTTCATCGATTACAATATCGACGTACGCCGCCTTCAGCGCCCGTATGACCATAATCCTGTCAACCTGGTCGTCATCAATCAGCAGTATACGGAGTTCTTCAACCATGCCAAGCCTCCCTTATGGCATTTCACTTAAGGTCCAGTAATGATCCAGCGCCGCCATAGCTTCAACAAACTGCTCAAAGGACACCGGCTTAATAATGTAACCGGCAACATTGAGCTGATAGGCAGCAATCACATCACATTCCTCATCAGAAGTTGTTAAAACGATCACTGGCAGGATCTTATGCTCAGGGTCCTGTCTGATTGCCCGCAAGAATTCAATCCCGTTCATGCGCGGCATATTAATGTCCAGCAAAATAATCCCCGGCCGGCCCATACCGTCAGGGCCGCTCTGCCTGCGCAGCAGGGCTAACGCCTCAACCCCGTCGCGGGCTATGTATAGCGGATTGGTCAGGTTAATTTTTTTAAAGGCCCTCATTACATTCATGATATCCACTTCATCATCTTCCACCAGCAGTATACTCATGCTCTTATCCCGCATATTGAGCCTCCCCAGCCTTTTGGTAATGGATATTCTCACCTGCGCCTGTAATTTCCTGCTGAATGGTGTCAGATTACAAGGATTTTTTACATCGCTATCGCAATATGTATTTTTCAATGGCTTCTGCGACCCCGTCAGCATCATTGGACAGCGTCTCGAGCCGGGCGGCCGCTTTGACGGCGGCATTGGCATTACCCATCGCTACGCCCCAGCCGGCATATTGCACCATCGCCAAATCATTGCCGCTGTCGCCAAGCGCCATGATTTCCGCTTGCTTAATGCCCAGCCCGTCGGCCAGAAACGCCAGGGCCTGTCCTTTATTGGCCAGCGGGTCGGTAAGCTCCAGAAAAGTCGGTTTGGAAACAGCAATACTGAGTTTGCCGGCAAACGCAGCTTTTAACTGCCCGGAAATCTTTACAATCTCAGCGGGGTCGGCCATAATCAGGATCTTGCTTGGGCAGCCCGCTTCCGTGTATAAACGGTTGCCCAGCACAACCGCCGGTACCCCGGCCAGTTCCGCATAACGCTGCGCATAATGGTTAAGCTCAGCCACATGGAGCTCATCATCGACATAGGTCTGGACATGCCAGCCCCGCTCCCGGCATAAGGCCAGGATCTGGCCGGTAAGCTCCCGGGGGACCGGTCTGTTCAGCAGTACCTCACCCGACAAACAGGACTTAATCAGCGCCCCGTTATAAGTAATAATCGGCACATCAAGCCCCAGCTGCCTGGCATAAGGCAGGGCCGAGGCGTACATCCGCCCGGTCGCAATCGTTACCATAACCCCTATTGCCACGGCCTTGCGGATCGCCGCACAGGCCCGCGGTGAAACGGCCAGCTTACTGTCCAGCAGGGTATCGTCCAAATCCAGGGCTATTAGTTTTATCTTCATTATTACTCTCCTTTGCTGCTTGAATAACGGCGTGGAATTCCTGGCTGCAAACCTGGTTACGGCAGTCATCACGCTATAATAAAAAAGGAATTTTGCGGTTGGCAAAATCCCATAATTTTTACCTGTCCTGTATCACTTTAGACAAGGTAAAGCTGCACAGAGTCATCAGCAATACGCCTGCCAGCAAGGCAATGGCACCGGTTACCTGAAACCCCGGCAGGGCCTTAACGACCATGAACGGGGTAAAGATATTGGTCATCACCGTAACGCCGCCCAGGGTCAGCATATTAAACGGCAGCTCCGCCAGGGCTAACAGCGGTCTGATGGCGGCATTGGCCAGACCGACAATCGTCGCTCCCAACAGTGTCCCGCCCAGAGTATCCACAAAAATACCCGGCAGCTGGGCCACCATGACCACCAAAATAACTGCATTGATTATGATTCGCAACAAAAAACCTGTCACCGGACTTAATCCCCTCCTGCCGAATCACCATTTCCATATCGGACCGGTATCTATTATTATATCCCACCGGGCAAAATTCCCGCAACATTTTTTTTAGCCTGTGACTAACCGGCAGTTGGGGTTCAGACCTCACCGGCAGCTAGGTTTTCGCTATGCCGGTCCGGCAGCTATCGCCCTCATCCAGCTGCTTTACAGCAAACTGCCGCCGCTTTCCAGGATGAGCAGCGCTTTTTTCATCTCCAGCCCGCCCCCAAAGCCGGTAAGACGGCCATTGGCTCCCACTACCCGGTGGCACGGCACGACCAGGGGGGTGCGGTTATTATGCAGCGCCCCGCCCACGGCCCGGCTGGCCCCGGGGTTGCCGACAGCCCGGGCAACCGCCTGATAGCTGACCGTGGTCCCATAGGGGATTTCTGCTGCCGTAAATTTAAGAACGGCTGTCTGAAAGGGGCTGTAGAACCGCCAGTCAACGGGAACCGAGAACGTGACCGGAAAGCCCTGAAAATACAGCCTCAGATCACCGGCCAGCTGCTCCGACCACAGGCCGGCCTTATGGCCGGCAGCCAGCGGCATAACCTTGCCATTTGGGCGCTGGATATCAGCAGCCGCCAGTTGCGCCGCCGGCCGCGGAAAACCCAGGGCCCACAGGCCGGTGTCAGACCAGACGGCAGCCACCAGGCCCCAGCCGGTGGTGATGGTATTGCCATAAAGGCTTGCCGGCTCTACCATAATATTTCCACAGGCACATCACTCAGCCCGGCTGTACCGGTCAGGATCATCGCCGCACTAAGCTCAGCTTTATATTTATTAAGAACAAACGCTACCCCGTCAGCACCGCCGCCTACCGCCGCAATCGCCAGCGGCCGGCCCAGCAGCACGGCATCAGCGCCCAGGGCCAGCATCTTCAAAACATCAGTCCCGCTTCTGATACCGCCGTCCACCAGGACTGTCATCTTGCCTTTGACGGCTTCAGCCACATAAGGCAGCACTTCAGCTGTACCGGGTGTATGATCAAGCGCCCGCCCCCCATGATTGGAAACAACAATGGCATCAACCCCGGCCTGCCAACAGGCTTCGGCATCATCAGGGGTCATGATCCCTTTGACAATAAACGGAATGGGCGTATGGTTCTTAATGTATGCAAGCTCCTGAATGGTTTTGGGGCCTACAGGCTGACCGGCATTGGTCATATTCACCAGGGCGGCGGCGTCAATATCCATACCGAAAGCCGGGGCCCCGGCCGCGGCGGCCTGTTTGGCCAGCTCCACGATTTTATCGGTGTCCCGCGGCTTAATAACCGGTATGCCCCAGCCATCCTCACGGCCAATGGCATCCAGGCCGGCATCAAAGACAACCGGCACCGGGCCGTCGCCGGTCATGCCGATCGTGCCTGCCTGCCGGCAGCCGCTGATGATCGCGGCGGTGTATTCCGCCTCCGCCATGGCCCCATTCATATTAAGGGCAATACCGCCGATGGCGGCACCAATCACCGGCAGCGCCAAATCCAATCCCAGAATACGGCAGGCCAGATCCGGCTTCTTCACACTGTGAACGGTCCTTAAGTTCAGCCGGCATTCAGCCAGCGCCTGTATATTATGACGAAAGGCTGCACCTGTACCCAGGCCGCCCATACCAGGCACCTCGCCGGCACAGATAGTCCCGTTGCACACCGGGCACACCCGGCAGGCGCCGCGAAACCTTGCTTTCGCTGACCTGTGAATTGTATTTATATCCATACAGATTCCCTCCCCAGTGAAACATTTGTCTTTTGTTGAAATTCTTTTTTAGCCGGTAAATTCCTGCCGAACGGTGGCTAACAGGTATAAATTTTATTAACCTGACCATATTACAATTAAGACAACCGTTGAGTTGAGGAGGTCATGTTATGACTGTGATGGACAAAATTAATTCGCAAACCCGCACGATTATCAATTCCATTTTTGACAAAGAGCCCTTAAACTACATTGAGGCTGCCGGCTTATACGGCGTCGTTGCTCAGGGCCGCTTCAACATCTCGCTCCTGCAGGTGATGTACAATCATACCAATGACCCGGAGCTTAAGGCCCTTGTTAAGGAAGCGATTGACCAGCATGTGGCAATGACTATCGAAAAGGCGGAAGACAAGCTGGCCAGCACTGATGGCCACACACCGGGTTTCCATTTTATCAAACGCAACCTGCACGATTCACCGCTTAATATCCCGGACGATGCCCGGCTGACCGACAGGGAAATCGCCATTGCCGTCGGCACAATGGCCAAGGCTTCGCAAGCGGTCATCCTGACCGGCCTGCACCAGTCCTATCAGCTGGATGTCGCCCTCATGTACCGTAAGGCCCTGGATGACGGCCTGGACTTTGACTACCGCTTATTACAGCTTATGCTGAAAAAAGGCTGGCTGCCGCATCTTAATAAAATTTCTCATTAGTTCTCTCTTTAGTAGCTTGTCAGCCCTAAAACGGTGGAATAAAGGGCTTGGTTTTACTTTTGGCATTGCCCCAAAAGTAACAAAAAGTCTAGGCCCAGAGCCTCCAAAAGCTGAAAAGCCGGGCGGTATTCCTAAAATCCGAAACTCGCTGCGCTCAAACAGTACGGATTTCTTAACGGCATACCGCCCGGCTTTTCTCCTGCGGAACGCTTTTTCCGGCAAAGGGCCGGGGGGGTTACCGGGGGTGCGGGGGCACCGTCTCTGCTCAAGCTGGGCATTGACCTTGGTCCCCTTATTTTATAAGGACTTTCAGCCTCGCAAAATTTATAAATTCTCATAGTATAAAAAAAGTCGCGCCCGGCGCGACTTTTTTCTATCTATTACAGCTTCTCAAACTGATCTTTGCCTACCCCGCAAATCGGGCACTGCCAATCCTCGGGAACATCGGCAAAGGCCGTTCCCGGTTTAACGCCATGGTCCAGATCACCCTCTGCTGGATCATATTCATAACCGCATACCATACACTTATATTTTTCCACTGACAATCACTCCTCTTCGCTAATTGAAATGCCTGTCTATATTTTACTATTTATGGAACAGGATTGCAAACTAAATTACCGGCGGAAAAAGTTATACACCGCCTCGGCGGCCGGTGTGCTCATCCCCTCTACCTTTGTCAGTTCGGGGATTGCCGCGGCTTTAATCTTAGCCAGGCTGCCAAAGTGATCCCACAGGGCTTTGCGCCGTTTGGGACCAATGCCGGGGATATGGTCAAGAACGGACACCAGGTTCCGTTTCGAGCGCAGCTGCCGGTGATAGGTAATGGCAAAGCGGTGGGCCTCATCGCGAATGCGCTGCACCAGATACAGTGACTGGGAATGGCGCGGCAGGATCACCGGCTCGCTGCTGCCCTCGCAAAAAATATGCTCAAATTCTTTGGCCAGACCAACAACCGGTACTGTACTAAGCCCGGCCGCGCGAATCACCGGCAGGGCGGAGCTAAGCTGGCCCTTGCCGCCGTCAATAATGATTAAATCGGGAACAGGGCCTTTGGTAAGCGCCTCCCGGTATCGCCGCCCCACGACCTCCTGCATCGACTTAAAATCATCAGGCTTGCCCTCCACTGTTTTCAGCTTATAGCGGCGATACTCATTTTTGTTCGGCTGTCCGCCCTCAAATACCACCATGGAGGCTACCGTTTCCGAACCCTGAATATGGGAGATGTCAAAACACTCAATCCGGTCAGGAGCTGCCGGCAGACCTAAATAGTGTCCAAGTTCAGCCGCCGCCCCGGTTGTTTTGTCAAAGTCAGCCTCCTGCCGCACGGCCTGCTCCTGCAATACATTGGCCGCATTGCCTGCCGCCATATTGACCAGATCCTTTTTCGTCCCCCGTTTCGGTGTTTCCACCTGCACACGGCTGCCTTTGACTGAACTCAGCCAGTCTGACAGGAGCTGCTGCTCAGCCACAGCCAGCGGCAGCAGGATTTCCCGGGGAATAAACGCTGCCTTACTATAATACTGCTTGAGAAAAGCCGCCAGGATAGCCTCATCGGTCTCATCTTCGCCACCAGCCAGCATAAAGTGGTCGCGGCCCACCATTTTACCGCTGCGGATAAAGAAAACCTGGGCGCAAATGCCGGCGGCCGACCGGGCCAGGCCGACCGCATCCTGATCACCGCTGCCTGTAACAATATTTTGCTTTTCGATAATCTTTTCCACCGCCGTGAGCTGGTCACGCAGCCTGGCGGCCTGTTCAAACGCCAGTTCCGCCGCCGCCGCCGCCATAAGCCGCCGGAGGTTTTTAACAACAGCATCACTGCGGCCTTCCAGAAACAGCCCCACCGCCTTAATCATCTCCCCGTAGGCGGCCTGATCGATCTTACCGGCACAGGGAGCCAGGCAGCGTTTAATATGATGTTCAAGACAAGGCCGCTTCGCATCAAGCCGCCGGCAGGAGCGCAGCGGAAACAGCGTCTTCAGCAGCCGCAGGGTTTCATGTACGGCCCCGGCACTGGTATAGGGACCAAAGTAGCGGGCCCCGTCCTTAACCACCTTACGGGTGGCATACACCCGCGGATAGTCCTCCTTGGTCACCTTAATATACGGATAGGTTTTATCATCCCGGAGACTGATATTGTATTTGGGCCGGTGTTTTTTGATCAGATTGCATTCCAGGATCAGGGCTTCAATCTCCGAGGCGGTAATGATGTATTCCAGATCGGCAATCCGCGCTACCAACGCCAGTACTTTCGGCGCCTGCTTGCGGCTGGACTGGAAATAGGAACGCACCCGGTTTTTCAGATTGACAGCCTTGCCGACATAGATAATCCGGTCTTTATTGTCCTTCATCAGATAAACACCGGGTTTATCAGGCAGCAGCGCCAATTTTTCCTCAACAACAGCAGCAATGGTAGAAATAGCCGGCACCCTCCCTTACTGCCGCGGTCCCCGTGCTAACACCGGGGCCAGATAATGACCGGTATAGGACTGGGGCACAGCCACCACCTGCTCCGGTGTGCCCTGGGCAACAATCGTCCCGCCCCGGTTACCGCCCTCCGGGCCCAGGTCAATAACATAATCGGCAGTCTTGATTACATCCAGGTTGTGTTCAATCACGATTACCGTATCACCGCCGTCGACCAGCCGCTGCAATACCTCCAGCAGCTTGTGGATATCGGCAGTATGCAGTCCGGTCGTCGGTTCATCCAGAATATACAGGGTCTTACCGGTACTGCGGCGGGCCAGCTCAGTCGCCAGCTTAATCCGCTGGGCTTCGCCGCCTGACAGCTGGGTAGCCGGCTGTCCCAGTTTGATATACCCCAGACCAACATCCTGCAGGACCTGCAGCTTGCGGTGGATCTTGGGGATGTTCTGGAAAAACTCAACCGCTTCATCCACAACCATAGCCAGCACATTGGCAATACTTTTGCCTTTATAGCGGACCTCCAGGGTCTCCCGGTTATACCTGGCCCCTTTACAAACCTCGCAGGGCACATACACATCAGGTAAAAAGTGCATCTCGATCTTGATAATACCGTCGCCTTTACAGGCCTCGCAGCGGCCGCCCTTGACATTAAAGCTGAACCGGCCCGGTTTATAGCCCCGCATCTTGGCTTCCGGCGTCTGGCTGAATACCTCCCGGATATTATCAAACAGGCTGGTATAGGTTGCCGGATTGGAACGCGGCGTACGGCCAATGGGCGACTGGTCGATATCAATAATTTTGTCAATATATTCCAGGCCGCGCAGACCTTCATGCGCCCCGGGCCGGGCATGGCTGCCGCGATACAGCTGACTGGCCAGGCCTTTATAGAGAATCTCATTCACCAGGGTGCTTTTGCCGGAGCCGGACACCCCGGTAACGGCGGTAAATACCCCGAGGGGAAAGCGGGCGTTCAGTTTTTTCAGGTTGTTCTCCCGGGCGCCGATAATCTCCACCCATTTGCCATTGGGCTGACGCCTCACCGCCGGGACCGGAATGGCTTTACGGCCGCTCAGGTACTGGCCGGTGACCGATTCGGCGCAGGCTTTTATCTCTGCCACCGTGCCCTGGGCGACAACCGTGCCGCCGCCGGCCCCGGCCACCGGGCCGATATCAATAATGTGATCGGCGGCATACATGGTATCCTCATCATGTTCCACCACCAGCAGCGTATTGCCCAGGTCCCGCATGTGCTTCAGGGTAGCCAGCAGCCGGTTGTTGTCGCGCTGATGCAGGCCAATGCTGGGCTCATCCAGGATATAGAGCACCCCCACCAGCCCTGAACCAATCTGGGTGGCCAGCCGGATGCGCTGGGCTTCCCCGCCGGAAAGCGTACCGGCCGCCCGGTCCAGGGTCAGATAATCGAGGCCGACATTGAGTAAAAAACCCAGCCGGGCATTAATTTCTTTGAGGATTTGATTGGCAATCACCGCTTCGCGGGCCGTCAGTTCAAGTTGGCCAAAGAACTCTTTCGATTCCGCTACCGTCATCCGGGTCACTTCATTGATATTCCTGGTACCGATCCGGACTGCCAGCGCTTCCGGCTTCAGCCGCGCCCCCTTGCAGGCCGGGCAGGGCTTGGAGCTCATATACTCTTCAATCTCTTCCCGGGCCCAGTCGGAGGTTGATTCACGGTGGCGGCGGGACAACAGGGGGATAACCCCTTCAAAAGTCGAATGATAGGTTTTGGTTTCACCATACATATTCTCATAGCGGAATGTAAATCTTGCCTGACCGGCGCCATTGAGGATAACCTCCTGGACAGGCCCGGGCGTCTGTTCCCAGCTGTCATACAGCGTCTGCCCGAAGTGTTCGAGCACCGCCTCCAGCTGACACATAAAGTAGGAATTAGAGCTCTTGCTGAGCGGGGCAATGACCCCGTCGATAAAGGCTTTGCCCGGATCGGGAAGGACCAGGGCCGGGTCGATCTCCAGATTATTGCCCAGACCGGTGCAGGCGGGACAGGCCCCAAAGGGGCTGTTGAAGGAAAACATCCGGGGCGCAATCTCCGGCAGGCTGATGCCGCAGTCCACACAGGCAAAGTTCTGGCTGAACATCAGCTCATTGGTGCCGCCGACAGCAACCGTCAGGATGCCGCCGCCCAGTTTAAGGGCCGTTTCGATAGAATCGGCCAGGCGGGCGGCTACGCCGTCCCGGACCGCAATCCGGTCGACAACCACCTCAATGGTATGCTTCTTATTTTTTTCCAGCTTAATCTCTTCCGTAATATCGCGGATCTCACCATCCACCCGCACCCGGACATACCCGTTCTTACGGATGTCTTCCAGGATTTTCTGATGCTCGCCTTTTTTGCCGCGTATCACCGGCGCCATAATGCTCAGCCTGGCCCCCTCACCCAATGCCAGCAGCTGATCAACGATCTGCTCCACCGTCTGCTGGCTGATAGGCTTGCCGCATTTGGGGCAATAGGGACGGCCGGCCCGGGCAAACAACAGCCGCAGGTAGTCATAGATCTCAGTTACCGTACCGACTGTCGACCGCGGGTTGCGGCTGGTAGTCTTCTGGTCAATCGAGATCGCCGGCGACAAGCCTTCTATATAATCCACATCAGGTTTGTCCATCTGGCCCAGAAACTGCCGGGCATAGGCCGACAATGACTCCACATAGCGGCGCTGCCCTTCGGCATAGATGGTGTCAAAGGCCAGTGAGGACTTGCCTGAACCGCTCAGACCGGTGATAACGACCAGCCGGTCCCGGGGGATTGTTATGTCAATATTTTTTAAATTGTGCTGTCTGGCACCTTTAATAATAATGCTGTCTGTCATGGTGGTTCCCCTCTTTATGCTACTATCTATTAACTGATATTGATTATTCGACTTTACTATTATACCAGTATTCGCCGCATAATGGTAGCATTCACTGTTAACAAAAATGCTGGCCTTATCCTGTTCCAAATGACCAGGAACAATATCAATATAATATACACCCGGCAATAACGCCGGGTGTCTGGGTCTATTTTACGGTTCTGTTGCTGTCTGGCGGCTCATTCCTTGTATTTTTCTGGCGCCTTGGTGCTTTGCCGCCGGTGGCTTTGGCTTTGGCCGGTCCGGCCCCGGCTTTTTGCCGGAGCTCCACAATCATATCCCGGAGTTCGGCCGCCCGCTCAAACTCGAGCAGCTTAGAGGCCTGGCGCATTTCTTTTTCCAGATTGGCGGCCAGTTCCAGCATATCGTCCCGGCCCATATTGCCGATGCGGTCGGTTTTGTAGGCGGCAGGCGTCTCGGCCACCTTAGTTGTTTCAATCAGCTCTTTCACCCGTTTTTCAATGGTCCGCGGGGTGATGCCGTGTTTAACATTGTAGGCCAGCTGAATCTCCCGGCGGCGCTCGGTCTCCCCCATCGCCCGGCGCATGGAGTCGGTAATATGGTCGGCATACATAATGACTTTGCCGTGGGCATTGCGGGCGGCACGGCCAATGGTCTGCACCAGCGAGGTCTCGGACCGCAGAAAGCCCTCTTTATCGGCATCCAGAATGGCCACCAGGGATACCTCCGGCAAATCAAGCCCTTCCCGCAGCAAATTGATGCCAATCAGCACGTCATGGACACCGGCGCGCAGGTCACGGATGATCTCCACCCGCTCAATTGTCGCAATATCGGAATGCAGGTAATTGACCTTGATCCCCATGCCCTTCAGGTATTCGGTCAGGTTTTCCGCCATCTTTTTCGTCAGGGTCGTTACCAGTACCCGCTCATTGCCGGCAGCCCGCAGCTTAATCTCAGCCAGCAGATCATCCATCTGCCCTTTTATGGGCCGTACTTCAATCTCCGGATCAATCAGGCCTGTCGGTCTGATAACCTGCTGGGCTACCTGGCTGGCTTCCTGCAGTTCATAGGCGGCGGGTGTGGCCGAGACATAAACAATCTGGTTGATCCGGGCCACGAACTCAGCAAAGGTCAGCGGCCGGTTATCAAACGCCGACGGCAGCCGGAAGCCATTTTCGACCAAAGCCTCTTTGCGCGAACGGTCACCGGCATACATCGCCCGGATCTGCGGCAGGGTAACATGCGACTCATCAATCACGATCAGAAAGTCTTCCGGAAAATAATCAACAAGGGTAAACGGGGATTCACCGGGCCGGCGGTTCGTAAGATGGCGGGAGTAATTTTCGATCCCTGAGCAGTAACCCATTTCCAGCATCATTTCCAGGTCATAGCGGGTGCGCTGGTCAATGCGCTGGGCTTCCAGCAGCTTGCCGTTAGCCCGCAGCCAGGCCAGGCGTTCCTCAAGCTCGCTCTCAATATCCCGCACGGCCCGCAGCATGTTTTCCCGCGACGTTACATAGTGGGAAGCCGGATAAACAGCAATATGCTTACGCTCGGCAATAATCTCGCCGGTGAGGGTATCAATCTCCAGAATCCGTTCGACCTCATCACCGAACAATTCGATCCGTAAGGCCTTCTCGCCATAAGCAGCCGGGAAAATCTCAACAATATCCCCCCGCACCCGGAAGGTGCCCCGGCTGAAGTTATAGTCATTGCGCTCATACTGGATAGACACAAGCTTGCGCAGGATTTCATCCCGGTCTTTGATCTGGCCCTGCCGCAGTGACAGCACCAGCCCCCGGTATTCATCGGGAGAGCCTAAGCCGTAAATACAGGACACGCTGGCGACAATGATGACATCACGCCGCTCAAACAGCGAACTGGTGGCCGAATGGCGCAGCTTGTCTATCTCATCATTAATGGAAGCATCTTTTTCAATATAGGTATCGGTCTGGGCAATGTAGGCTTCCGGCTGATAATAGTCATAATAACTGACGAAATACTCTACCGCATTATTGGGAAAAAATTCCTTGAACTCGCTGGCCAGCTGCGCGGCCAGTGTTTTGTTATGGGCAATCACCAGGGTCGGTTTTTGTACCTTTTCAATAACCTTGGCAATGGTAAAGGTTTTGCCGGTACCGGTAGCCCCCAGCAGGACCTGCGCCCGGTCACCGCCCTGGATAGCGTCAGCAAGCTGGACAATCGCGGCCGGCTGATCACCGGTAGGTATAAACGGGGCTTCCACTGTAAAAGGAATCCCCCCTTCCGTATGGACAGTATTAAGTTTGGGTACAGTTGCCATTCGCCTCACCTCACCGACTTTTAACTTGCCGCCAGCCAGACTGGCGGCATCTAGCGATTCATTCCTCTGTTAGCGGCGTTTAAGTTTATCAAGCACCCAGTCGAGCAGCCCGTAGCGCTCAGTCGCCATTTCCGCATAAAACTGCTCGTCCCCGTCCGGCACCGGAATTATCCCCAGCCGCCGCTGACCACGGGTAAACCGGACCTCTTTCACCAGGGTCCGGCCATCCCGCTCCAGGCTGAGGCTGAATTGGTCAGGCGTGTGACTGATGGCAGCGGCCAGCTCGAAACGGTTGTTAACAGGCATACCGGCCAGATGGGTAATAATATCACCCGGCTTAATGATCCTGGCGGCCGGTGTACCGACAACCGTATCCAGGGCCATAATGCCGTAAGGCGGGGGAACAAACCGGGGCGGGGCCTGCAGTTCCCGGCGGTTATCCAGTTGAATCAGCAGTTCGTGGCCAACCGGCGACAGCAGGGCGGCAATCACCATCAGCCAGGAATATTTCGCCGACAGCAACGCCAGTGCTAACAAAACAAGGCTGTATATCGCCAGATTCAGGGCCGACCGCCACCGTCGCTGCCGGGGCAGACTGGCGATGGCCATGTCGGTATAGCCGAGGGCCGCCACTACCGGGGCCATGACATAGACCCAGCCGGAACCGGCCGGCGGTTCCTCAGCCAACGGCAGCAACGGCCACCATTCAGGCATATTGATCATACCGCCGCCGGCGGCGTTCCCGGTCGGCACGGCCACCGCGGCCAGGATCACCAGCGGCAGCGGCCAGAAATTCTGCAGGCTGAAAGCCCCGACCAGCCGGCCGTCAGCCTTTTTGATAATCATCGGCATCGAACTGTAGCCGCCGCTGATGGCAATCAGCAGGCTCTCCGTGATATGCAGTACAGCCACCAGGGCCAGTACCTGCGGCACATCCACCTCCGGCCAGCCAAACAGCACACTGGCCAGAGCCACCAGACCGCCGGCATAGGCAAAACATAAAAACCGCATATTGATAAACATAAGCAGCAAAGCTACCGGCCAGATATAGGCCAGCCCCAGCTGATTGAGGGTAACGCCGACCAGGGTTAACAACAAGCTGCCGGTTATGCCGCCGATAAGGCCAAAAAAACCGGCCAGCAGGATCTGCTGGGACAAGGTGTAGTTATACACACCAAACATCTGCAGCTGCCGCTTCTGGGTCTGCCAGTACTGATAGCCCACCAGCGCCAGGATCAGCAGGAAATTAAAATTGAAGATGATCCCCAGGGCCCCACGGATAATAAGCAGCGTAATATCTGACCACGGAAACAAGTTGTCCTCACCTCAAACAAGCTTTAGTCCGGAGAATACAGTACTTCGTCTTTCTTAAAACCGATAGAATAATTGGCGTAGATTTTTTCGCTCGGCAATCTGTAATGCGACGACAACGAAGCAGTGCGGAAAAGCTCCGCAATTATCATTGGTTTTGCGGGAGATGAAGGACCAGGCCGGGAAGGAAGATAAAGGTTGGTCTATAGTCACTATAAACCAACCTGATCCCTACATTTTACTTTTCAAAACCTCAACCGCTTTATCAAGCTGTATATCTTTATTGTCTTGGGTTTCGGTCAATTCCAGCTGAATATCAGGCTCAATGCCGACGCCATTAATCGCCCGGTCCTTCGGGGTGAGATATTTGGCAATCGTCAGTTTAATGGCTGAGCCTTCATCAAGACGGATAACAGTCTGGACAGACCCTTTGCCGTACGTTTTGGTGCCGATCAGGGTACCCACACCGGTATCCTGGGCAGCTCCGGCCACAATCTCCGAGGCACTGGCACTGCCGCCGTTAACCAGGATAGCTACCGGGTATTTCGCGGCCGGCAGATGGGAGGAATGAGTCTCCCGGTGCCCGTCCCGGGTAACCACAGAGACTACCGGGCCTTTGGGTACAAACTGGCTGGCAACTTTAACACTTTCATCCAACAGCCCGCCCGGGTTATCCCGCAGGTCAAGCACCAGCGACTGGAGGCCTTCCTGTTCGAGCTCCTGCAATTTGTGGATAAAATCATTGCCGGTATTTTCATTAAACATCGCTATCCGGATATAGCCGATGTTGTTCTCCAGCATTCTGCCGGCGACAGTTTTAATCTGGATGTTCGAGCGGGTCAGGGTATATTCCTGCAGTTCCTGGCCCCGCAGAATAGTTAACACAACTTTGCTGCCTTCGGGGCCGCGAATTTTGCTGACAGCCTCGTCCAGGGCCAGGTCTTTGGTATCCTGACCGTCAATTTTGAGAATTTGGTCCCCGCTTTTGATGCCGGCCTTTTCGCCCGGGGTACCTTCAATCGGGGCCACAACGGTCAGCAGTTTATCCTTGGTGCCGATAACAATGCCCACGCCGCCAAAAGACCCTTCGGTCTCAATCATGAATTCTTTAAACATTTTGGCATCCATATAAATAGAATGCGGATCATTCAGGGAATTGACCATCCCTTTGATGGACCCGGCCATCAGGGTCTCAACCGGGACCTCCTCAACATAGCGGGCCTTGACAACCTGCAGGGCCCGCAATACCCGGACAGTGCTGATCACATCCGAGGACCAGGCATTCATCAGGTACAGGAATCCGGCCGAGGTTGTCAAAAATGTCACTAAAACCAATAGCACTGCACCAAAAATTATTTTACGGCGGCTCAATCAATACACCTCGCTGAAGTCGCGGGTTCAATACCGGACTTATCCCTTTTCATTTTATATTTTTAACTATATGTCAAATTGCCGATAAATATTCTTGCGCTAGGGCAGATATCCCAGCGGACTGACCGGCGTACCATTTTCACGGACTTCAAAATGCAGGTGCGGCCCGGTTGAATAACCGGTGCTGCCGCAGCGGGAGATCAGCTGTCCCTTTTGCACCCGGTACCCTTCTTCCACCAGCAGTTCCGAGTTGTGGGCATAAAGCGTCGAGATGCCGCCGCCATGATTGATAATAACGGCCTTGCCATAACCGCCCATCCAGCCGCTGAAGACAACGGTACCGCTGTCGGCAGCAAGAATGGAGTCCCCGTAATCGGCGCCGATATCAATCCCGCTGTGATAACGCTGCGTACCGAAGATCGGATGTACACGCCAGCCGAAGGGGGAAGTAATCGGGCCGGCGGCCGGCCAGATCAGCGCGCCGCTGCCGCCTGCCGCCCCGGCCGGGCCGCCGGTCTGGATATTACGGAGCATTTGCTCGATCTGACGCGAGGTCTCCATTAATTCCTGGTAGGCGCGCTCGGCCGTATCCCGTTCCTGCACCGCCGAATCCAGCACTCTTTCCCGTTCATCCCGGCTGGCTTCAATAACCAGTCTTTTGGCTGCAGCCTGGTCTTTGAGCTGGGCGATGGCCGCCTTGTCCCGCTCCAGCTCGGCCCGTTTCTGCACAACCAGCTCCCGTTCGGCCTTAACCTGGGCCACAAGGGCCAGGTCCTGATTAACGACCCGTTTGAGCAAATCGGCCCTGGTGGTAAAATCAGTAAAATCGGCAGCCCCCAACAGCACATCCAGATAATTAACCTGCCCGTTTTTGTAAATGTCACGCATCCGTTTATTGAGAATCTGGCTGCGCTCAGCCAGGTTTTTTTCAACCTTAGCCAGCAATTCGGTGTTTACCTCGATTTGCTGCTCCGTCGCTGCCAGCTTGGCTAAAATAGCATTATATTCAGCAACTGCGCTATCAAGGTCGCCCTGAATTGTCCGCAGTTGGTCCGATACGCTGTCAACCTGCCGCTGCGCCTGGGCGGCCCGGCTTTGCTGGGCCGCCATCTCCCGCTGAACGGTCTGCAGCTGCCGCTGTTTTTGATCAATTTCATCAGCCAGCGCCGTACCAATTACGCTGGCCGTCAGCAGGACAACAAGGCCTAAAGACAATATTCGTTTGCTCACAAGGGTTCTCCCTCCTGTTACACCTTCATAAAGCGGCGAAGTGAAATCGTACTGCCCAGGGCGCCAATGGCCGCCCCCACGACTAACAACACTATACTGATATGGGTTAAAAACGGGCTCTTCGGAATCAGCGGCAGAAAGGCCAGTGATTCGTAAACTTTTTCGGTCAGGGCGCTATAGGTCTGGCTCAGGACCAGCACCGCGCACAGGGCGCCGCCAAACCCTAAGATCATGCCTTCAATCATAAACGGCCAGCGGATGAACCAGTCGGTTGCCCCAACATACTTCATAATGCCGATCTCTTTGCGGCGGGCAAACACAGTAATTCTGATGGTATTGGCAATGATAAACAAGGCGGCCAGCGCCAGAAAGCCAATCAGCAGCAGGCCGACGATCCTGATCATTTTTGTCAGGCTGAATAGCTGTTCAATCACTTCCTGACCATATTTGGCGGTTTCGACCCCGGTAAGCCGGCTGATTGCCGCCGCTACCGGCTTAACATCCTCAGGCCTGTCCACCTTTACCTCAAAAGAGTTAGGCAGCGGGTTGGTATCCCCCAGGGCGGTGAGCAGTCCCTGCTGTTCACCCAGTCTGTCTTTAAACTTAACCAACGCCTGCTCTTTATCGACAAACATAACCTGCGTAACCCCGTTCAGCTTGGTTATCCTGGTGCCAAGCGCCCGCATGTCCCGGTCGGATAAGGAATCCTCCAGATATACGGTAATCTGAACCTGGGTTTCCAGGGTTGAGGCCATATGGTTAAGATTAAGGATCATAATTAAAAACATGCCTAAAATCAGCAGCGACAACGCTACTGTACTAATGGAGGCAATGCTCATCAGGCCGTTATGCCGGAGTGAGGAAATAGCCTCCCGCACAAAATATTCAAAGGTTCTAATCTTCATAACCATAAGCCCCTTTTACCTGATCACGAACAATGCGGCCTTTTTCAATAGCAATCACCCGTTTCTTCATGGCATCAACCACCGTCTTATCATGAGTAGCCATCACAATGGTGGTGCCGGCTTTGTTAATTCTGTCAAATACCTTCGTGATCTCCCAGGAGGTATCAGGATCAAGATTGCCGGTGGGCTCATCGGCAATCACCACCACCGGATTGTTGATAATAGCGCGGGCAATGGCGACCCGCTGCTGTTCCCCGCCGGACAGTTCTGACGGATATGTACGCAATTTATGCCTGAGGCCGACCAGTTCCAGCACATTGTGAACGCGCTTTTGCATCTCCCGCCGCGACGCTTCAATCACCTGCATGGCAAAAGCCACATTGTCAAAGACGGTTTTATTCGGCAGCAGACGATAATCCTGAAAGACAATGCCCAGGCCCCGCCGCAGATAAGGCACCTCGGCGGCTGTCATCGCAACAACATTACGCCCGTTAACGACAAGCCGCCCGCTGGTAGGCAGTTCTTCCCGGAAAATAAGTTTAATGAAGGTCGATTTGCCTGCGCCGCTCGGACCGACTACAAAAACAAAATCCCCTTTGCCAATCTCTACGGAAACATCAGCTAAAGCGACCGAGCCGTTATGATATACTTTCGACACTTCACTCATGGTAATCAATCCTAAAGTACCTCCAACGTTAATTACACGACTTAAAGCAATTTGTTGTATTCGACATGTTTTGGGAAAAACCTCCTTAATTTTTGATAATAATCATTCCCTGACAGCTGTATTTTTTCCAGAATATTACATTATTTCAGCAATTCCATCGTATATAAAGTGGTTACTCCCAGTACGCTCAGCAAGCCGAAATACCACCAGGCCACTTTGAGCCGCTGGGCGGCCGTCAGCTGATAATAAGTACTGTCCTGATGCTCTTCCCCCCGCCACAACTCAAACAGGGAAAACAGGAAAATAATTAAGATGAATATATTATGGGTATACAGAAAAACACCGCCAATAACAAGACTGCCAATCCACCACAGGCGGGGGGAGATGGCAGCGGCAATGCGTTCCCCGTCAAGCGGCGCGCAGGGAATCAGGTTAAACAGGTTAAGCAGGCAGGCCGTGTATGCCAGTACCAGTATCAGCATACTGTCGCTCCAGAAATAAAATGCCAGGCACAGCAAAGCACTGAGGGTACCGGCCGCCGGACCGCCAATCGCAATATTAGCCGTCATTTTGGCATTGACCGGGGCCCGGTTTAAGCTAATGACCGCGCCGATAAAGGGGATAAAGGTCGGCCCGGTGGCCCGCAGGCCGACAATGCGGGAAGCGACAACATGCCCCAGTTCATGGACCAGTAAAAGCAGAATAAACCCCAGAGCAAACCGGCCCCCGAAGGCCAGCGCATAAAAAGCCAGCGACACCAGCATGGAGGCGGCTGTCGACAGGGCGCCGCCCATCTGTATCAACGCCAGCAGACCAACAAACCCGATCCCGGCCCGGCGCAGCACCCGGCGAGCCAGGTTGATTACTGTCCAGTTGTTCACACAACCCCTCCTAAAAAAAATTGAGCCCGCCCCTACATAATACATATGCAGGGGCGGGCTTCTTTCATGCTTCAGCCGTCTTAGGCGTTTTTACGGCTGACGGCCTTCTGGACGGCAGCAACAATCGCGTCCTCGGTCAGATTATATTTTTTCAGCAGATCACCGGGTGTGCCTGATTCGCCAAAAGTATCCATAACCCCGACTCTTTCCAGCGGCACCGGGCAGTTTTCCACAACGACTTCAGCCACGGCACTGCCCAGGCCGCCGATAATGCTGTGCTCTTCACAGGTAACAATGGCTCCGGTATCCCGGGCCGCAGCAATAACGGCCTCTTTATCAAGCGGTTTGATCGAAGCCATATTCAGCACCCGGGCGCTGATTCCCCGGGAAATAAGCTGCCCGGCCGCCTGGCGGGCCGGTGCCGACATAATGCCGCAGGCAATAATCGTCACATCCACGCCGTCGGTCAGCAGGGCGGCTTTGCCAAGCTGGAACTGATACGCCTCACCGAACAGATCAGGTACTGCGGCCCGGCCCAAACGGATATATACAGGCCCCTGGTACTCGGCGGCAAAATCAATGGCTTGTCTCGTCTCCGTGCCATCGGCCGGAACAATAACCGTCATGTTCGGTACCGCCCGCATAATAGCAATATCCTCAACCGACTGGTGCGAGGCACCGTCCTCACCAACCGTCAACCCGGCATGGGTGGCGGCAATCTTAACATTAAGCTTCGGGTAGCAAATGGAGTTGCGGATTTGTTCAAACGCCCGCCCGGTGGCAAACATGGCGAAGGTGGATACAAAAGGCAGCTTCCCGGCAGCTGCCAGGCCGGCGGCAGTACCCATCAGATTCTGCTCGGCAATGCCGACATTAAAAAAACGGTCAGGAAAAGCCTTGGCAAATACATTGGTCTTCGTGGATTTGGACAAATCAGCGTCCAGCACCACGACATTTTTATTACGCTCGCCCAGGTCCTTAAGGGCCAGACCGTAGGCGTCCCTAGTCGCTTGGTTAGCCATGTTTTACCTTGCACCTCTTTCGTGGGCGGGCGGCTCTGAACGCCCATCTGCGTTGTTGCTCCTGCGGGCGTTCCCTCCGACGTACTTCCCAGTACGACTGCGGTCACGTCCTCGTCGCGCCTAGCATCTGGACATTCATAGCCACCCGCGTGTATATTCATAGTTTTTTAAAAAGAACGGTGGGGGTTTAATCCTCCAGTCCTTCCAGCTCTGCCAAGAACAGTTCGCATTCTTCCCGGCTGGGGGCTTTGCCGTGCCAGTCGGCGACATTCTCCATTTTGCAGACGCCTTTGCCTTTGACGGTTTTCGCGACAATCATAGTCGGCTTGTCCTTTACCGTCTTGGCGGTCTGAATGGCTTCATAGATCGCCTGGTGGTCATGGCCGTCAATGACCAGCACCTGCCAGCCAAAGGCCTGCCATTTCTCCGGTATCGGCAGCGGCGACATAACCTCGGCCACAGCGCCGTCAATCTGAAGACCGTTGAAATCGACAAAGGCGGTAAGGTTATCCAGCTTGTAATGAGCCGCAAACATAGCCGCCTCCCAGATCTGCCCTTCCTCCAGCTCACCGTCGCCCAGCAGGGCATAAACCCGGTAGTCGCGGGCATCAATCTTGGCCGCCAGGGCCATGCCATTGGCGGCACTCAGCCCCTGTCCCAAAGAACCGGTCGACATATCAACCCCGGGAATCGCCTTCATCTCCGGATGCCCCTGCAGCCGGCTGTTAACCTTACGCAGGGTAAGCAGCTCCGCCACCGGCAGATACCCTTTCTCCGCCAGCGTAGCATACAGCACCGGCGCCGCATGCCCCTTCGACAGCACAAAACGGTCGCGGTCAGCATCCTTCGCCTGCGCCGGCGACACATTCATCTCCGCAAAATACAGCACCGCAAGAATATCGGCAGCAGACAATGAACCGCCCGGATGGCCTGATTTGGCTTCCGTCACCATGCTTACAATATTGCGCCTGATGGACTTGGCCCGCCTGGCCAGCTCCTCGAGCTGCTCCGGTGTCAACTTCTTTACCATACTTTCATAAACCCCCTATTAGTCTTTATCTAAATTATGTATATTGCAATTCCGGCAGGCAAACACGCCCCAGCCCCCCCGTCCCGTCACCCCAATGTCCGCACGCGGACGAGGGCGTCACCCCGCTGCCCCCGCCAACCCCAATGTCTGCATCGCAGACGAGGCCGTCCCCCCCACCCCCGCCACTCCCGTCAATCCCGATGTCCGCATAGTGGACGAGTCCGTTTCCCCGTCCCGCCCATCTAAAATTGCATCCAGCACCGAAAATGCCGAGGGCCTGAAACGGGCGAGAAATGCCCAGATGCGAGGCGCACCGGAAGAGCGTGCCGCGCCGCGTACTGACGTACGCAAGCAAACGCTCTGAGGAGCAACGAAGCAGGTGGGCGTTTATCGCCCGTTTCAGCGCGGGGAGGAGAAGCCTTCGCCCAGG
This sequence comes from Sporomusa termitida, assembly GCF_007641255.1. Lineage (NCBI taxonomy): Bacteria > Bacillati > Bacillota > Negativicutes > Selenomonadales > Sporomusaceae > Sporomusa > Sporomusa termitida. The sequence goes on from NZ_CP036259.1 coordinate 3,488,707, forward strand.
ACTTCGTGAGCATCCGCCACAATCACAAAGGCCTGACGGTCAATCCGGTAGACCAGGTCCTTGATATGGGATACCTCCCGGGTACTAACCACACAGAAGACGACATCACGCTCAGACTTGGTATAGGCGCCGCGGCCGGCCAGCATGGTAACGCCCCGGCCCAGCTCGGCCATAATGGCATCAGCCACCTCGCCGGAGGAAGAAGACATGATAAAAAAAGCTTTGGCGGCACTGGGGCCTTCCTGGACCAGGTCAATAATTTTGGTTGTAACAAAGAGAGAAATAAGTGCATATAACGACAATTCGGCGCTGCCAAACACAACACCCGCCAGGGCAATAACAAAAAAATCAACACCCAGCAGCGCCTGGCCGATGCTGATGCCTGTCAGTTTATTGATAATCGCGGCGGCCAGATCGGTGCCCGCCGTGGTTCCTTTAAATTTAAAAACAATGCCCATACCCACACCGGCCAGCACCCCGCCATAGATGGAATTAAGCAGCAGATCACGCGTTAAAACAGGCACAAACGGGGCCGTAAAATCAATGCTTACCGCCAGTATGCCGGCACCAAACAGGGTATTCACGCCAAAACGGGCCCCCAAAATCTTAAGACTCAGTAGAAACATGGGAATGTCAAGCGCCAGCATGGTCAGCCCCACCGGCAGCCCGAAGGTATGATGCAGGACTGTGGCCAGGCCGCTGGTGCCGCCGGCGGCAACCTTATTGGGAATTAAGAAGATATTAAGTGCCAGCGCGGTAATAACCGTGCCCAGCCCAATCCCTGCATAGTCCCTGAGCCACTTCCATTTCACCATTGCTCCCCCCTTATTTCTTCATGAATCAGCTGAACACCATTCCCGGAACGGTTAAGCTCACTTAATCAGACTGAGCGCAAGTTCGGCGTTTTGAAAAGCTTTAGTCCGTAAAATATTGATATTTTCCACCCGCTTATGATTGGTCTGTTTGCGTTCTGTCCACAGTTCACGCACCCGGCCCAGCAGTTTGTCAGCCGTTACGGTCTTAAGCGTGCCACAATGCCTTTCGCCAATCGTTTCCAGAAACCGGTCAATTTTAGGATCATAGGAGATGCCGGCCATAGGTACATGCATAACAGCGGCAAAGATCAGCGCATGCAGCCTGATGCCAATCAGCAGATCCAGATTGCCGACCAGCGAGAGCAGCTCACTGGTACTATATTCACCAGGCAGCACATTGCTCTTATTTTTCATCCGGCCGGCGATTTTTTGGGAGACACTGAGATCATCAGGCCACTGCATGGGAATAAAAACGACCCGGGCGCCAAATTCGGCAATCATCTGATCGGCGGCATGCGCCAGCACCTGTTTAAAATGGCTCCAGTCCTTCCACTCCCGGACGGAGATGCCGATTAAGGGCGCCACCCCCTCCTGCCCATGCTGTTTCAGAATTGACCGGCCGATCTGCCGGTCAACCTGATGCATGGCCAATACCGGATCGGCCGTGATATAAACGGGGGGCGCCGTTACCTTGAGCCGCTTGAGCTCCTCGTAAGACCCGTCGTCACGCACAGTAATCATGTCCACCATATTGCCGATATAACGCATCGCGCCCTGGGCCAGGGTTCCCTGTACCGGACCAATGCCCTGGGCGTACAGCATGACGGGCTTACCCAGCTTCTTGGCCAGCATCATAATGCTGAGGTAATAATAGAGGCTGCGGTCACTGGTCACATCCTGGAGCAAACTGCCGCCGCCACTGATTAATAGCTGGCTTCTGGACATAACCCTGGCGATTTCGGGATAATTAAGCCGGTAGACGGCGCCAACGCCATGGCGCCGCCTGGTATCTTCGGGATCGCCGGAGATAACGGTAATCCGGATAGCAGGGTCAATATCGATTAAAGCCTCAATCATGGCTGCCAGCATCGCCTCGTCACCGGCATTGGCAAATCCATAATAGCCTGAAACAACAATTTCACTCATTAGCGGCCGGACTCCTTCCCAAACGGGCAATTACAACCTGGAGGATATATACGCCGACAACGGCAGCGGTACCAATCACCGCCCCTAACAGCAAGCCATCCAGACCCCGGATGACCGACATGAAAATGGGCGTCCGCAAATGCGCGAACGTTTCCACCAGCGATCCCTGCGCAATGGTAGCCGCTATTACGAAAATAAACTGGAAAAACCGCGGCCACTGATGCCAGATAGCCATTGCCGCCAGTAAAAATGCCGGATGGCCGATGAGAAACTCTTTGCCCCGCGGCCGGGCATACATTAGCTGCTCCAAAAGCGCCCGGAGCTTAAGCTCGGCCGTCGGCACAGGTACACCGGCAGTATGCCCGGAACGGCCAATAAATACCCAGGCGGCAAAAGCAGCGGCACCAACAAACAGCAAGGCTTTCATCGTCACCGGGTAGTTCAGGATGGTAACGACCTGGCGCCATAACCCGCGGGCATCCGCCGACCAGACCTGCTCAAACAGATTATACCTGGCCAGATAGGCGACAGCGACTAATATAAGCGGGGCGACAAAAGTCAGCTTTACGCCGCGGAATATCTCCATCTCCAGAAAAAACCGCACATCACTGAGTACAGCCCCTAAATACAGCCCGCCGGCTAAAGACAACAGGGTCGTAGCAGCAAGCGCGCTCAAGCCGCCGCTAATAACCCGGCCAATACCGGCAGAAGGGCCAAAGTCCCCGGCCAGTTCCCGGGCACGCCAGCGGTCCAGCTGCCAGATCATGGCCAGCACCGGGAAAATAATAGCACTGGCCAAACCGACCGCTTGCCGGCTTAGGGTGCCGCCGCCGCTCAGCACCGGGAATATCAGTACTACTGCCAGCAGCGCCACCAGGGCGTACTGCCAGCGGGCAGCAAAAGGAATAATCAGGGATAAGAAAAGCACCCCGGCCGCTGTCGCTCCAAGCACAATAACAGCAATTAGCCATGGTGCCGGAAAGTAGGGCGTAAAGGTCGTTGCCTTCCCGATAGTGAAGCCTGCTGCCGTCAGTTCCGCCTTGACACCAGCCACATAGTCAAGATTCGTTTCCAGCAGGGTCTTGCCCGGCTCAGGCTTATCATACTTGCGCATCAGATTGATCCGGATATTGCGTTCCTGGTCGGTGACCGTCCAGCGGCGAATCGCCTCAGCCGCTTTAAGTTTAGGCTGCTCATCCTTAGGGATGGTGTACACCCGGGCGGCCTGATAGTTATTGGCGGCAGCCAGTTCAGTCAGACCCTCCTGTTTAAAAAACTGTAATTGCAGCGGGTGTTCGATCATCGCCAGGGTGAGCCGGCGTTCTTTAAAATGCCTGGCAGTAAGCGGCAGCAAATCAGGATAGCCTAAGACTTCATCACCCACGAAAATCATGGCACTCAGATTTTTTATGCCGGCTAAACGGCCGAATACGGCATTGACATCAGCCGGGGTCACCTTGGTATAGTTAGTCGGCCGGGGCACTACATAAAAGCCAAGCTCGTCAACCTTAGCCAGTTCATCGGCCGGCAAGCCCAAATTCCATTTGACTGCTTTCTCAAAATTGGCTTTGGCGGCCAGCACCGGCCGGTCCCCGCCGGCCAGTAAGGTAACCCGGCCCGGCCCCAGGCGGCGTTCCAGATCGCTCTGGACTTCGGCGAAAACCTTGGTATCCTGCCCGGCCACATACACGTCTTCCGCTGCAATCCTGCCCTCGGCCAGCAAATTTTGCCAGAACGGGTCTGTAAGCGTACCCGTACGATTCTGGTGGAGAATATCCGCACCGGGCAGTGCTGTTACCTTGCCGTTCTTATTAAGCTTTTCCAGAGTGGTTTCATATACCGCCAGGGAGGTAATGCCGGCGGCCTTAAACCGGGCCAGCAGGCTGTCAGCTTGAATACCTTCAATTTGGGCCAGTTCCACAAGGTCTTCATACTCCATGACCAGTTCCACAGTGGAATTCGCCTGTTCCACCTGGTAACGCTGCCAGGCAACTACCCCGGCCGCCAACAGCCCGATGATGATGAGGCCGATTAACAGCTTATTATATGTAAAGGTTGTCAAAATCTCTCCACCCTTTTTGAAACTGCCAGCTACCTGCGGTTTCAATTGAATTACCAGATACTAGGGCCGATTATCTGTATAGATAGTCACTTGTCCCTGTTCAATAACAATATCACGCACATTAACGCCAAATGGCAGTTTTTTGAGATCAAGCAGCGACACCTCGGTCAGCAGTGAGCCGCCGATATTACCGACAGGGGTATTATTCAGCCAAAACCGGTCGGCCACAAAATTAATGCTGCGCTGCTCCCGGTCACCGGTAATCCGGCCTTCCAGCTTGATATCAACCCGGGCAATCCCCCCCAGGGTCAGGGCGCTGTCAACCTCCACCTTACCGGGGGAAAGGGTAACAGCGGCATTTTTGACACCTTTTACCGCGCTATTCAAAAATGCCGCCAGTTCCTCCTGCGTAATGGTGGTCGTAATTACGGCATCATCAACCTGCCGGAGCACCAGGGCCCGTTTCGTCAGCAGGGACGTCATATCGACAGCAACACCGGTTAAGACAATATGCATATTCCGCAAGGTAAGCTTGCCGGTCTTAACGTCGCTGACGTCCGCCGACACCCGGTCAAACGTACCGCCCAGCATGAAGACAGCCGGGCTTTTTTCCACTTTGGCGACTACCTGCCTGCTGCCGGTCAGGTCACGCAGCCCCAGGGCCACAGCATCAGATACCACCTTGGGCAGCACGATCTCGACCGCCGCTAACACCATGGTGAAAAACAGAATGATGGTTGTCAGGCGCTTCATGTCCTACCGCCCCCTTTGCGCACTGTCTACGCTATCCCTGTGTATTCAGATCACTCTTTAAATAGGCTTCCAGAAACAAGTCGATCTCTCCGTCCATAACGGCCTGGACATTGCCGGTCTCGGCCGCGGTGCGGTGGTCTTTCACCAGGTTGTAGGGATGAAACACGTAAGAACGGATTTGGCTGCCCCATTCAATCGCCTGATATTCGCCGCCTAATTCCGCTTTCTTATCATCCTGTTTCTGCCGCTCCAGCTCAAACAGCCGCGCCCGCAGCAGGCGCATGCACTGCTCACGGTTTTGAATCTGGGACCGTTCACTCTGACACTGGACAACAACACCGGTAGGCAGATGCGTGATCCGGACCGCCGAGTCCGTTTTGTTGATATGCTGCCCGCCGGCACCGCTGGCCCGGAAGGTATCTACCCGCAAATCAACCGGATTAATGGTAATCTCCACCGAGTCATCAATCTCAGGCATGACGTCAACGGCCGCAAATGAGGTATGCCGGCGGCCGCTGGCATCAAACGGTGAGATACGGACCAGGCGGTGCACGCCCTTTTCGGCTTTTAAATAACCGTAGGCATTGCTGCCGCTGATCATAAGGGTCACACTTTTTACCCCGGCTTCATCACCGGCCAGAAAGTCCAGTGTTTCCACCTTAAAGTTTCGTTTTTCCGCCCAGCGGACATACATGCGGAGCAGCATCTGGGCCCAGTCCTGGGCCTCAGTGCCGCCGGCCCCGGCATGCAGGGTCAAAATGGCATTGTTGCCGTCATATTCCCCGGACAGCATCAGCGTCAGCGCCGCCTGCTCCAGCTCCCGCTCCAGCCCGGCGATACTGGCGGTGATTTCGGTATATACACTCTCGTCAGCCTCTTCAATGCCCAGCTGCCACAGGGTGGCCAGATCGCTGTGACGGACAGCCAGCTCGCGGTGCTGGCCGATACTGTCCTTCAGGCGGGTAACCTCCTGCGCTATTTTCTGCGCTTCCTCAGGCTGTTCCCAGAAAGCCGGATCACTCATCCGATCTTCTAATTCTTCAATACGTTCCGATTTGCCGGCAACGTCAAAGAGAAGCCCTCATTTCCTCAAGCCGGTGGGCCAGGGCCTCAATCGACCCGCGTAAATCCTCTAACAGCACACTCTCACTCTCCTATTTGGCCCCGCAGCAGCGTTTATACTTTTTACCGCTGCCGCAGGGACACAGTTCATTGCGGCCGGTGGTATCGGCATTAACGACAGGCTCGGCCGGCTGGGCCTGCCTGTCGCCCTCTTCCCCGCCGCGGCCGGCCTGGGCCTGCCGCAGATGATCCTCAGGCTGGGCCTGGGAAATAATATTAACCCGGAAGATATAACGGACAATATCTTCCTGTACAGATTCAATCATTTGCTGGAACATATCAAAGCCTTCGAGCTTATACTCAATCAGCGGGTCTTTCTGCCCATAGGCCCGCAAGCCAATCCCCTGCCGCAGCATTTCCATGGCGTCAAGGTGATCCATCCATTTGGCGTCCACAGTTTTGAGCATAACCACTTTTTCCAGTTCGCGCATATTGTCGGGGCCAAACAGGGCCTCCCGGCCGCTGTAGGCGGTGTCGGCCGCTTTCAGCAGCTCTTCTTTGAGCTCTTCCCGGCTCAGAGTGTCAAGCACTTCCACCTTAAGCTCGCCGGCCGGGGCAAAGAAGCCCTCACAGTATTCAATCAGCCCGGCATAATCCCAGTCTTCCGGATACAGCTTTTCATTGGCATACAGGTCCATCCCATGATCGACAAGCTTTTCAATCATATTAAAGATATTTTCTTTCAGATTATCCCCCAGCAGAATTTTCTTCCGCTGACTATAGATAACCTCACGCTGCTGGTTCATTACATTATCATATTCAAGCACATACTTGCGGATGTCAAAATTACGGGCTTCCACCTTTTTCTGGGCTTGCTCAATCGAACGGGTAATCAGCGCATGTTCAATCGGCTCATCTTCCTCCATGCCCAGTTTATCCATAATACCGGCAATATTATCAGAGCCGAACAGGCGCATCAGATCGTCTTCCAGCGACAGGTAAAAACGGGATGACCCCGGGTCCCCCTGGCGTCCGGCCCGGCCGCGCAGCTGGTTATCAATCCGCCGGCTCTCATGCCGTTCAGTCCCGATAATATGCAGCCCGCCCAGGTCGGACACCCCGGCCCCCAGGACAATGTCGGTCCCCCGGCCGGCCATATTGGTCGCAATTGTCACCGCCCCGGCCTGTCCGGCCTGCGCAATAATCTGCGCTTCCATTTCATGGTATTTGGCATTCAGAACATTATGGCGCACACCCTGCTTTTTGAGCATCGCCGACAGATCCTCGGACTGCACAATGGAGGTCGTGCCGACAAGCACCGGCTGGGATTTGCCATGTTTCTCGGCAATCTCGCTGACAACCGCTTTATACTTGGCCCGCTTGGTTTTAAAGATAATATCAGGAAAATCCTGCCGCTGCATCTCCCGGTTCGGGGGAATAACCACAACATCAAGATGATAAATTTTCCGGAATTCAGGCTCTTCGGTCTTGGCAGTACCGGTCATGCCGGCCAGTTTCTTATACATACGGAAATAGTTCTGGAAAGTAATGGTCGCCAGTGTCTGGCTTTCCCGCTCGATTTTTACGCCTTCCTTGGCCTCAATCGCCTGATGCAGACCGTCGGAATAGCGGCGGCCAAACATAAGCCGGCCGGTAAACTCGTCAACAATGATGACTTCACCGTCTTTAACCACATAATCGCGGTCCCGTTTCATCAGGGCATTGGCTTTCAGCGCCTGGTTAAAATGGTGGGACATCTCGATGTTTTCACTTTCATAGAGGTTCTGCACATTAAGCAGCTTTTCCGCTTTCGCCACCCCGGTCTCAGTAGGTGCTACCGTATGGGCTTTCTCGTCAATAGTGTAGTCTTCGCCTTCTGTTAGTTTGGGAACAACCTTCGCCAGTACATAATACATATCTGTCGATTTTTCGCCAGGCCCGGAAATAATCAGCGGTGTCCGCGCTTCATCCACCAGGATACTGTCCACTTCATCGACAATGGAGTAATTGAGCGGCCGCTGCACCATTTGTTCCGGGTAAATAACCATGTTGTCCCGGAGATAGTCAAAGCCAAATTCGTTATTGGTGCCATAGGTGACATCTGCACTGTAGGCCAGTTTGCGTTCATCAAAATCAAGCCCATGGACAATCAGCCCCACAGATAATCCAAGATAACGGTACAGCTTGCCCATCCACTCGCTGTCCCGCTTCGCCAGATAGTCATTAACGGTAACAACATGGACCCCTTTGCCGGTCAGGGCATTCAGGTATACCGGCAGGGTAGCCACCAGGGTTTTCCCCTCGCCGGTACGCATCTCGGCAATTTTACCCTCATGCAGGGTTATGCCGCCTACCATCTGTACATCAAAATGACGCATGGCCAGCACCCGGCGTGACGCTTCCCGCACCACAGCAAACGCCTCCGGCAGCAGCTCATCAATTGTCTGGCCCTTATCAAGGCGGCGCTTAAATTCAGCCGTCCTGGCCGTGAGGGTGGTATCGCTCATGCTCTGAAGCTCAGGTTCAAACGCATTGATTTTTTCCACAAGCAGCATCATGCGTTTGATCTCTTTTTCGTTATCATCACCAAATAAGTTTCGCAAAAATTTAAACAAATTATCACTCCCCGGTAAAACAAAGAATCTTATGTAACAAAGTTCAGACTGCGGTAAACAGTCATAGATATAGTATGTGCCTAATATATGATTTTAACAGATTCCCGGCATAAAGTCAAAAACCGGACAGCCTGGAAAAACGGAAAGAGATTACCCCGCAATGCGGAATAATCTCTCTTTTCAGCCTGTCCTATCCGGCCTGGTGCTGCCCGGGAGTGCTGGGTTTACTGCCTGGGACCGGCTCAATTTCATTGGCTATCCATAAGGGGTTATGATGTTCAGCTTCCTCAATCGTCTGCGTCCCATCCCCAAACATGCATAAAAACTCGCCCCAGTTATAGATACCGAGAAAGATATGGGCAAATACGGATAGTCCGAGGATAATCCCAATCACCAGATGGGCCATATCAAACCAGTACATAACCGCTTTCGGGGCTACAGGCAGGAACGCATATAACGCCCAGCCGGTAACAATTAAGATAATGCCGCCAAAAAACATCATAATCCCCAGCTGCTTCTGACCGGAGTTCATTTTTCCCATCGGCGGTACCGGAATGGTTTTGCCTAACAGCATCTTCTGCGGATAACCGCCGCCAACCAGTAGCCAGTCCTTATCCCGCTGATCCCAGGAAAATATGCGCCGCGTAAAAGCAACAATCCGGTCTAACCCAAATATCGTATAGAGAATACAGGCTATCGTAAGAATGGCGGCCCCAACAATATGGATCTGCATCAGCAGGTTTTGCAGATCATCACCAAATGGCTTCAGCCAGATAAAAAATCCGGTGATTGCCGCCGGTAAAAAACCGAGAATCAACCCCCAGTGAAATAGCCGCGAGATAAGTGGGTGCTTCAGTACCCGCGGGCCGTGTTCATCATGATGGCTCATCAGTCTATCCCTCCTACACCAGCTTAGTCCGGTTTACATATTTAGTTAGTATGAAAGAGTTCCTCGGCCAAATGGCTGAGCGGATTGTGGGCAAATTTTTTGTAGACATCGGTAACCGCCTGATTGTTGTGGCTTTGGCGGATCTTAGCCTTTTCATCATCTTTATATATGCCCTGGGCGCGCATTTTAATGTACTTGGTACGGTCCTGCACCAAGTCTGTGGCCACATACGCCCCGGTCCAGAGAACGGCGCCGGCCACGCCAACGATTCCTAAAAACTCACGCCGCGTAACCTTGACGGCTTTTTCCACATAATCATATCGTGCCATGTTGTCCCCTCCTTATGCCCAAGGCAGTACGGCCTTGGCTTTATCAAGCCATGAAGTACCCATCGGATTTATCGGCTGGCCACCACCGTTGACACAGCCGCCGGGACAGTTCATGATTTCGATGAAGTGATACGGTGACTTGCCGGCTTGCACCTCATCCAGCAGCGGTTTTACATTCTGTTTTGTGCCATGGGCTACGGCTACATTCAAGGTAACCGCGCTGCCGGTCTTGGCATCTTTCAGGGTAACAGCGGCTTCTTTTACGCCCTGGAGACCCCGTACCGGTTTAAATTCCAGCACATCCAGCTCTGTACCGGTGATAACAAAATAGGCTGTCCGCAGCGCAGCCTCCATTACACCGCCGGTATTGGCAAAGATGGTAGCCGCCCCGCTGTACTGAGCCAAAGGGTTGTCTTGATCACTATACTCCGCCACAGTCCGGACATTGATGTTCAGTTTTTTAAACAGGCGGGCCAGATCTCTGGTTGTGAGCACTACATCAATATCAGGATAGTCGCCTGATTGTCCCTGAGTTTGCCAATAGTGGGCGGCGCTGTGGAACTCAGGGCGCGAGGCCTCAAACTTTTTCGCAGTACAGGGCATAATCCCCACCATAAATACGTCCGCCGGCGCTACCTGCCATATCTCGGCCGCACCATAGGTTTTCCCCAGGGCGCCGGCCATCATCATCGGCGACTTGGCCGAGGACATATGGGGCAGCAGCTCCGGGTAATACAGCTCGGCATAGGTGACCCAGGCCGGGCAGCAGGAAGTAAACTGCGGCAATGGTCCTAAGTGATGCGCTGTCGGCTCACCCAGGGCATAGTGCCGGATCTTGGCGATCAGCTCCATTCCCTCTTCCATAATGGTCTGATCGGCCGTAAAGTTAGTGTCCAGAACCTTAAAACCAGCCTCTTTCATAGCCCCATACAGCTTTTCGGTAACCAGGCTGCCCGGCTCCATCCCAAACTCTTCCCCAATAGCGACGCGAACGGCCGGCGCTATTGTTCCCACTACCGTCACCTGCTTGTTCTTAAGCTTGTCGATCACCTGGTCCACGACGTCCACAGTATCCTGGGGCGCGCCGAAGGGACAGTTGATAAGACATTGACCACAAGACACACATTTTTCGCCGTCAATCTTATGTATGGCTCCATATTTACCCTCGATAGCATCGGTTGGGCAAAAAGCCTTACACGAATCACAGCCCTTGCATGTCTTGCGGTCAATTTCAATAATGCCGGTTTTTTCCTGTGCTTGAAAACCTTTCAAGACAAAACCTCCTCACCATAAAAATAATAATTAGTCCTTGAAACCGGGGAACTTTGTGAAAATTGGAACAATTTCGGCCCGTTGAATTGCTATGATTATATAAATACCTGCTATAACTGTAAATTATAAAATAGGTCTTGTCAATATTACGGACTTGTATCTGTAAGTTATTTATTTCACTACAAAGAAAAATCGCTTAGAAGTTTAATTTTTAGCCTCAGCGTGCATACTAATATAAAAGGTTATAGGGGTTTATCATCTGGGAGGGTTACCATGAGCCGTGATGTTTTAAATATACTGGATATTGCCGGCCAGCTTGCCGACCTGAAGGATGTCGATTACAGGAATACCCTGGCAATCGCCGTGCTTATTGAGCTGCTGATTGAAAAAGGCCTGTTCACCAGACAGGAATTTATGAAAAAGTCCCGGGAAATGGAGTCGGCATCGTTGGCCGAGATTATTCTGAAACGCCGTTCGGAGATACAAAGCCAGCGGCAAATGTAAAGGGGCTGTCGCCTAGCGAGCCCTCACAGCAAACAAACGACGGCCACCGGCAGCAGCCGGAAGCCGTCGTTTGTTGTAAAAGCAGGTTTGTGAAATACCAGCAATTACAGCTGGCTTAGACAAGCAGCGGGAGTGGCGCAAGCTGCTGCAGCCCTACCGGTGCAGGCAGGTCATAAGCTCCCGGCGGATCTGGCGGCTGTCCCGCAACCCCTGCCGGTAGGCAATTTCCGCCGCCTGCCCGGACTCCAGCGCCGTGAGTGCCTCGAAATCCATGACCAAACCGGTCATTTCCGGCTGCTGGGCCTTCAGGGCCCGGGCCAGTACCAGCAGCTTGCCCAGGGCGGCACTGACCTCGGCGGCGGTTTTACTGTAGCGGGCATCGTGGGTGCCGGCCAGGTTGAGGATCTGGTCCACCCTGGTAAACACGTACTGGTCAAAAACCTCGCTCAACAGCCTGGTCAGCATAACCCCACCCGCCTGTCCGGGCCGGGGCCGGCGCCGGCAGCCGGCGGCCCGGCGGGCAGCGGTGTCACGGCGGCGGACAGCGGGGAGCGCTGGCCGGAACCGGGTTCTTTGTTGGTCAAACAATTTTATCCCCCCTATACTTAGGCCGGGGCAGAAGGCTGCAGGCCCTGCCGCCGGCTGTTTACAGGGGGAAATTAAAAGAACGCAGGCGCAGGCTTTACCCTACACATGCGTTCTGCTTCGATAACTGCTACAGCCCCAATACCAAATAAGCCGGCTATACCCGGCTCGACAGCAAGGCGGTCAAAGCGGTAAGTCAGGGCTGGCCCTGCTGCTGCCAATTGGCTGAGGAGAGAAGGAATGATTTGCTGCATCGTCGCACTAACAGCCCGGCGCCGCCGGCAACGTCCCTTCTTATACCCGCGTCCCCCCGCTTGTGCTGGGGCAGAAACGCGGTGTATAATAGAAATGTCGTCGTGGACAGCTTGACTGTTACGTGTAGGTGTTATGGCACCTTGCGCGGGCCTGGAAGTGCTTCCAACACTTTCAGGTCACGGCGACTTTTAATTTCCACCTATTTCTAATTATAGCCTGTTTGCGGGGAATTGCAAGTAAAGTTACGCTGTTTCCCGGTTCTGGGCATAAGAAAAACCGCGGGCACGGTCTTTTGGCTTTGCGCATAGCAGATAATCCTGGACAGCAAGGGGATGGGCTTACTTTTGGCATTGCCCCAAAGTAACCAAAAGGTCTAGGCCCGGAGCCTCCAAAAGCTGAAAAGCCGGGCGGTATTCCTAAAATCCGCAAACTCGCTACGCGCTCAAACAGTGCGGATTTCTTAACGGCATACCGCCCGGCTTTTCTCCTGCGGACCGCTTTTTCCGGCAATGGCCGGGGGGTACCGGGGTTGCGGGGCCGCCATTTCCTTGCGCAAGCCGGACATTGACCTTGACTGCCCTTATTTTATAAGGACTTTCAGCCTCTTATAAATTCCGATACATTAAAAAAAGCGGCCGCCAGGCGTTTTTTTCAAAACGCCTGGCGGCACGCGCCCTGCTGGCCACTATTTAAATTCAGGTTCAATCAGACCGTACTGCCCGTCTTTCCGGCGGTATACGACATTAACCTCTTCCGTGTCTGCATTCATAAAAACGAAGAAATCATGGTTGATGAGGTTCATCTGCATAACAGCCTCATCGGCACTCATCGGCTTAACAGCAAAGCGTTTGGTTTTAACAATGCTGAACTCGTCTTCGCTGTCCAGGTGAGCTGCCGGCGATGCAGTCAGTATCAAATCAGTTTTAAAGCTGCCGCTTTTCAGCTTACGGGATAGTTTGGTTTTATATTTCTCAATTTGTTTTTCCAGTTTTTCAATAACCAAGTCAATAGAAGCGTACATATCGTTCGTAGATTCTTCACCCCGGAGGAGTATGCCGTTGATAGGCACCGTAACCTCGACAATGTGCCGGCCTTTATTAACAGTGAGGATTGCAGTAATCTCGCCTGTGCTGGCACCATCGAAGTATTTAGTGACTTTACCAACGCGTTTGGCGACATAGTCTTTTAGTGCAGGTGTAATCTCAATATTTTTTCCACGTACTGTAATTGCCATACTACCCATCCCCTTTCCTGATCCTATATATCTAATATTCCCCATTTGCCGAAAAATTCCTTTCAAAAAATTCATACTTTAAATTTTTCTGTAATTTTTTTTACATAATTCCCGAAATTTAGGCATATCAGTACTAGAAAACACGGCGTGCGCCGCGCCGTGGGCGAAAGCGTAAGCCGATGCTGCCCTTATTCAGGGAAAGCTATACTTTCTGGCAGGATAAAAAATTAAAACCCGGCGACAGTATTGTCGCCGGGTATGATTTATGTTGTTTATAGGTCTTATTGCGCTTTATAGACGTTGCTGGCTTGCGGTCCGCGCGCACCGTCAACGATTTCAAATTCAACTTGCTGGCCTTCATTCAGGGTCTTAAAGCCTTGATCCTGAATAGCCGAGAAATGCACGAACACGTCGCCGCCATCTTCTCGCTCAATGAATCCGTAACCTTTTTCTGCGCTGAACCACTTAACTTTACCAATCATGTGAAACTCCTCCTAAGATAAACTACAGACCGCTTTTTGCAGTCACAAGTGGAAGTATAACATATATTTACAGCAATGTCAACGCGACCACCTGGCAGGAGTCTACAGGATCTTAGACAGGAAAGCCTGGGTCCGCTCTTCGCGGGCGTGCAAAAAGATTTCGTCCGGCGTGCCTTCCTCGACAATCCGGCCTTCGTCCATAAACAGCACCCGGTCGCCAACCTCGCGGGCAAATCCCATTTCATGGGTGACGACAGCCATGGTCATCCCTTCATGGGCCAGGGTCTTCATTACATCCAGCACCTCTTTGATCATCTCCGGATCAAGGGCTGAGGTAGGTTCGTCAAACAACATCACTTTCGGCTTCATGGCCAGGGCCCGGGCAATGGCTACCCGTTGCTGCTGGCCGCCGGACAACTGCTCGGGGTAAACCCGGGCTTTATCGGCAAGCCCCACTTTTTCCAGCAGGTTAAAGGCGACCTTTTCCGCCTCAGCCCGCGATAAATTCCGGACTTTGACCGGGGCCAGCGAGATATTGTCCAATACCGTCATATGCGGGAAAAGGTTAAACCGCTGGAAAACCATGCCCACTTCTTCCCGGACTTTATTGATATTCGCCTCATTGGTAAGCGGGATGCCGTCAACCGTAATCTCGCCCTCAGTCGGCTGTTCCAGATAGTTGATACAGCGCAGCAGGGTACTCTTGCCGGAGCCGCTGGGACCGATAATAACAACAACCTCCTGTTCGCTGATATGAGTGGTTACACCCTTCAGAACATGCAGCTTGCCAAATTTTTTATGCAGATCCTTAATGCTTATCATCAGTCTTGTACCTCCGCTCAAGATAATCCACAAGGCGGGATATGGTAAAGGTCATTACCAGATAAATAAAGGCTACTGTCAGCCAGATTTCAAAAGAGCCATAGGTCCGGGCAATAATAAGCTGGCCGCGCCGTGTAAGCTCCTCAAAGCCGATTACCGACACCAGGGAGGAGTCCTTAAGCATGGCAATAAACTCGTTGCCCAGCGGCGGAATAATGCGTTTAAAGGCCTGCGGCAAAATGATATAGCGCATCGTCTGCGCCCAGGTCATGCCCAGTGAACGGCCGGCCTCCATTTGTCCTTTGTCAATGGACTGAATCCCGGCCCGGAAGATCTCGGCCACATAAGCGCCGCTGTTAACACTACAGGCGGTGATGGCGGCAATAAAGGGGTCAATCCGCTGGCCAACCACCAGCGGCAGGGCAAAATAAATCAGAAAAATCTGGACCAACAGCGGCGTTCCCCGGATAAAGTCTACGTACAAGGCAGCAAGTGTTTTCACAGGCCAGAGCGTGGACAGGCGGGCCATCCCGACAAACATCCCGATCAGCAGGCCAAAACCAACACTAAGCGCCGAAATCTGCACTGTAACCCCGGCCCCCATCAGGAGCAGCGGAAACGAACGGATAATTAAATCAAAATCAAAATTCACATTCCTCACCCTTAATTAAAATGTATAAGGTGTATAAAATCACATGACAATTATATGCGGACAGGCAGTGGGTGTCAATAAATTTTTGGCCTGCGCAAAGACCTGGCTTGTGCCAATCCGTTAAAATACCGGCAACGTTTTTACTTATTATCAGCAAGGGGAAACTTGCTGATAATGTAAAAAACGGCGCGAAATATCGCGCCGTTGCCGATCCAGCCCTATTGAGGAGGTTTCTTGCCAAACCATTTTACATAGATTTTCTCATATTCGCCATTTTTCTTAAGTTCATCCAGTGCGGTATTAAGCTTGTCGACTAACTCGGTGCTTTTCTTGGAGGTGGCAATGCCATAATCCTCGGAAGTCAGCGGCTCACCAACAATTTTAGCATCTTTGCCGCCAGCCTGGGCGATATAATATTCGTTAACAGGCAGGTCGTTGACCACGGCATCCACACCGCCGGCTTTGAGTTCCATAAAGGCTTCCGGCGCAGTATTAAACTCACGGATTTTCGCATCTTTAATCTTTTTGGCTTCCTCAGACCCGGTTGTGCCGATTTGTACGGCAATACTCTTGCCTTCAAGATCCTTAAATGATTGCAGGGTATTATTATCAGCCTTTACAACCATTGACAGGCCCGATTTGTAATACGGTTTGGTGAAATTAACCTTCTTAGCCCGTTCTTCCGTGATCGTCATCGCCGAAATTGTGGCATCAATGTTGCCTGCTTCCAGGGCCGGGATCAGACCGTCAAAATTCATACTCTGGACCTGAACCTCCATCCCCAATTGTTTGCCGATAGCTTTGATCAGGTCCATGTCAAAACCAACATATTCTTTTGATTTTTCGTCCTGGAACTCAAACGGAGCAAACGCAGTATCAGAGCCGACTTTAAGCACTGCGGCCTTAGGCTGTTCCGCCGGCTTGGACGACTGGCCACAGCCGGCAAGCCCGAGCGCCATGACAAATATAACAAGCACGGATAAGGCAATCAGTTTTTTCGACACGTAGATAACCCCCTTATAAAGTGTTAAAAGATCTATAATGATTATACGATTCTCAGTATATTTAGACAAGTATTTAAGCATGTATACATATACAAAATATATTAGTTTATATCCAAAGTACATTTTCCTGACACAGTCCTTAATCGGTGTACTTTACGGCAAATTAAAAGCCCGGGTATACTGAATCCCGGGCATAGTATGCTGCAATATAAGTATGCTGCAATATATATAATATAAATTATTGCTCTTTTTTGGCGATAAAGCAGTCACGGCAGTAAATAGGGCGGTCATTGCGAGGTTTAAACGGAACCTGAGTAGTCACACCACACTCAGCGCATACTGCCTCATGCATCTCCCGCTGGGTTGTCTGAGCATCCCCACCATCACGGCTGCGTCTTCTATTGCCCCTGCATTCACGACAACGGGCAGGTTCGTTTTCAAAACCTTTTTCTGCGTAAAACTCCTGCTCCCCTGCTGTGAAAACAAAGTCTATTCCACAGTCCTTGCACTTAAGAGTTCTGTCCTGAAAAGCCATTAACGAAATCCCCTCACCTTATGAATTTAAAAACCACTGCTTAGCCGACCTGGTCTTTGACCCCACACCCGCCTGCTGGGAATTTCGCTAATAGGAGTTAACCCCTCACTACAGTTCCTCTCGGTCAACTTTAACCCTAATAACCGCCTGTTACTGGGACCGGCAGGGCTTACCTCTAAGCCGCACCATGCTCAAAGCCGCTTTGGGCTCCTTACGTGGGTCGTTTCGCCTGCGACTGGCATCGACTTTCAACCACAGACCTAAGCAAATTGGTTCTTATCTTAAATTATAGATTTCACTTCTGAAAAAAGCAAGTATATATTTTCAGATGGTTTGAAAATATGGTTATATTTAACAAGGAATTGCGTAAATAGGCTTAACAAGGGTGCCGGCCGCACTGTCAGGCTGGCAGATGGCACAGTGGGCGATGAGCCTGGGGAAAACCAGGAAACCTCTCACTCAGGAGCTAATCAAACACTGCCCCTGGGTTCAGGTTAACATGTTAATTTAGAAGCAAATGTATACATCCTTTTATTTATTGGCGCACCAGAAAAAAATTCGGGCCGTATTAAACGTAGGTGACAAAACTGGAGTTGAAGTAGTATTTAGCCTGTTTCGCCACCACCGACTGCACCACACTGTTGAGGACCGGCACCAAGGACCTGTCGCCGGCCAACAGCTGGCGGACTGCCGCCGGCTCTTCAGCCGCGGCTTCGCGAAAGCGCCGCTCGCTGAACTTCATATTGCCGGTCGCCTGATCCAGGGTTAACCCGATACTCTCAAATTTTGCCGCGGCCGGCCCCTGCAGCACGGCTTGCACCTGCTGCAGCAATTTAGCGCCTTCACTGTTTAAATAACCATAGGACTGTAAGGCTTCATTCGTCTGGTTGTAAGCACTGACAAGCCTGTCAGTGGCACTCAGCAGCTTAAAATTATACACCGAGTCGGTCGGCGAGATTTCATACAGTGTGTCAAGCAACCCCCCCTGGGCAAAGTTCTTGAGCGCAGCCTGCAAATTAGTGGCAGCTGTATTCAACCCGGCCACTTCTTTGTTGACCGCTTCCGTGGACGGATAAAAAACAGCAGAGCCCGGCCGCGGCTGTCCGCTCCCGGCCGGGCTCTGCTGATAGTCTGTCCGATAAGTTACCGGTAATATAGCCATCGCTGTCTCCTTTACAAGTAGTCCACCAAGCCCAAATCTACAGTGTTCTTGGCGCGATATTTCCCGTCCAGCTTCGTTGTCGTCGCCTTACATATGTCCGATATGCGCGGCTCCTTCGCCTTGCTGGGCGAAAAATCTCACGCATTTCATCCTATAGCTTTAGACTTGGCGGACTACTAGCTTTTCCGGTCAAACCGGATACCGGACACCGTTACTCCCAGACCATCATAGGAGCGGGACCGGTTATGATTGCTTTTCGTTTTGTTCAATAGGGTCCGCAGCTGGCCCATGATCCGCTGGTTATCCTGCTGAATCGCAAACACCATCTGTTTGGCCCGGGCCGGCGGCAGAAAATCAATCTGCCGTCCGTCCAGCTCAGTTTGCAGCCGTTCCCGCTGATCCAGCAATTCATAAAAGAGTTCCAGCTCTTCCTGGTCGATGAACTTAAGCATTTCCCGGGTCAGAAACAGATAATCCTCCCACAGTTGCCGTGTTGTCTTCACTTACCAACCACCGCCTAACTGCCAAGCTGCTGCGATAACCATAAACTCTGCTGGCTTAATTTGGAAAGGGCCGCCTCCATGGCATCAAACTGCGTATAGTAGCGTGATTCTATATTGGCTAAGCGGCTGGTCATTGTCGTCAGGCGTTCCTCATAGTCAGTTAACCGCTTCGCTAAATTACTGGTTGTATCGGTGGTATTCGCTTTGCCGGCTTCTGTTTGCAGCTTTTGCAGCGAACCGTACATCTGCTCATAAACCCGGTTGGCAACCCCTTCGGTAGCGATGGTATCACCGCTGGTGCCAAAAATCTTGAAAACAATATCCGGGTCTTCTTCCAGCGCTTTCCGCAAGTCATCCTCTTTGACATACAGCTTGCCCTTTAACGACGACTCGCTGTTGAAATTGCCCTCGTCATCTACATAGGATCCTGTACCAATCCCAATATCGGCTGCACTTTGATATTTGCCAGACAAGCCTGCAATCGGCTCAATAAAGCTCAGCCGCAGCTTGTTGACCATGTCGGTCAGGATCGGGTCACGGCGCAGCATACCGCTTTTGGCTTTTTCCTCCCAGGCCTTGATTTCGCTTTCTTTCATGTCTGCCTTTTGTTCATCGGTAAGCGGAGCGAAGTCGCGGTATTTGTCCTCACTGAGCTCATTATTCAACGCCGAAAGATAGGTATTATAAGTCTCGATAAAAGATTTAACCGTGGCAATTGTTTTATCAATATCCGACTTTACCTCAATGGTGGTCGGTATCGGATTCCCGGCAGTATCGGCATAGCTGACTGATTTTAGATTATAAGAGACGCCGGAAATGGTAAAGGTATTGGACGCCTGTTCCAGCTTCACGCCATCAAGGGTAAGACTGGCGTTTTGGCCGCGTTCGCTCAGGCTCACCAGGCCCAACGTGTCGGCCAGAAAGCTTTTAGAAGCAGCGTCATCGCCTTCCAGGGTAAATTCATCATTAATACTGCCGGCTTTTATGACAATGCGACCGTTGGCATCGACAGCAGCCGTCCCGGCACCTGCCTCTGCATTCAGCTGGCTAAGAAAATCGTTAATTGAAGTGGCCGCGTCCAGGCTGATTGTTTTAGTCCCCGCCTGGGTCTTAACGGTAAAGCTTAACGGGCCTGTTACAGGCTTGGCTAATTCATCGGCATCAAAGGCAGCCGTACGGCTTACCAAACCACTGGTGTCCACAAGCGAGCCGGTGCTGCCCAGTTTGAGCTTAGCAAACAGAAAATCCATGCCTTCCGCACTGGTGCCGCTGAAATCAACGTTTGCCGCCGCGCCGGTCTTATTGGTGTATAAATAAAACCGGTCTAAGGTAGCGTCATAATTGGCCTTTAGATCAATACCGGCATTATTAATCTGAGTGACAACATCATTAAGAGACTTGCTGGTATCGACTGTAATCTCTTTCCCATTGATCATGAGATTAAATGAAGTTCCTTCATCATATCCAAACTGAGCCTGCAAGGAGGTCTTCAGCTTGCCCTCTCCGGTAATACCGGCACTGCTGGACAGCTTAACGCCGTCGGCCAACCGGTCGACAATGACGCTGTGGCTGACATTGGCCGCTTCACCGTTGGCCGTGGCACTAACGACCGCATCATTCATCGAGGTTACCAGCTTCGGCGACAGGTTGCTTTGTTTCCTGAAGTCTGACACCGTTTTGTTACGGAATTCCTCAGTTAAGGAATAAATAGTGTTAAAATCTTTTTTCTTCCATTCCACCTGGGTTTTCTGCTGCCACACTTTATCATACGACGCACGGCGGGCCTTCATTAAATCTTTAACAAGCTGATCAACATCCATACCGGAGCCGCTTAAGCCATAGGTACGCATTACCATGTGAATCCCTCCTGAATTTGAATCCTGTATCTCTATATATAGTAATTAAGCCTTTTTATCCAGCAGAAAGCCAACAAATTCTCTAATCTTGGCTATCGTATCCAAAAATTCATGGGGCGGAAACTCTTTCAATACGGTATTGGTCTTGATATCGACAACCTGCACAATAAGCTGCTGTGTTCCTTCATGAAGTTCAAATTGAAGATCCGAATTTGCCAGCTGCATAAATTTCGTCATTTCCGCCGACATTTCTTCCAGCTTCTTACGGTCGCCTTCGGCCTCAGTCTCTTTACCAGGCAACAGGTCCTGCTCAACAGTACCGCTAACCTTTCCCTCCAGCTGTGGATTATAGGCTTTACTATTAAAGTTATTGGCAGCTTCAGCCGGCTTCAATGAATTCATGTAATAAACACCTCAATTTATGCGTTATCATATTATATTATCGATAATTTTTCATTTTTCTTTAGTGAATTATGTAAAAATAGTTAACAGCATCTTCGCAGTCTCCGCCCAGCCTCATTCATCAGGACCTCGTAAAAAGCGGCAAAAGCAGCCCTGGACTTATTGGCGGCAATAGACACCGCAAAAATTTCTACTCAATTTACTTAAGGTATGACAAATTATATAATGGTACTACAAAGCTTAGCGGGAGGTCACCAAGTATGAAAAAGCAATACGGGATCGTTTTTCTTCTCTGAATTCCGCCAAGGAAGAAGGCAGACTTGAAGGCAAACTCGAGATCGCCCGGGTGATGCTTAAACAAGGCTTGCCTGTAGAAACAGTTGCACAATGCACTGCCATTCCTGCAAGCGAACTGACCAAACTGTTGGAACAGTAATTACCGGAAAGTTTCTAATCTGGCATTCTTATAATTTATTAAGAGGCACTCATTTTTGAGTTGCCTCTTTTTTGTTCAGCGACAACAGGACCCCGGGGTCCCTTATTGTCCCTTGAAAAATCACCCTGCTGCTGCTATAATGTAATTACAATATAATTACACTAGGAGGTTAATATGGAAGCCGATATAATCAGAATAGGTAATTCTAAAGGTATTCGTATCCCTGCCAGTTTGCTAAAACAATGCGGAATAGACAAAAAGGTCGTAATTAAGGTAGACGGTAATATAATCACACTGGCACCTGCCCGTGCTCCTCGTCAGGGATGGGAAGAAGCGTTTAAAAAAGCGGCCTCAAGAGTACACGAAGATGACTCTGTTATCTATGATGATACAATTGACCTCGACCTGCTGGAGGAGAAGCCTTCCAATGTATGAACAATATAGTGTATATTGGGTAGACCTGAACCCGACCAAAGGCGGTGAAATGAATAAAGTCCGTCCCTGTGTGATACTCTCACCGACTGAAGCAAATAAATACTTTCTGACAGTTATTTCTGCGCCCATAACCAACACAGACTTAGGACTACCCACACGCTGTAAAATTAAAGTAAAAAATGTAACAGGGTTTGTTGCCTTAGATCAAATGAGGGCATTAGATAAAACTCGCTTCTGTGATAAAGCAGGTAGCTTGCGTGATGCAGAGATACAAATAATTAAGTCAATCATTAAGGAATACCTAGTAGATTAAATATCCCTCAAAGCAAAACCAACTGCCGGAAAGTTCCTAATCTGCCATTCCTTATAAATACTCGACTGTTCATAAATAAGAAATATGCGATAATATGAATGAGTGAAATCACTGAAGTATCTTATTCTTGAATCAAGGTAATGTAGATACTTCCTTTTATTTTTTTCTGATATAATTTATCTTTGGCGAGAAAGAACGCAAGGCAGTTACGTTAAACCTGCTAAACACTCAGGAATTGGAGGAATTAACGAGGATGGATCCGTCTATTCGTGAGGCCCTGCAAGCTGTCAATACCTATATGAGTAATCCCCAAAAGCGGCGGGAATATAAATTGCGCGAAAAGGCAATCCGGGATCATTTTTCTTCTCTTAATTTCGCCAGGGAAGAAGTCCGGCTTGAAGGCAAGCTCAAAGTTGCCGGGGCTATGCTTAACCAAGGCTTTTCCCCGGAAACAGTTGCCCAAGGCACGGCCATTCCTATAAATGAACTAACCAAACTGTTGGAACAGTAATTACCGGGAACTTTTCCGCCTGACATTCTCATAATTTATTGGAGGCGCTCATGCTGAGCTGCCTCTTTTCTTTGTTCAGCAGCAACAGTAGTATCATCATCACAAATCGCAAGGCCTGACCCCATGTGCGTCCATCATGTGCGTCCATAACAATTTATTTTACACTTATTAGAATACTAAATTTCTAATAAGAATTAACAATTTGTTTTGCCCTGGAATATGTGAAGACTAGTTGAAAGCTATGGCTATGCACCGCTTATGTTGTGAGATCGGAAAACACTTAACAGAAGAGGCTATTTTTTATCACAAACAAGACGCTACCTCCAAGGCTGCTTCGATGGTCTTGTCCATATCAAAATACTTGTAATTTCCAAGCCGACCGCCAAAAATAACTGAATCACAGCAGTCAGCAAGTGCCTTATACTGCTCATAGAGGACATTATTTTTCTCATTGTTTACAGGATAATATGCCTCGTTTCCTCTGCTCCACGAGTGTGGGTATTCTCTTGTGATAACAGATTTTTTCTGATTACCAAACTCAAAATGTTTGTGTTCAATGATTCTGGTGTATAGCACTTCCTTTTCCGTATAATTCACTACAGCGTTGCCTTGAAAATTGTCAGTGTCTAAAATTTCGGTCTTAAAATTCAATGAGCGGTATTCAAGTTCGCCATAGCAGTACGCAAAAAATTCATCAATCGCACCTGTGAAAATAGTTCGACTGGCTATAGTTGGGTTTGCCTGACGAAAAGAAAAATAGTCCGTGTTTACTTTCACTTCGCATCCCAAAAGCATTTTTTCAATGATTGATGTATAGCCGCCTATTGGGATTCCCTGATAGCGGTCATTGAAATAATTATTGTCGTAGATAAACCGAAATGGTAATCTTTTGATGATGAACGCGGGCAGTTCTTTACAGTCCACACCCCATTGCTTTTCCGTGTATCCCTTGATGAGCTTTTCGTAGATGTCACGTCCCGCAAGGGATAAAGCCTGTTCTTCCAAGTTTTTGGGATTGGTTATCCCTGATTCTAATCGCTGTATTTCAATGATTTCCCTGGCCTCATCAGGTGTCTTTATACCCCACATTTTGTTAAATGTATTCATGTTAAAGGGGAGGTTATAGATCTCCCCTTTATAATTAGCGATTGGTGAATTAATGTAATTGTTAAATTCGGCGAATTGGTTTATATATTCCCAAATCGCTTTATTGCTTGTATGAAATATATGCGCCCCATATCTGTGAACGTTGATGTCCTCAATGTTTTCGGTGTAAACATTTCCGCCAATATGTGCCCGTCTATCCAAAACCAAGCAAGTCTTTCCTTTCTTGGTCATTTCATGAGCAATAGTTGCACCGAATAAACCGGCGCCGACAATAAGATAATCGAATTGCATTGACTCGCCTCCTTTGCGTGTACTGATACTAAAAGCAGGGCATCAACCGTTTTGCAGCATAAATATATTTTTGTTCTTTTTATAGTATTGAATCATGGCTTCCGTCTGAGGACCATATCCCAAATGCCCTGCCAATGCGTTATTCGCAACAACCATGACCCTTGCGCTCATCATACAATACTTACAAATATGCTCCTCATCAGCACCAAGGTTATTACCGTCAGTGACCGGAAACATCTTCATGTCAATCCAGGTCTCTTTTGAAAAAAGCACCATACCGATACTATATCTCGAAGGGCAGACACAGTATTCGAGTGTTCCCTTACTTAGTTCGGAAGCAAGTATGTCAATATTCTTGAGCGACTCACATTGCTCCCCCCACATGAACTTCGCCGCTTCAGGATTTCTTAATATTTCAAGGTGATGGGTAGTTCCATCCGAATATTTAGCTTCCCCAAAAGTTTTCTGCCAAACGTCCGCCAGATCTAATCTCTCCAGAAGACGTATATAGCCAAAAGTATTTGCAGGAATCAGAGGTGTCACAAACCCAATCTCATATCTCTCCAAGAGTTCAAATTTTTCATATGTTTTCATTAGAACTTGAAATATGTCCTTTGTGACAAACATATCTTCATCCAGCTTGAAAACATAAGCTGCATGTTTGTGTAAATGTATCCCTATATTCAAAACCGCCGATATTTTATTGTTGGCTGTTGAGAGATACGACCATCCATTTTTCTCACAGATTCGATTAAGTTTCTCATCATATATACCGCTGCTCAAAACACAAACATCGAAATACTCTGGGACAAAAGACTGCACTCTAAAAAATACGTCATCCCACAGCGGCTTTTTATATCCCGCTAAGATTATCAGCAAATGCTTGGAATCCTTTGTCCTTTCAACAAACGTGTATTCTTCGTTTAACAGACAATAAAGATCATTCAGTATTTTGTAGGTATCCACAAAGATGAAATCCTCAATGGGCTTTTTCCCTATACTTTTAAGTTTCTCGGCAATCATTGGATAGTAGCTGCTTGTTACAATAATATAGGAATCCTGCAACTTATCTTTTGCATTTTCAAAAGATATAACAGGCATCCCGTTAGGCAACGCTTGTCCAGATGGCTCGGATTCATCGATCAATAGAGCAACGTCAGAAGTATGATTATACAAATACTTTTGATAATCAAAAAATGTTTTTCCAATTCCCCAAAAGGCAACATTTCGACCTGATATGCTCTTGGAGATGCCTTTAAAATCACACTCATAAAGAAGGCGCTCATATGAAGCATATTGCTCATGGTCCAAATACCCCATGTCTGACAGTGCCAATAACGCAGAGCGATATTCCTGCATGCAAACAATTACAAACAAATTCTCCTTTTTCTCATTCCGCAAAGCGTCCGATGCTTTAAGTGGATGATGAAGCAAATGAATCCTGTCTTTTCTTTGATCATATGTATCGTCAACATAATAACTAATGTTCAATCCAAACATTGCTTCAATGTCCGTCTGAATTGCACCGACGCCCCAAATAACGATTGTCCTGTTCGCAATCTTTTCTAATAACGCACCCAAAATGTATGCCTCCTTACCAAGCGCATATATAATCTCTAAGTTATTTGGGCAGAAAGCGTTTGGTATGTGAACAATAGTATTCCGCCATCACTTTGTGTTGTGGGCCATATGACAAATGCCCCACAATAGCATTCTCCGCAACCACCATAACTCTAGCGTGCATTAAACAAAACTCACAAATACGCTCTTCATCGGCACCTAGGTTCAGGTGTTTCTTTATCGGAAACATTCCCATTCTTACCCAATTGCGTTTTGTGAAAAGAATAAATCCAATGCTGTAGCGTATTGGACAGATTGAATATTGAAAATCGGCCTCGCGCAATTTTCGCGCCATTTCATCAATATCCACAAACTTAGGATTATTCTCACCCCACATAAATAAAGCCGCAGCAGGCGAATCATGAATTGTGCCATGATGGTGATAGCAATCTGTATAAACAAGTTCGCCAAAACGGTCTTCCCATTGTTTGACCGCATCGAAGATTTCAAGCAATCTGACATACCCATAACCGTTTACAGGAATCAGAGGCGTAACAAAACCAACTTCGTATTTGCTTTCGGCCTGTACTCTGTCATAGGTTGTCCGCATCATCTCAAAACAGCCCTGCGTAACAAATATATCTTCATCAATTTTATAGATATATTTGGCTTTTGGGTGCAAAGAAATTGCTACATTAACTGCAAGGGAGACGTTGTTGCGCTCCGTGCTTACATATGACCATCCATATCGCTCACACGTTAGCTGGAGCTCTTGATTGACTAAGCCGCTTGTAACCACTACGACATCCAACTGTGTTGGGACGTACTGCTTTAACCTTGGGAATACGCTTTCCCATACCAGGTTTTTGTAGCCGGATAAAATAACAAGCAATTCCTCTGAACCCTTTGCTCGGTCAACAAAGCTATGGTTATCCGTCGAGAATGTTGATAGCTTTCCCAGCAAGGAAAAGGTTCTAATATTTATAAAGTCCCTTCCAATTTTTAAGCCACTGTTTTCTAAAAGATGTGCAATTTCGTTGTAGTAAATACTGCAAACGATTATAAAATCTCCCGGCGCAATTTGGGCTTCTGAAAAAGGAATTACAGGTTTTCCCTCAATTGAGGCAGGAGAATTATCGGACTGACTAATTATAAAGGATTGTATAGTATCAAGGTATTCAAATATCTCTGCTTTATGATAAGAGTAGGTATTTCCGGCACCCCAAATATGTATCCGATTGCTCTTGATAGACTCAAATAGCGGATAGTTTATCAGCAAATCCTCGCCAAAGCCATAATGTATATCCTCTTTGAAGCCCATCGTTTCCAGCCGACGCGCAGCATAATCCTCATCCTTATCACAAATCAGGATAAATAAATCATTCCTGTCCTCATTTAAGAGATGGGCTGAATCATAAACTTGCTTATCTGCTGGTATGAAAGATTCCTGAGATTGCTCATTGTAAAAATCGTCCACAAAATACAGCAAATTGTTAAAAGTGAACAGTCCCATAATATCAGACTGTAGGTTTCCTGTACCAAAAATGGCAATTCGCTTATCTTTGATTTTTTCATATTGTGTATCCATATCCATATTTATCCGACTCTCCTTATATCGCGTACAAGACAGTTTCAGCAGTATTCCAGCTGTAATGGCGCAAATAGAATTTGTAATTCTCATTCACTTCGCAAATCATGAGAGGGATTTCCCAAATATCTTCCGGTTTGTGATAAACACTAATGGCTAATTTGGGTTTTTGATTGCTAATAATTTTTTTCATACCCCTTAGAGCTCTTAATTCAGCGCCTTCAATATCTAACTTAATGAATGTAATTCTCTCATCTTTCAGCACATCATCCATGCGAACAGTTTCAATCACGATATCACCATCATTGCTAATAGACGCAGTTTTCGGATCGCTTTCAGCTGAATTAAATTTTAATGTTTCAACGCAATCGGATAACGCTTTCTGGATAATCTTAAAAGGTACGCCAGTATTCCTTAACGCTGTTTCACAAACAGGAACCTGATACTGATTGGGTTCAAACAATATTATGCCTATATTTTTGTTTGCGGAAGCAGATTTGCTCCATTGAATAAAATCCAATGATGTATTTCCGTCAAGGCAACCACCATCAACAAAAACTTCATGCTCCGCGTGTTCCAAATATGGAAAATCGAAGTATTGTATTTGATCTTGCATTTTCTTGAAAAGATTTTGGAAACAAACGGGCAAATCACACACCGGGATATCAAAGCGATTCAATTGGGCTTTTAGGTCATCGTAATAATCTATTGAACCAATGACTACATCGACATTGTCATACCTCCTGATGAATTCATCCAGAGAAAGAACAGGCAGGTTTTTCACCAAATTTGCCTTATTTGCGTAATTATCAATGAAGCAGACAGCGTTTTGGATATACTCCACCAAAAATTGTCCAAATTGTCCGCAACCAAATATCGCCACCGGTTTTTCAGATGAAATTTTCTGAATGCCTAGTACTGCACTGTCAAAACAATCCAGGTTTCCCGTAAGTGAATATAACAACCTTGCTTCAAAGATCCTTTTCGATTCTTCATCACCCAGTCTGTCAATTATTTTTGCTATTTTTTCTTTAAATTCCATTCCAGTCACTCGTATCCCCCCTAAAAGATAAGCAAATTGTAATTATGCGGCGTCCCCCGTTCAATAGACAGAAAAAGCACAAGGATAACATAGTTTTTCACAGGATAGCTTACTATTTCGCTGATTTAAGCAGCCATAGCCAACAAATAGTACTCTTCGGGAGTTCGGTATCCATTGGTGGCATGAATTCGTTGCCGGTTATAAAAGATTTCCACATATTCAAATACGGCGGCCCTGGCCTGTTCGCGGGTCTGAAACCGTTGCCCGATCAGCCATTCATATTTCATCTTGCCCCAAAATGCCTCCATTGGTGCGTTGTCCCAACAGTTGCCCTTCCTGGACATGCTGCAAATAAATCCGCGCTCTTTGAGTACATCCTGATAATCCTTAGAGCAATACTGGCTGCCACGATCGGAGTGAATGAGTACGCCGTGGGGCGGCCGAGCTCGCTTGCAGACACTGTCTAACGCCTGCATGACCAGTTCTTTGGTCATCCGCTCACTCATGGATAATCCGACCACTCTTTGCCCGCATAGGTCAATGATGGCAGCCACGTACAGCCAGCCTTCCTCCGTCCATAGATAGGTGATGTCACTGACCATTTTTTGATTGGGCCTGGAGGCTGTAAACTCACGGTTTAACAGGTTTTCGGCAACGGCAAGGGCATGTTTCGAATTCGTAGTGGCCTTGAATATTTTGGCTGTTTTAGAGTGAATGCCCGCCTGCTTCATCAGGCGTTCTATCCGCTTATGATTTACTCTCAGACCCTTACGGCGCAACTCTTGATAGATTTTACGGCAACCATAAACATGGCGTTTCGTTTGATGAAGTTGCTCAATCTGCGCCAAGATGGCCTCGTTTTCTAAGTCCCTTTGGCTTTTCGGGCGATTTTCCCATGCATAGTAGCCACTGCGGGATACCCCCAGCACTTTGCACAGCTTCTCCACCCGATAGGTTTGGCGGTTAGCTTTGATAAATTTGAACCGTTTTATTTCTGGTTCTTCGCGAAGTACGCTGCCGCCTTTTTTAAAATCTCATTTTCCTCCCGCAGGTCACGATTTTCTCGTTCTAGCTTTCTTAGCCGCTCATTGTCTGGACTGAGCTTGCCGCTGCCGGGAAAAGGGGCATTAGGTTTTTCCCGATACTTTTTCAACCACCCATGAAGCGTATTCTCATTGATCCCTAACTCGGCTGCCACTTTGGATACCGGCCCACCGGTCGCTTCTACTCTTTTCACCGCTTGCAGTTTAAACTCGGCGTTAAACTGTTTCACCATTTCATTCCCCTCTCTGATTCCAGTATACTACGCGTTTCTACTGTCCATCAAAGGGGGGACGGGGCATTATATAGCATACAAAACATATTCCCTCACATCATCTGGCGAATAGTGCCTCAGAAAAAAAGTATAGCTGGAATCGAATTCCTTGATCAATTCAGGTATCATCCAGAAATGTTCTGTTTTGTGATACACACAAATGGCTAATTTGGGATGCACTTTCTGAATGGTGCCTTTTGCGCCCAGCAAGGCCTCATATTCGGCTCCTTCTATATCCATTTTTATAAAGGTCGGCAATTCATCATTTGGCTTTCCCTCAAAATATTTGTCCAAAGATGTTACTGGCTGAAGTCCGCTTTTTTCATAATATTCGGTAACGAAACTTGAGGCGCTGTCAGCTCCCTCTCCGAACGGAAGTTCCGAATCACAACACCATAACCCTAAATTCTCCAAAGTTATATCGTGTATCTTCAGAAGACTATCTCGATATTTCTCAAAAATCCTCTTATTTGCCTCGAAACCGTAGATATGTTTGTATTGTCCGCCTACATGCCGTACGAAATCAAAAGTTGTTTCCCCATCAAATACGCCTGCGTCTACAAATACTTCATGATCGGTTAGAAGGGATACAAGCCTCTCATCGAAATAATGCTCGTAATACCTAGAATAAGAAGTCAGGTATTTCAGGCTGTCCAGTATTTGCACTTTTGACAAATCATCATCAAACAGTGTGTAAGATTTCTTCAAGCCGTTCACTAGGTAATAGCCAATTATGTCATAGTATTTTATTTTTGATTCATCTAACGACAGTTTTATCTCGTGATAGAATTTTGCTTCCGAAACTGTTATGGCAACATAAGCGTTTTTATAATCCTCTTTCAATTGGTTGAAAGAAATAATTGGTATAGAAATGTCCGGGCATTTATTAAAAACTTTACCGGCCTTTTTGTTGTCAACGAAAGCACTAACTTTTACACCTATAGAAAACAAAAAAATGGCGGCAGCTTCTCCGAAATTCCCTGCGCCATATAAAATGATCAGGCGGTTTGAATCTATGTTTTCCGGCAAATATTCCCACTGCGAAATGTAATTAAGATTCCTGATCGTTCCTAAACGAAGATGTGCCCGTGATTCATAAGGAACACTTGCTACCTCAGTCTGAATCGCTGATATTTTTTTTGAGAATTTATCCATATTTCTGCCTCCCAGTTTTACTCAGATTGAAATAACAGAAGCTTTACCGCCTGTTTCATTTATCCACGTTGCCAATCGCTCCATTTTACACAAGTCAACGGGAAATTCGCTAGGTGGATATAGCCCCAGCGTCCTATACTTGCTGTTTGCAAAGTTATGCAACGAAAAAATCTCTACCGGATAGCAGTTGTACTGATGGATAAACTCTTTCAGTAGTTTACTATTACTGTCCTTCAGCGTAAATTCATTGCTGCAGGGAATGCGAAATATAACTTTTTTTTCTGTCGCTGCCAAATGGCGGACGTTATTCTTAAACAAGTCTGCTTGCCCGCCGAGTATCTTTTTGCATTCCTGTTCGTCCAATATCTTTAGATCAACAAAGAGTAAATCAACATATTCACTTACGGTTTTAACTGCGTCTATCGGAACGTGCAGCGCCGTTTCCAGGACGATATGTATATTACTCTCTTTTAGAAGCATTAAAACCCGCTTTAATTCCTGTGCCTGCAAAAGCGGTTCTCCCCCAGAAAAGGTAATCCCTCCGGTTTCCTTCCAGTAAGCTTTGTCCCTTAGCAAAAGATTGACAAGCTCTTGTGTCTTATACGATTTACCATATACGCCTATCGCACCAAATGGGCAGGAAAACTTCGTTTTATCAGCATAAGAGTATTTCAATATGGTTTCACCAGGGCAGGCGGCACAAAATACACTTTTCCCTCTATTGGCCGAACAAATATCTTCCTTGAAATAATATTGTCTCCCGCAACGTATATTTTCCGGGTTGGCACACCAAGGGCAATGCAGAGTACAGCCTTTCAGAAACACGGTTGTCCGAATTCCCGGACCATCCTGCATGCACATCCTTTGTATGTTTGTAATAATCAAACTCATATGTCAACCGGCTTTCCGTTCATTCTTCAACGCCCGTTCTATCAATACATCCTTGTACTCTTCGGGCAAATCATTAAAATAGGCGCTGAATCCCCACACCCGTACAATCAAATTGCTGTATTTCTCCGGCCTTTCTCTGGCCGCGATCAGCTTTTCGCTGCTCACCACATTCATTTGCATCTGGAAAAAGCCATTCTCTATGCTCAAGGCAATGAAGTCAACAAATTTATCAAAATTATTGTTTATAAAATCTGGTGTGATCATAAAATCTACTACATTTCCATTAAACCGGTTATCGCCATAATCTAGCGCGGAAGCAAAATTAACCACTTCTGTATAGGCGGTTGATTCTTCATTGGAAATATGGACCTTAAACGGTTCACCTTTTCTCCTGCCATCAAAGGAAGCTGGAAAATCTTTTGCCGCATCAATATAAGTCGGCGCACTCAAACCAAATTTCATTTTGCCACCTAAATAGGTCACAAAGCTCTCGGTCTCCGCAGATACAAATCGGGTTATTTCGTTGGTTAAAGTGATAATCTCATTATCATCATTACCATACTTGTTAACTCTGGATTTCAGCATAGAAATCCAATCTTCCATGTCCGCAAAATCAGTCACAATCATTTTCTTAATCGAAATCAGCGAAGCCGTTTTCTTCTCAAAGACTGCGTCTTTAATATTCAACAAGGCATTTACCACATTAGCTAACGCTACAGTAGTAATTCCGACATTGTGATATACTGCACCGCCATGCGATACATCTTTCTTGCTTTCAAAACAACCTTCCATAAACACTGACAGCACCGGATCATATTGAAGCCTTTGCATGCCAATAACTCGCTTTACTGCATTCAGATTCCAGGCCAAATACGTAAAATACCGCTTCTTGAATTCTTCAAACGTATCTATTTTCGTTAAAGGATCACGCATAAACAGGTTGTTTAAGCTCCGCATGAAATTTAACGTTGTCATATTGTTCAGCGAAGTATCTTTCCCACCAATGAGAGGCTCCCAGCATGCGGATGTAGTATAATCCAGGGCATCTGAAAGCGGAATACCAAAACGGGTCAACTGCGGAAGAATAACGCCATCATTTGACAGCAATGGCGCTCCAATTCCTGTCGCAATGCACTTGACTGCAGTTTCTAAAACATTCCTCGGCGTATTTCTGTTTACGCGCAAAAGAATTTTGGGGTCTGGCAGTTGTACTCTTTCAAGCGCCTGAATGAATAAAAGCGTCAAATCATTGTAAATATATCCGCCTTGTTTATCAGATTTTCCCAGCACAATGATTTGTCCGGTGTCTCCAAGCAGCATATTGCTTTTATCACGATAATTTTCGTGCAGGATGTGGAAAAAGTTTTCAACAATTGAGAGTGCATCTTCTTTACTTAACCTTCCATTTTCTATGTCTTGGTTAAAGTAATCGATCAATAACGAATCCAGTCCGCCCAGACCGACTAGCCGGTGATTGCTCTGCCAAATAATTTGGTTCAAAAACAGAATGCGTTGTAGAGCCTCTCTGAAGTTTGTTGCCGGATGATCAACCATATGTTGAAACCATTTGAGCTTCGCGGCATAATTATGCGGTTGTTGGCGGATAAGTTCATCACAGATACGAGTAATTAACATGCATATACTGTCAGTCACGCTATTGTAGTCGACACAAAACTTGTTGGAGCAGTCGTTATCTGCATATTTTAGTTGGCTAAGTCCACTTTTCAAAAAGCGGGAATAGTCTGGCGTTAGATTGCCGAAATTATACCCCCTGGACGCATCCATAAGATGGCTAAAATCCAAAAAATAGACAAACTCATTGTCGTTTAAGGTAATGGCGACATCCCTGCACATTGTTTTAAATAATTCACTTGCTGACTGCATTTTGACTCCCCCCGATTTAAGGATTTATACCTCGTAGACCGCATCCTTAAGTGAGATAACAGACAATTCAGGCACTATTTGTATCAAATCCCTGCAAATTTCATCGAAGTTACCTATCGGTGTAACAATAAGCACATCAATATGCGCATGTTTCGGAATATCATTCAATGCGATGACAGGCACTCCTGCAACCTGCAAGAGGCCCTCGGAATTTCTGTCTACAAAATACTTAACTTTTATGTTAGAGCCTTTGAGTTCAGCGTATAATAAACTTCCTAAATCACCTGCACCGTAAATGCCAACAGTTTTATAATGATGGTCAACGAAATATGAAGCTAAATTTTTGCCCGCATTTCGATTTTCCATCCACCGTTTTAGAGTTACAAAGCTTTCAAAATATTTATCGCTCGCCATTGTGTTCATTCCCCTCATACGAACCATATTTTTTCACCATGCGTTATTTTTAGATTGTCGCGATTATATAGAAAATACAGTGCTGTAAGCAATTCGCCGATATACCCAATATATCGATCTTCTCTGAGGGTTGACATTGCGGTATAGTGCTGTTCTATTGCTTCCAGTAAAGGAAACAGCCAGTTGCAGTATTGATCGAAAACTTCGGATCTTGCGATCAGCATATTGTAATTATATAGATACTTATCTGCCAAAATCGTGCGTGAAGCTCGGAAATAGTCCGGTTGCATTTTCTCCAGAGTTTGGAAAGTAAGTTGGATGTCTTCTGCAGAAATATACCGTCCATACTGCCTAGATGTATCGGGGCTGCATACAAACGGTAACGGCAGCACAACGTCGATGTCATTACACATCATCCTGCGAAGATTGTTTTCATCGAATCGCAATACTCTCCTGTAATGGAAGATTCCTTTATAGTCGCATCTCAGGTTTTTCCACAACCAATAAGATGCCGTAAGTTCCGAGTAATTCCTGTTTCTCTGAGAAATATTGTCTCCCGTATTATCTTTGAGGCTGCTTATCTGTTTATGTGTCAAAGATGCGCCTACTTGTATAGGATGAACCCAACTTGGATTCTCTGGTGCTTTTTTTAAGGATAAATCAACGTGACTTTTCGCCATCAAAATATGAATGTTCACTGGTGAGCTCTCGTTTGTGCCACAAGTTTCTGAATAATCTTCGAGAAGACGGAAGGAGGTTTTCTTCCTGAAATATTCAGATAGTAAAATATACTCTAAATGGGAATCAATACACAGATAGTTCACATTATCATATTTACTTAACAATTCCATAATCTGCTCATGATAAGGCTCAGGTGTAGCTATTAGTATTAGTTGTCCGTTAATAGGATCATACTGTGAAAGTGGTAGTACAGGTATACCATCAATATTCGCAGGATTATTTTCCTGCCAAGAAACAAGAAAACATTTTGGTTTAATCTGAAATGCTTCTATTAGTGCAATGTAAATTTGACAAGCAATCGCTTGGGCACCAAAAAGAATTACTTCGTTTGCATTATGCAATCTGGATATTACTTCATTACTATTCATCAAGGCTACTCCTATACTTCCTAAATTCCAAGTATTTGTTTGTTTTCCATTGCTTCATACAACGCACGAAAAATGTAATAATCCGTTGGAGCAGTAATCTTCATATTATTGGGCGTACTTTTGACCATATGCATCTCAACTCCGTAAATACTTAACAAGTGCGCCGAATCAATACTCAATAGACCCTCTTTTTGTGCCATCTGATAATATTTCCAAATTAAAGGATAGTTAAAAGACTGCGGAGCTTTTGCCACATACATAGTACTTCGCTCAGGTACATGATCAATTCTAGCCCCATCTCTGCTTTGCACTACGCTTTCCTTTGCCGCTTCCGCTGTAATTGCGGTATTATATTTTTTTGCTTTGGCTATATTTTCCGAAATCAATTCTTCAGAAATCAGAGGCCGAACTCCATCGTGGATAAGCACAATGTCATCCTTATTGCAAATATTCTCCATCGCTTTCAGTCCATTATAAATGGATTCATGTCCTGTACTTCCCCCTGGGACAATCTTTATAATTTTTTTGAAGTCATACCTATGGAGCATCAGTTGCAGTTCATTTATCCAATTCTCTAGACAGACAACGATAATATGATCTATCTCTTGATGTTCTTCAAAATGATCAAGCGTATACAAAAGCACAGGCTTCCCATGAAGTTCTAGGAATTGTTTTGGTTTTGCTCGTGAGTTCATTCTTTGTCCAGTTCCACCCGCAAATATCAAAGCTACATTCATCTTAATCACCCTATAATAGTTTG
Organism: Sporomusa termitida; assembly: GCF_007641255.1. Taxonomy (NCBI): domain Bacteria; kingdom Bacillati; phylum Bacillota; class Negativicutes; order Selenomonadales; family Sporomusaceae; genus Sporomusa; species Sporomusa termitida. The sequence goes on from NZ_CP036259.1 coordinate 3,524,457, forward strand.
TTTGGCATATGTATAAATCGCAGTACCTGAAGTACCGTCCATGTATTGCTCATTCTGCCTCTCTGAATAAAGCTCCGGTTCTGGCATTTGTTGCACAGCAAAATCTAAAAAATCACTTAAAGTCAAAAGCTTGCTTTCAATAACGTAACCATTTGCTTTAGAATCTAGTGTTTTACAAGATTGTTCAAAAACAAGCTGTATTATTTCATGTATTTTATCGGCCTCTTTGTCTAATACAGTTACTTCTCCAACCCTGCATTTTTGAGACGAACAATCATACTCGATAAAACAATTGTGTTTTTCAGAGCAGGCATATATATTATCTCCAACCTTTGTCATGAAGATATAACACTGACTGAGAGCTTCTTTTCCGACATTGTGTGGAGACATTATTTCGGGTGCATTAAGAAATGAAATATTACCATTCCGAATATCAATTCTTAATGCTTGATTTGCTTGATAAGGCAACATCCAAACTCCGTCTTCGACAACGCACATTCCGACAAAGTTATATTTTGTGCTAGAAAAGCCTTCTGGATAGTTGCTATATTCAAAGCATTGATTTTTTTCTTTGTCCCACCTTATGATGGGAGTGTAGCATCTGGACGCAAGCCAGTAATCCTTGCCATCAAAACAAGCGGAGAAATAGTTGTAATCTTTTTTTCCAACTTCTAAAACGGTTGATACTCCGGTTTCCATATCAAAATCAAGAACGGCATTTGCGTTGGCCGATGGTATAATAGCATGGGTACCCGTGATTACAGGTTTCCAAAAGTAGGAATCCTCTATGCTGTTCTGTAATTTTCTAATGGCGCCCATCCATTCGGAATAATATTCTAAATGGCCTGTTGTGGGCTCCAATTGAATAATCGCTGGATAGGAACATGGCAAAAAAAAGACCCGCTCTTTAAATTCAACTACAGAAGAAAACTTGTAATCCTCGCAATAAAGAGATGCTTTTTCACCTTTGGGTTTATTAAAGTTAAATTTTTCAAATGTTTTATTTTGTTTGTCATATACAGCAATTTCATTTGCTGTATATGGTGAAAAATAGAGTTTTTCATTATATGAGCTGATAGAGGTGTACAATCTCTTTCCTTCCATCTTTTCTCCTGGAAAACTCCCCATATATTCGGCTTTCCATGTCCGTTTTTCCATCTTAAAAAGCCCATTAAATTCATATGCTGTGAACCAGAAAAACTCACCGTCGTCATATAGGTTCTCAAATGCGAGATGATTCCTTACGCCATCCTTGCTGCAAATCTCCACATTTTGAATCATTGCTGGTTTTTCGGTACACCGGTACAACGCCACCAGAGAACTGCTATCACCGTAGTATGCATCTGAAACTGCAAGAGCCCGGTGCAAATCGGCGGTATCATCGTAAATACCGAAACCTTCATGTATGTACTGCGCAACGATACTTTCGTACTCATTCAAGAGCTGTGGTCGCATGGATTGGTAGGCAGCCTCATTCAAAGGATGTGGACGCCACCAAAGGACAATATCATCTCTGTCGCGGAAGCAGTCAAAAACATAGCGAAGTTTATGCAGTACCTTCTCATTGCCTTCCAGCAAGCTGGCAATGCTTGTATTGTAGAGAATAATCTTTTTCCGTCTGCCGTCCGGCTTTGCAATTAACCGCTTCCATGCGTCCGTGATATAATAATCCTCGCGTTTTTTGTGGATTATCTTGTCAAATTTTGGCGAACCAATGGCAATAAACTTTTCCTTTGCTTTGCCAAATAGCCCGATACAATGGTTAGTCTTTTCAAATTCTTTGATAACACGAATATAGGTCTGTCTTATTTTCTCCGATTGTACCATCACCTTATCGGCGTGCAAGGTTCCTGCACACACACACAAATGCTCTGGCACATCATCCACGCAAACGAAATAAGGAATATAAACAAGCAAATTAGTAAATTTCTTCAATCGTTCGTTATAATAGCCGGGGTGGATGCTAGTAATAAAGTTATCATCATCATATGGATTATGGGTAACGATAATATCCGGACGCCGTTCCTCGACATTGTATGTCTGCCAGTCTACAACTGGTACATAATCAGGGTATTGGCCCCCCTCATAATGCATCTGCCCTAACCCACCACTTGGCAGACGATCATAGTAGGGAACTGGGACAACATACGCGTCACACTGCGAGTCCTCTTTCGCCGCAAACCAAATTGACTCCATACAGTCAAACATCGAAGCCTTATAAGGAAAAAACACAATTTCAATCTTATTCGGTTTCAACTCAATTTTAGCATTGTTTTCGATTTCAACCAGTTGTTTTTGAAGATACACAATGAAGTTTCCGTTGCCGTTTTCGGTTTTTATTTCAAGACTTGCCTCATACAAAAGCTCACAGTATTTTTCCAGGCAGGAAACCGTTTTAGTTCCTTCGCCCTCGATCTGCTCAATAAAATTCCCGATTTGTACCACGAAGTCCTGACAATCGATCAGGATTTGAATGACAGAGGCAAGCTCTTTGCGCAAAAAGAACCGCTTGATCTCAGCATTCGCCTCATGTAGGGTTTGTATAAGGTCTAAAATTTTCTTCTGCTGGTAACTCCGCATATACTCTTCTCCAGATATTTTTTATTTTAACTGCACCTATGATGGTTACAGCCAACATTTCCTCTGGTTATTCCCTTCGTCCAAATTGGAGCGAATAATCCTTCATTTCCTCTGGACTGGAATAAATAGGAATCCATCTTAACGGCCTCTCCATTCAGCAATCATTCGTTCATACATTTCCGCAAGTCCATATACCGGCTGCCAACTAAGTTTTTTTATCTTATCCACATTCAATCTCATGGTGACATCAGGTGCGTATCCCCGGCTTGCTACATCTGGTGGCACATCCACGTTTACGGAAATCCTGCCACCACAAACTTTGTCTGCAACAATCTCAGCCATTTCTCGAACAGTCACGCTTGCTTCAGGATTAGCGATGTTATAGGCTTCACCGTTTTCACCTTTCAAAAGTAAGAGCAGTATCCCCCGGATAGCATCAGATATATAGCAGTAATTTCCGCGTGATCTACCTTCCGTATGAAGTACAATATTCTTTCGGGCAAGTGCGCTGCGGGAAAATTGGCCAAACACCCGGGGATCATCTTTTACACAGCCCGCTCCAAAGGTCTGTGCAAGTCGCGCAATCTTTACAGGAACATCATATTGTGAAAAATAGCTGTTGCACAAACTCTCACACATTCGTTTACTTTCGGGATAACAGCTTCGTGGGTTTTTCAAGTCAATATAACCTAAGTCAGCCTCGCTTACAGAGGGAATATCCGGATCTGTAAGACCATAGACCTCCATGGAAGAGAGATAGATCATGCTTTTTACATGCTTTCTCTTGGCCAGCGTGAGGATATTAAAAGTCCCTTTAATAGAAGTTTCAATCACGCCAACAGGATTGGAGACCATTTCGAAGGACTTTGTCACCGCAGCACAGTGAAAAATATAATCAACAGAACCATCCACCTTAACTGCTTCACATATATCCTGAAAAATAAACTCAGCACCATACAGACTAACAAGAGGCTTTGCCTTTTCCGTGTCCCGGCCAAACGTTAAAATTTTAATGTTTAGTTTTAGTTGCTGATTTGCTGCGTACAATGCTCGGACTATCGCTGAACCAATCGTGCCGGTAGCCCCTGTGATAAGAACGGTGGAATCCTGCATGCTATTCCATGGGATATTCGTGTCCGCCACAATCTGCTGCATGTCCTCTAGCAAAATTCGCGACACTAGCCGCACCTCCTATTTTTAAACAAGAAAATCTTTAAAGAAATTAGTTCTTAAATTTGTCTATTGATTCGTTGGCGTCATATCGCAAAAGTAAATGGGTTTCCAATGCAATGGATTTACTGCATGATTAGATCTGATGATCAACATACTTCCAATCTTCCCCTAGCACAGTGGCAACCCGATTTTTATCATTTTCATTTTGAATGTTCCACCGTAAAAATTCAAATATGTCATTTGCGTGATAGCCGAGTTTATAAGCAGAAATAAACGCTTCTAAGGCAGCAGCCGGTTCATTTAAACGTTGCAGGCAATAGCCTCGGTTATAATACAAAGCCGGACTTATCACAGCGTTGACAGACATGGCTTGCTCTAGCGCCCAGTCATATAAACATAGCCCCTGTTGATAATAACTGTCTTGAATAAAACGACTACCGGTTACCACCGCAGCCTGCACCCTGTCGGGAAAAAACACCAGCAACGCAACAAATCGTTCCAAAGCGCTAGGAGTTCCCCAAAGGATAATCAGTTGGGCAATTTGTACATAAGCGGCTATCCCGGCATCAAGAAGATCCCGTTCTTCGCCACAATATGCCTTAATGATTTTGATAAAGACTGGCGGCAGTACCGCCACGCACTCGGCAACATAGTATTCATTCCCACTGAGCAAAGCCACTGCCGCCGCCGTTGCCGCCAGCCGATCATCCCCGTCTTGCCGATAGTAATCCAGTAAAGCATGGAAGGCTTTATCATAATATCCGTTAGCTACCAGCATCTGCAGCACAGCTACATCCTGTTTGGGATATTTTTTTTCCCGCAAACTTATATAGTAAGCCATAACCTGGGGTACTGCGTGTTTAACAAGGCAGTCCGCCAAGAAATCCAGATCGGCTTCATTGTCAAGATCATATAGTGTATTAATACATAGAATAATATCTTTTACCGCCATTGTACGGATCAACATCATGAGCCTGTCAAAACAAAGTGCATTATTATTATCAAGCTTTAACGATTCTAGATAATATTCGATCGCCGCCTCACAATTATTACGATGTTCACTGATAGCTCCTAGTCGATTATAGACCAGCCAAAGATTAGCAGGCAGCGGATTGAATTCGAGAGAATCATAATTTTTATGCAGTTGCAGGGTTTCCTGATACTCTTGAAAAGCTGTATCATATTTTTGGGATTCATAAAGCAAATTCCCTTTGGAAAAATGAAATAATGGATGATAAGGAAATTTTCCAATAGCTTCGTTAATTACAGCCATAACTTCCTTACTTGGATGATCTAATTTCAGCATAGCATCGATTAGGTTATGGTATGGTCTTATATTATGGCCAGAGAGCTCCGTTTTACTTTCAATAAACAAATTCGTATATTCAATAACCTTCTCCCATTCCTCCAAACCAAAATAACAGTCAGCAATGTATTGGTAATATCCCGGTTTCATAGGGGCTTGAGGAAGTTCTCTAAGTAGCACTTCCAGGTTTCTTTCCGCTTTTTCTTTACGATTATCACAAGAATACCCGGTATGATAGATTACAATATCTTTGGCGTCAGCCATAAAAGCATGTATTTTCTTCCCAGGCAGTTTATGCTGCAACATTTCATGAATGGGAAGTATATAACGTATATGCTTGTTATTTTTAAAAATTCTGACCTGAGTCATCACATCAAAAACCTTGCCGGTTACCTGATCGATATTAAGCATTTTGCAGGCAATGCTATTAAAGATTGGATCCAGCCCCTGTAGGACAGCGCGCACATTGCCGCCCATATTCTCGCCAAAATATTCATCGGCATCCAAAAAGATGATCCAATCACCTTTGGCTTTGGAAATGGCGTAATTCTTCGCGGCGGCAAAATCGTCAATCCAGTTAAAATAAAACACCTTTGCCCCGAGGTTTTTAGCAATCGCTACCGTTTGATCAGTTGAACCGGTATCAACGACAATAATCTCATTGACAGCCGTACGATAGCTTTCAATGCAGCGGGCAATTACCTTCTCTTCATTTTTCGCAATCATACAAGCCGAAATCTTCACTGACCCCACTGTCCTTTCTTATAAATAGAGACCAGAGTATGCACTCTGGCCTCTATAAGTGGTAAACTAGGAATTACCGGAGAAGCTGCAGCACACCCTGCGGCTGTTGGTTGGCCTGAGCCAGCATAGCCTGAGCGGCTTGGGAAAGAATGTTGTTCTTCTGGAAGTTCATCATTTCTTTCGCCATATCTACGTCGCGAACACGAGATTCGGCGGCACTAAGGTTTTCACTGGAAGCACCCAGGTTGTTAATGGTGTGCTCCAGACGGTTCTGAATAGCACCTAGCTTGGAGCGTTCTGCCGATACCAGTTCAATCGCATTGTTGATGGTAGAAATGGCGGCAGTAGCTTTGTCATAGGAGCCAATATCAAGAGCTTTCGCATCTGCGTTGCGAATACCAATATCCTCGGCTTTCATCGAATTTATGCCAACCAGAATGTTCTGTCCGCTATTAGCACCGATCTGCATGCTGAATGCCGAAGCAACGGAATCGCTAGCGGTAACTTGTGCCTTAATACTGATGGTGATACTTTCACCAACAGCCAAATCGCTCAGCGCATCGCCAGTTAAATTGATCACTTTACTATCACTACTGGTGATAGTAGCATCCGCAAGCGTCCAAGTGCTACCGCTAGGGCTACCAACTGTGTAATTTCCTGAAGAGAAACCAGCGGCGGAAGTGGTACGGGTAATGATAATGGTTTCACTTTTCGCAAAATCAGTAGCGACAGTACCAAGTTTGATATCTGCCCTGGTATTCAATTGAATAGTAGCTTTAGAGTCTTCAGCTACCACAAGGCCTTTCTTACTGCCGTCAATCAACTTCTGGGTATTAAACTCAGTGGTATTAGCAATTCGATCAATTTCATCGGTTAACTGATTGATTTCCTTTTGAATTTCACCACGGTCAATCTCAGTATTCGTATCATTACCGGCCTGTACAGCCAACTCGCGCATACGTTGGAGAATGCTGTGAGTTTCGTTCAGTGCACCTTCTGCAGTTTGGATCAAGGAAATGCTATCCTGCGAGTTCCGTTGAGCCTGGTCAAGACCACGGATCTGGCCGCGCATTTTTTCGCTGATGGCCAAACCGGCAGCGTCGTCGCCGGCCCGGTTGATGCGAAGACCTGAGGACAGTTTTTCCAGTGATTTGCTGGTCTGGCTGTTATTAGCGGACAAACGGTTGTACGTGTTCAGAGCCGCAATATTGTGGTTGATAATCATGATATAATTCCTCCCTGATTTTTATTGCCTGGGCATCCTTGCCCGGCAGAATTTATTTCAGTGACTGTCTCCCTGCCCGGCCGGTACAGGAGAGACGGCTACTGATCTTCCCACTAATAATATCGGTAACTTATTTAAGATCCTTAAGGCTGAAATAGCTTATTATGCGAAATTATTTTCCCAAAATACACTTTTTCTCGCTATATCTCCCATTTTCATCTATTCCTAAAAACTTTGTCAAAAATTAGCGGTATTTTATACCAACTATCAACAAGCAATTATAATAAATAAAAAAATAAACCGCTGGCAGCGGTTATAAGGCTTTCCTTATTCTGTTTATATCCTCATCGTGCTGCACACCCTGCCGCATTAAATATCTAACGCTTTCGCTCATTCTGTCCTGATTGGTTTCTACTTCTTCCACTTTCCTGTATGTTTGTTCAAGCATTTCCAATATAGCGGCATCGGACTCTTTCAGGTTCTTAAATTCAGCCTGCATAGTGGCTATTATGCATTCCTGGCCTGCTTTAAGGTCTTTGATTTCGCCCTGCATGACAGCCTGGCCTGCTGTGAGATCTTTGATGTCGCCCTGCATAGCAGCCTGGACTGCTGTGAGATCTTTGATGTCGCCCTGCATAGCAGCCTGGACTGCTGTGAGATCTTTGATGTCGCCCTGCATAGCAGTCTGGCCTGCTGTGAGATCTTTGATGTCGCCCTGCATAGCAGTCTGGCCTGCTGTGAGATCTTTGATGTCGCCCTGCATAGCAGTCTGGCCTGCTGTGAGATCTTTGATGTCGCCCTGCATAGCAGTCTGGCCTGCTGTGAGATCTTTGATGTCGCCCTGCATGGTTTTGATGTCTTCCTGCATGACAGCCTGGCCTACTCTTATATCTCGAATTTCGGCCAATACCTGTTTTAATAACTCTTCCATGTCACACCGCCTCCTAGCAATTATTATATCATAACTCTCTACTGTTCAGCAGGTATGCGTGCAAGCTAACTTTATCTAGCCGCGGCCTGCTGTCCCCGGGCGGCTTTCATGGCCTGGCTCCAGGTGTCACGGAGCTCGGTGAGCATCGTTTTGGCTTCTGCCAGCTGGCTTTTGTCTTTTTTGATGTTGGCCTGGATCAGGCGGTATTCAATATAATCATATAATTTATAATAGCCCTGCGCTATTTCATACTGCATGTCCAGGGTACACATAAACTCCCGCACAATATCCTGGGCCCGCAGATTCGACGTATTGGCTTTTTCCAGATTGCCCTGCTCCAGTGCCTGCATACTCTCAGCAATAAACCGGATAGCGCCATTGTACAGCATCAGTGTGAGCTCTTCCGGGGAGGCCGTCATAATCTGCTGATTTTTATAGACATTAGCGGTATTGGCCGCATTCATAGGCTTAACCCTCCTGTTTTTTTCATGAAACCACATAAAGGACGCTAGTACTAGTGCGCCCTGTTATCCTTTCGTAATCCCTTTTAAAATTTCCATCTTGCTCAAATCAACCGGTTGCGCCGATTGCTGGTTCTCGGCGGCAATGGCGTCATAAATCTCCCCCCGGTAGATCTTGATTTCTTTCGGGGCCTCAATGCCCAGGCGAATACTGTCGCCTTTGATATCGACAATGGTAAGCACAATATTGTCACCGATGACAATCCGCTCACCAACCTTGCGGGTAAGAGCAAGCATGACTACTTACCCCCTTTGGCAGCCTGATTGGGCAGGCCCTGGGGAAACAGACGGTGCCGGACCGTGTACGGGGATTTCTCCAGGACAATCTGCATCGCCGTCCGGCTAACCCAGTTGATGACAATGGGCGCCAGCAGATTGGCGGTCATTTCTTCGGTTTTTTCCGGGATGCGGACAATATTGACAATCTTCGGCGGATTGTCGTCAGCCAAACCAAGTTCAGCGATGATTGTGTCTTCCAGCTTAAAGCAATACTCTTTAAAAAACGGGAACGGATCGGTAATAACGAAGCTCAGATCCGGGTCTGTTGCCGACTGCAGAAACGCAAACGGGCTGTCAGGCTGGTAAGGCAGGAAGGCAAAGGCATGTTCAGCCGGAAAACCCGGCAGACCGGCGGGAAACCGGATAAGTGCAGAATCGGCAATCTCTATTTCCCCAAAGCGGGTAGACTGTATAAGCATAGGATCCCCCTTAGTTACGCCCTGATATCGATATCATTATAACCGGTAACCCACATGGTAATGCTGGGGTATTGGACCATGCGGAGATTGAACTGGTATGGCTCATAGTCGGTATTGACCGTCCCCCGAATCAGTTCGGTGCTGAACCGGGCCGGGGTTGGACGGAATTCCGGCTGGTGGGCGGTATATTTGATCGCCGGCGGTTCCAGCCAGGTCCAGATTACCTCCGGCACCGGCGTGGCATTGGCCTCGGTAGCCAGCGCCACCACCGCATCCTGGCCTGATTCGATCCGGGCCAGTTGATCACCGTCCTCGGCAATTCGGCCAATCGTCTCCAGGGCAATCTGCCGGCCCCGGTCGGCGTTGTCCCGCGAAAACTCGCCGCTGTCCTTAATGCCGTAGGAAGCCCGGAACGGACGCCAGTCAATCTCCAGCTCTCCCTGGGGCTGGCGGATCTCGACGGTGGCCGCCTCGGTATCGATCAGCAGCCGGGGCGGGGTTGTCGTTAAATTATTATCCGCTCGTACTGTTGTTATCTCCATTTTAGCAGGTTGCTGAGAAATATTAAGGGTCAACATGAAGTACAGCCCCCCGTGCAGCGTTAACTTAAAAAATCGACAAGCGACGGCGGCATCAGCCGGGCCCCGACCGACAAAGCGGCCTTGTACACACTCTCGCTTGTTTTAAAATCAATGATTGCCTTGGCAATATCGAGATCTTCATTGGCCCCCACGTCGCTGGTAATGATCACATTATTTTTTTCCAGCAGGGCCTGAGCCTGTTCATACATCGACATGCGGGCCCCAATCTCGGTCTGGGCCCGGAGAATTTTATCATGAGACTTATCCACAAGGTCAATGCCCACCTTGGACAGCCATTGCAGGTCCGGCGTACCGGCCGTAGTCTGGTTAGGCACGGTATAGGTATCGCCAATAGCCGTATAGGCGGAACTGGTCATATCATAGACAACATCAGCCGTTGTCCCCATATTCTCCTTGGGGAAGGTAATCTGGCCGCCGGTAACGGTCGCATCCGTCTTCCAGGACAACCCGCCGTCCAGCGAATAGGCGACTTGGGTCGGCAGGCCGCCGGCCACATTGTCCACTTTAAAGGTAAAGGCCGCATGATCCTCGGGACTGCCGGCAGCCAGCTGCGTAGCGCCCCCGGCCGGATTGCTCTGGACGTTGGAATTTTTCCCCTCCAGGGCTTCCTTAACCCGCAGCAGATTGTTCAATAAATCAGCAGTAACAATCTCCGTGCCACCCTCATTGATGGTGTTGAGCGGTCCGAACAGATCGGCCCCGGTCAGGCCGACGCTATCCTGGGAGGGGGTAATCTCGCCCGGCTGGATCCGCATGGAGATCTTGCTGGTATCACCGGAATACACAACGGTTTCAAACTGAGTGCCGTCGGCGGCCGTAACCATCCGCCGCTTAAAGGGTTCGGTCTTGTCCTGCTGGCCGGCAAAGACGTACCTGTCGCCGACCTTGGAATTGCCGATCTCAATGGCCTGGTTAATGATGCCGTCAAGCTCCTTGGCAATCGCCTCCATCGCCATGTCCGGATTGGGATTGACCGCCTTAATGACAAGCTCTTTGGCCTTAATCATAATGGAGCTCAGATCACTCACAGCCCCGTCGGTTGTTTCCATCCAGGATATTGCGTCCTTGACATTCTGGGTATATTGCTCATTTTGCCGCAGGTTAATATTAAAGCGCAGGCTCCTGATGGTTTTAACCGGATCATCAGAAGGGCGGTGCAGGGCTTTGCCGTCCGAGAGCTGTTCCTGAATCTCATTTTGCCTCTGCATGGATTTATTTAAGCTAATTAAGAAATTATGAGTCAGCATATTCGTACTTACGCGCATACCTTACCCCCTACCTTCCTACGACACCGGTGCCATTAATTAGTTTATCCAGCATCTCATCCATGGTGGTCAGCACCCTGGCGGCCGCATTATAGCCTTTCTGAAACCGGATCATATTGCTCATCTCTTCGTCCAGATTCACGCCGCACACCGATTCCCGCCAGTTGGTAATCGTGTTGACCAGGGTTTGCTGGTTATCGGTCAGCCGTTCGGCATTTTGCGTCTGGACGCCCAAAGCACCGATAAACGAGCCGTAAAAGCTGTCAAGGGATGCATTGCCCAGAATACCGGACGTATCCACCTTAAGCTTGTTCGCCATCAGCACGGCGTTGTCACCGGCGGCATTTCCCTGCGTGGCTGCGGCCTTGGCGGCAATTTTCTCCACCCCGTTGCTTGTGAAGAAATCGGGGTTGACCTGCAGTTGTTCGATCCATTTGTATTTAGGCACATCGGCAGCCGCTGCCACCCCAAAGATCGAGGTCAGGTCAGAGGCGCTGTAATTGGGATCAGGCTCGCCGCCGGCCCCAAAAAAGTTGTTGCCGGTGGAGTCATCCATCCCATAACCGCTGCGATGAGCGGCATTAAAGTCCTGCAGCAAAAACTGACTGATCTGGGAGAGCTTGTTCAAATAGGCTTTGATGCCAATATCACTTTCCCGCGCTTCCCCCTGGGAGCTGTTGGCGGTTTTATCGCGGGCGTCGATCAGCCCTTTGAGCTCGCCGGAGGTGAAGTTTACGGTCAACTGGGTGGAGGCGTCGACCACGTCAACCACCTCATAGCCGTAATCGGGGTCTACATGGGATTTTGTCTGCAGCTTGCTGCGTTCATTGCCGTCGACCAGCACCAGCCCCGAGGACTGTACAATATAGTTGCCGGCTTTATCTTCCGTAACCCGGACATTGACAATCTGCGCCAGCTGATCCACCAGGTAGTCCCGCCGGTCCCGGAGGTCATTGGCATGGTCAAGGCCGCCAACCTCAATCCCGGCAATCTGTTTGTTCAACGACAACATCTCGGCGGTAATCTGATTGACGGTGTCAACCCGAATGCCGATGACGGCGTTAATGTCGGCCGCCATCGCCCGCAGCTGCGTATTGGCCTGCTGGATGGCGTCCACAAGCTCAACGCCCCGTTCCCGCAAAGCGACTCTGGCCCCGTTGTCGGAGGCGTTGGTGGCTACTGTATTCCAGGCCTTCCAGTAGTTGTCAAGCACAGTCTGGATTCCGGTCTCGGTCGGTTCCTGAAAAACTCCTTCCACCTTACTCAGGGTACTGTAGATCGTCTCCCCATAGCCTAAGGTGGACTTTTCCTTCCACATCTGCTGATCAACAAAAGTATCACGGATTCTGGTAATGGACTGGGTGGCAACGCCGGTGCCAAGCTGCACCTTGCCGTTGCCGCTGTAAATGGTCTGGGGGGTTGTTGACACCAGGTTGACCCGCTGCCGGGAAAAACCGTCGGTATCCGCATTGGCAATATTGTGCCCCACTGTATCCAGGGACATCTGATTGGCGTAAATGCCTCTGACAACCGTATTTAAACCACCGAATGTCGATCTCATAATCTGCCTCCGTTTGCTGCGATTTCCGGGTTTATGCTCTGGTGTCCAAAATGGTGCGGCTGGAGCCTTTGTCCAGGGGCTGGCCCTTCGGCACATACGTGGGTCCAACAGCACTCTGGCTTAATATGTTAATATTATAATTTATAAAATCCAGCGACTGCTCAATTAATTTGGTATTAAGGCCGTTAATCTCCACAAGCTCTTTTGTTACCTGCTCAAAGCGGTCACTCAAGGCGCTTAATTCCCGGGCGGTTTCACTGCCGGCACAGACAATCAGGCTTGACAGGGCTGTTGCCGACGGGGGCAAGCCTGCCGCTGCCGCTAATTCCCGGGCCAGGGTTAACCGCATATTTTCCAGCCTGCCGGCTTCAATAATCAGGACCTCTTCCTGCCTGGTCAGCAGATCTAGTTCCTGCGGTCTGGCCTCAACCAGGATATCGCGTTTTTTCCGGCTGAGGGTAAGCAACGCCTGATAGAGTTCGAGAGTCTGGTTCAGGAGAATGATCAGTTTATCCCACATTGCTGTCATTCATAACAGCCCCCTTTTTAATACTGGCGTTCATTTTTGGAATAGGCAATAATTCTATCGGCAAGCTCACGGGCGTCAACCTTGTACTCACCTTTGGCAATCTGTTCGGATAACATGTTAACTTTATCTTCCCGTACTTCAGGCAGCCCTTTGGCTGTCCGGAGAATCTGATTTAACCCCTGGGCATGAGTGGATAAAATGACTTCATCCGGGCGCTGCGCAGGGCTTGTGCCCGGGTTCTTACAGTTCTTGGTCACCTTGGATTGTTCACCATAGATCTTGGCAATATTTTGGATATTTTTGATATTCATTAGTGAGCACCTCACACCTCGGGAATTCTTATTAATACTATCGACAAAAAGGGCGGGGTTATTAATCCCCGCCACACACGATTACAAAGATTTATCGTCTATTTGCACTCTCTATGTACATATTACTCCCATTATCAACAGTTTAGGATTCCTAGTGCCTTGACAAAGTCAAATGTTAGGTTATACGACGCATCTTTTCCCGCACTGCTTCGTTGTCGTCACCTTACAGATTGCCGATCTGCGCAGTTCCTCCGCCTTGCATTGCGAAAAAATCTACGTTGTCTAAAACTAACATCTAACTGTGCCAAGGCACTAGTCTCTGCCATACATGCGTGAACGGATTTTCACATCAGGCTCATGCTCTTGATGGCGCTCCTCGGTTTTTATCTGATCGAGAATATTTTTACTGCATTTATTGCATAACCGGCCCTCGCTAATCAAAGCACCGCAGCTGTCACAGGGATAGGAAACATCACCCATAATCCGGCCGCTGCGAAGAAGGCGCAGGATAATTTTATGTTTGACCCCTGTAGCCTGATGAATTTCTTCCATGGTTGCCTTACGGGTATCCCGCAGATACTCCATAACCTTTTCCGCATCGTCTTCCTGTCTGCGGTAGCATTCCGGACAAAGCCTGGCCACATTCTCCACATAGACCTTGCCACACTCCGGACAATTATCTAGTCCCATAGCGCCGCCCCCTTTACCTTCCCTATCTTTATTATACATGATCAGGCCCTTTTTGGCCTAGGTCTTTAGACTCATTTCAAAAATATTGAACATTTTTTTTAACAAGCCGGCAGGATTATGACGTTTTTTGGCTAATTAACAATATTGCTTATTTTATAGTGTTTTATGAGTGAGATGGCCGGTTCAGTCCCCTTTGTCCCCCTTTTTAAAGCAATCTCGCTTTTATGTATAATAATATGGAAAACAGGCAGGTATATTATGGAAACGAGAGCCATGTGTTGCTTTCCAATGAAAGGCAGTTTGTCGTGTATATGCTAACGCTCATGCAGGATCCTGAAATCTATGCCGGTGATACGGAAGCGATCAACAGTATAATCGGCAATTTTATGCAGCTTATTCAATTGAAAAATTCAAAACTATTCTTGCACAGCCAACAGGTTGCCAACTATTCCGTTAGTGTCGCTGCCAAGATGCGGCTGCCCCGGGAAGAGATTGAGCGAATCCGCCTGGCGGCGTTGTTGCATGATATCGGCCACCTTACCGTGCCTAACCAGGTGCTGTCCAAAGTGCCCTATCTGTCAACCCGCGAGATGAGCGTATTCAAAAATCATTGCAATGCCGGCAGTTACATGCTGGAAAATATCCCCTCCTGCCAGGAGTTGATTCCCTATATCCGCTATCATCATGAACGGTTTGACGGCACAGGCTATCCCAAACGGCTCAAGGGGGTAAACATCCCGCTCGGGGCCCGCATCATTGCTGTTGCCAACTATTATGACCGCTTTATTAATCCCTGCACCCAGAACTGGGTAAAAACCAAGGACGAGGCCGTCCGCGAGCTGCTCAGTCTGTCCGGTACGGCGTTTGACCCGGAGGTGGTCAAGGCCTTTATTGATGCGTTAGGGTAGGCTTACCTGGCCCCGCCGGCCAGCGCCAGGCCCTGTACTTTGACCGCCCCCGCCTGTTTCAATACCCGGGCGCATTCGTTCATCGTAATTCCGCTGGTAAAAATGTCATCCACGAGCAGAATCCTCTTACCTTTGATTAAGTCAGGGCGCGTTACCGCAAACGCGCCCTGACTGTTTTTGCGCCGCTCTTTCAGGGTAAGCTGCCATTGCGGCGCAGTCGCCCGCGTCCGGGCCAGTGCCTCCAGCCAGCTCAGCCGCTGACGCGCCGCCCAGGGCTGAAAGATGAGCGCCGTCTGATTAAAGCCGCGCTCTGCAAGCCGCTGCCGGTGCAGGGGTACCGGTACGACCCGGTCAACCCCGGCATAGCAGTCAGGCACCAGACCATAATCGAGCAGCCGGCTCAAACGGCCGGCATGCCTGGTGACACGGCGAAACTTCATATCCCGGATCAGCCGCCGGACCGGGCCGGAATAGCCAACAACCGTCTGACACCCATCCAGGTACACCAGGTTATGGATCGCCACCGCCACCTGCGTAGGCCTGACGAGTCTGCCCAGGCAGGCCTGGCACCAGCCATGATGGTCTGCCCATTGCCGACAAGACGGGCAGCGGCGGGGAAAGATAAGCGCAAGCAGGGCTTCCAGCCAGTCTTTTACCATAAACTTTCCCCCCGCAGGCGTTCAGCCAGCAGCGAATAGCGGCGGCGGGTCCGGTCACTCAGCACTGCCGTATTGAGGGCGGCCCGGGTGCCGATGAGAATAACCCGCTCTTTGGCCCGGGTGACCGCCGTATACAGCAGGTTGCGCTGCAGCATAATGTGGTGGCCGGGAGTCAGCGGCATCACGACAACCGGGTATTCACTGCCCTGGCTTTTATGAACGCTCATGGCGTAAGCCAGCGTCAGTTCATCATGTTCGCCCTTATCATAGACAACATCATCCTCCGGGTACCGCACCAATACCTTGCCGTCGGCAATGGCCACAATGTAACCGATATCGCCGTTAAATACCTTTTTGCTATAATTATTGCGGACTTGCATAACCTTATCGCCTTCCCGCAGCACCTGATTGACGCCCTGGATAAATTCTTTGCCCTCGGCCGGGTTTAAGGCCGCCTGCAGCAGCCGGTTAAGGTTTTCGACCCCGCAGGGCTGACGGTGCATCGGTGATAGGACCTGCACCTCCCGCCAGATATCAAACCCTTCCCGGGCCAGCTCAGTTTGACATAACTCGACCACCGCCTGGGCCGCCCCTTCACTGTCGGCCAGCTCACGGAACTGAAAATCCGGGCTGCCGCATTCCGGCGGGCGGCCCCGGTTAATCCGGTGGGCATTAAGCACAATCATGCTTTCACCGGCCTGCCGGAATACCTCGGTCAGCCGCACCACCGGGATCGCTTCGGAACGGATAACATCTTTCAGGACTGAGCCCGGCCCTACTGCCGGCAGCTGGTCAACATCACCGACCAGTACTACCCTGCAGCCGTCAGGCACCGCCTGCAGGAAGCAGCTCATCAACAGCATATCCATCATCGATGTTTCATCAACAATAACGACATCGGCATCAAGCGGATTGTGCTCATCCCTGGCAAAGACCGGCTCCTCCCCGGCCCCTCCCCCGGCCTCCAGCAGGCGGTGGATGGTCATCGCCTCGCGCCCGGTTGTTTCACTGAGCCGCTTGGCCGCCCGGCCGGTCGGCGCCCCGAGGATAATTTTACCGCCCTGCTGCTCTAAGAGGGCCAGAATGCCGCGCACGGTTGTCGTTTTCCCGGTACCAGGGCCGCCGGTCAATACCAGCACCCCGTGGGACAGCGCGGCCGCCAGCGCCTGGCGCTGGGCGGCTGCCAATGTCATATTGCCGGCCGCTTCCCAGTGATCAATCAAAGTATCCGTATCAATCCCGTCAATTGGCTTAGCCTCCGCCTGCAGCCGCAGCAGCCGCTCGGCCACCGCCCGTTCAGCCCGGTATAAATAGCGGGGATAAACAAGAGTCATCCCGTGGAAATCCTCGGTATACAGTTTGCCAAGTTTGATCTGTTCACTGACAACAACCGCGATATCCGCCTTGTCAATATTGAGCAGCCGGGCTGTTTCCTCGGTCAGCATCGCCTCCGGTACACAGCAATGCCCGGCCAGTCCGGTTTGCAGTAAAGCAAACTGGACCCCGGCGGCCAGCCGGGACGGATGGTCCCGGTCAAAACCCACCGCCAGCGCGATCTGATCGGCCGTACGAAAGCCAATGCCCTTTACCTCCTCGGCCAGCCGGTAGGGATCTGTTTCCAGCACCGCCACCGAATTGGCGCCGTAACAGGCAAAAATCCGGGCCCCATACGCCCCGGTGACGCCATGCATCTCCAAAAACAACATGACCTCTTTCAATTCGGCCTGTTCGGCATACGCCTTGCGGATTTGCTCTACTTTCTTATCGCCAATACCTTCCACTTCCGCCAGCCGGTGCGGATAAAGCTCGATGACCTCCAGCGTCCGCTCGCCAAAATGGGCCACCAGCCGGGCCGCCATAGCCCGGCCAATGCCCTTGATCGCCCCGGAGGCCAGAAACCGTTCAATCCCCTGCAGGGAAGTGGGGGCAACCCGCCGGCAGTGGCCGGCTTTAAACTGCCGGCCATAACGGCTATGCTCCACCCACTCGCCGGTCAGAGCCACCTGTTCGCCCACCAGCGGGGCCGGGAAACTGCCGGTAACAGCCACTGTGCCCTGCTCGCCGTCTGGCTTCAGGCGAAACACGGTAAAACTGCCGTCAGTCGCCTGAAATGTTATATTTTCAACAAGTCCTTCAAGTTTATTATCCACACTGTTAACTCCCAAACATAAGTTCTTGTATTTATTCGCAGTACCGGCAGAAAAATCCTGCATTTTTTCGTAATCGGGGCAGGATTTTTATCGGCGATGGAGTACTTTAAACAAAAGAACAGCATTATTTACATCAAGTTACATTTTGCGAGGCATAACGACTGTGAAAGAAGACATGTACACCTATCACTACTTTCAAAACCGCACGATTATGCGGCCGTCCCGGTCGGCCACCTATGTTTTTAATGTGGCCCTGTTCTCCTCCACTGCGTACATTGCCGCCACCCTGCTGTACCTGATCCGCTGAAGCTGCCGGTAAAACCGCAATGTACATCCAAACGCCCTGTTACAGACTGTAACAGGGCGTTAGTTTTATTTTCCCCGTTCTATACCAGGAGCACAGTCTCCCGGCTGCGGATCCGGGCTTCCACCGGTGCCGCCAGCGCGGCCCCTTTGATGCTAAAAATGTTCCTGGCAGCAATATCCTCCATAATCACCTGCGCCTCAGCCAGCGTCAGTCCCTCCTTCGGATCAGGCACACTCAGGCTGACCTCCTTGCCGGCACTTGTGCGAAACACCATTTCTAAAGTTTTAATCATTACCATCCCTCCTGCCGTTGTTACTGTAAACGCCTAAACCGAGTTACTGATTAATCAGCGTGTTGATATCCTGGCGGACAATCTCCACCAGGGTATGCTGCTGCAGGCTGCCCAGCCCGGCCGCCACCGCAAAGATATCATCGTCAGTCGCTTCGGAGCGGATATTCGTGTACGTGCGGAGTTTGAAAACCGGGCTGCCGGTTTCACTGACACCGGTCTGTACCTTCAGGACCACCTTGCCGCTTTGCGGCGTTTTTACCACTGCCATCAACATCACCCCCTTACCTGATACATTCCGGCAACCAACATTTTTAAACAGGTGCGGCCGGCAAAAGTTTAAGCCCGTAAAAAAAACAACTACCCTTAATTAGGATAGTTGTCTGCAGCCCGCCTGTATCCCTGGCCGGTAAAATCATTACCGGGCAAAAAACGGCCTGGCCTCTGAAAACTGCGGTTCTATAACAATGTTGCCGGTTTGGTCCAGGTAGCCCCATTTGCCGTTCACCTTTGCGGCCAGTAACCCGTTTGAGAAATCCAGCATCTGGGAAATTTCCCGCTGCGCCGGCACGACAAAGGTACCGGTTGCGTCAATAACCCCCCACATATCATTTTTCTTAACTGCCGCCAACCCGTCGGAGAAGTTGCGGGCTTCATCAAATTGTACGGCAATAACCAACCTGCCCCGGGTATCGATAAACCCCCACTTATCCTCCAGCTGCACTGCCGCCAGTCCATTGTGAAACGGCGCGGCGTCCGCAAACGGCCGTGTGGGCAGCATTTGCCCGCTTTTATCAATAAAACTCCATTTGCCATTCGTTTTCGCCCTGGCAAAACCCTCCCTAAAATCAGACAGCTCTTCGTATTGAGCCGGAATCATAAAGGCGCCGGTTTTATCCACATAGCCCCATTTCTTTTCCACCCGCACAAGTGACCAGCCAGCATTGAAGGCACCGACCGCATCATATTTTGTCGGCACAATCAGGTGGCCGTTGCGGTCAATATAACCCCGTTTCTCATTGCTGGGCAGCAGATTCAAACCATGACCCAGAGTAGTACCGGTAGCCTGCCCGGCAACAGCAGCAACTGCCGCCAGCAAGGAGAAACTGGTCTTAGACACCCGGACTTCCGCTATCCCGTCGCTAAAGGGAAAAACCTGATCATAGGGGGCTGAAATCACCGGCTTGCCGGTATTGTCGATATAGCTCCATTTTCGTTTAAGCTTTACCGCGGCCAGCCCTTCGCTGAACCCGTCGCCAATTTCCGCGAACTGCCCCGGTATGACTAAGCGGCCACCGGCATCAATGAACCCCCATTTTGCGCCAACCTGCACTGGGGCCAGCCCTTCCCGGTACCCGGCTGCATTTTTGAACTGATACGGAATGACAAGCTTGCCGGCAGTGTCAATGAAGCCCCATTTGCCTTGATTCTTTACCGGCGCCATTCCCTCCGCGAAGCTGCCGGCCTCCACAAACTGAGGCTCGATGGGGCTTGTACCGTTTTTGTCAATATAACCCCATTTCTTGTTGCGCTTCACTAGCGCCAGGCCTTCCTGGCAGCCGGCTATTTCATCAAATTGCACGGGGGCGGCCAGGTTGCCGTTATGATCATAAAAACCCCACTTCTTCTTGCTGCGAACAGCTGCCAGCCCTTCCTGATAATCGTGGACCTCATCAAAGGCCACCGGCACAATCACCTTGCCGGTTTTATCATAGTAGCCCCACTTTTTATTACTGCTGACAGCCACCACGCCATCTATAAAAGCCTTCGTATCGCTAAACAGCGCCGGTATGACAAACTTGCCCTGCCTGTCAATAAACCCCCATTTGCCGTCCAGTTTAACCTGCGCCAGGACTGCTTCCTGTCCGGCCGCCGCCGGCACCGGTGCCTGCTCAGGCACGCCGGCCGCCTCATTGCTCACTGCCACCGCTGTTAAAGCAGCGGCGCCGGCCGGCGGGGCCGCCGCAACGGCCGGCGCCGGCAGCAACGTACCGGCCAAAGCCAGCATCAGCCCCAAAACAGCGCCGCCTACTGCTCCTTTACGTCTCCGTAACATAGTCTTTCACTCTCCTTGTATATACATCAATCGACATATTCTGAGTCTAGCAAGAGATTCCAGGGCTGTCAATGAGACTATAGTCTCATCTTAAGATGGATAAGCCGGTCAGTTGCTTGTGCAAACAGGTTAATCCCCGCTGCCGCAGGCCATACACGGCCTGGGGCGTAATCCCCCACCTGGCAGCGATCTCCGTTAACCGTACATCGCCAAGCAACGTTGCGACAATAACCAGCCGTTGCTTGTCAGGCAGGGCCGCCAGTGCCTCCTTGACCGCCCCGGCAATTGCTGCCTCCTCTGCCGCCAGCTCGACATTATCGGGGGCCGCCAGGGTGGTAAGCAGGCTGTATTCCCCGTCCTCCCTGTCGCCGCCGGTCAGCGGCACCTCCCGCTGCCAGCGCCGCCGTTCCCGTTTAAACAGGTTCCAGACCGCATACCGGACCTGCTGCCTGGCATAGCCGGCAAAGGGTATGCCTGTTGACAGATCGTAGGTCTGTACGGCCCCGGCCAGGGCCAGCCAGCCTTCGGCGGCGGCTTCTTCTTTTATCCCGGCCACAGCCGGCTGACAGGCATATTTATACACCAGGCCGGCAAACCGCCGGCAAACCTCGGCAAAAGCGGCACCGTCCCCGGCCTGAGCCGCGATAACCAATTCTTCTCCCGTCATTTTCCTCACCTGCGGCAAGGAACCGGTCCCTCAAACTCAGCGCTTGCCGCCAGCATAGCACGAACGGTGAGAGAACACAAAAGCCGGCACCGCCCAGGTCAACACCCGAACGGCACCGGCACCGGCAAAACAGACGCTGACCGGCGGCCGCCGGACTTATTCGCCGGTAAGCTCCAGCCAGGCCTGATACTTTTCCTCAAGCGCCGCCTGCCGCGCGGCATACATATCGGCCAGTTCCCGGCTGAGAGCGGCCTCGGCATGGCTGGCCGGGTCGTTCAGCCTGGCCTCCAGGCCGGCGACCTCCTGCTCCAAACCAGCGATTTCTTCCTCCAGCTTCTTTATCAGCCGGCCAGGCTCCGGCTTACGCCAACTGCCTTTACCGGCCTGGCCCGGCTCTATCCGGTGGTCCGGCCGGCCCCCGGCTTTCTTCGCCGCCAGCCCGGCCTGACTGGCCGCCTGGGCGGCAGCTTTGGCCAGCCTGGCCTTTTTGTCGCGATAATAGCTATAATTGCCGGCGTATTCGGTCACCTGCCCGTCCGCCAGCTCAACCACCCGGTTAGCCACTTTATCCAGGAAATACCGGTCATGGGACACGGTCAGGAAAGTACCCGGAAAATTCATCATGGCCTCTTCCACCGCCTCCCGGGCCGCGATATCCAGATGGTTGGTCGGTTCATCAAGGATGAGAAGGTTAGCCCCGGTCAGCATCAGCTTCAACAGCGCCAGCCGCGCCTTTTCACCGCCCGAGAGATCCCCCACCAGCTTGTACACCTCATCCCCCCGAAATAAAAACGCCCCCAGGTAGTGCCGGGCCCGTTCCTCACTGAACGCAAACTCGCCCATAACCTCGGCCAGCACACTGTTGGCCCCGGTCAGAGTCTCGTGCTCCTGGGCAAAATACCCCAGCCGCACCCGGCTGCCGAGTTTAATCTTACCGCCGACCGGCGCCAGCTCTCCGGTCAGCAGCTTTAAGAGGGTTGTCTTCCCGGCCCCGTTCGGCCCGACCAACGCCACGCCATCGCCGCGCCGCACCAGCAGCGACGCCCCCTTCAGCACCTGTTTGTCGCCATAGCCGGCAACCACTTCCCCCAGCTCGGCTACCCGCTCGGCACACTCCGCCGGCGGATTGAAGGTGAAAAAGTCAAACCCGGTCAGATCTTCCGGCCGGCTCAGACGGGCCAGCCGCGACAGCTGACTCTGCCGGCCGCGCGCCTGTTTGGACTTGATGCCGGCCCGGTACCGGTCGATATAGGCCTCGGTTTTGGCAATATGGGCTTGCTGCTTGGAATAGGCCTTCTCCTGGGCGGCCAGCTTCTCCGCTTTTTTCTCCAGGTATTCACTATAGTTGCCGGCATAGTCGGCAATGGTTCCCTTCTCTATGGCCAGAATCCGGCCCACCACGTTATCAAGAAAGTAACGGTCATGGGAAATCACCAGCACGGCTCCGGCATACCCCTGCAAAAACTCCTCCAGCCATTCCACCATCGCCAGATCAAGATGATTTGTCGGCTCATCCAAATATAAAAAATCCGGCTGGCGGATCAACGCCCGCGCCAGGCAGATCCTGGTTTTTTGCCCACCGGAAAACTCGTGGGTCCGGCACTCAAGGTCCGCCGCCGTAAAGCCCAGGCCAAAAGCCACCCGCCGCACCGTATTGTCAACCTCATAGCCGCCGCCCCGTTCAAACCGTTCCACTGCCAGCGCATACTCCTTCATCAGCCTGTCAAGAGCCGCTTGCTGCTGTTCCCCGGCAATAGCCGCTTCCAGCCGGCGCATATCCGCCTGCCAGCCCAGCACATCGCCATAGGCGCTCACCAGTTCATCATACAGGGTATGCTCACCCAGGGCTGTATCCTGCTCGACATAGCCGGTCCGTTCCGATGGCGCCATCACCACCTGGCCGCTGTCAGGCTTCTCCAGGCCTAACAGGCAGCGCACCAGCGTCGTCTTGCCAACACCGTTGGGACCGATCAGCCCGACCTTTTCGCCCCGCCTGATTTGAAAACTAATCTCCGCCAAAACAGTTTGTATCCCATAGGCCTTGCTCAGGCCGTGAACTTCCAATACACTCATACGTCGCCTCCTGTCTGCATACTTATTGTACCTATTAATAGCGGCCGGCACAAGGGCGGCTTACGGCAAAATCCCGCCCCCGGCCCGTGCCTCTTGCCAACAGGGCCTGATTCTGGTAATATGGAATTATCCAGAACATATGTTTGTCCATTGTTGGAGGTACAGTCATGAGTGAATTGTTGAACGCCTGTACACGTATTGCCGCCATCATCCCCTGCTATCAACCTACCGGTGACAGCACTACCGTCATTGCCGTCGATGGCAGCGCCACAAGTCTGACGACCCGCGTACGCACCGTACTCCTCCGCCTGGCCCGGCTCCGGGCCATTGACCTGAGCGCGCTCCGAACCCGGACCAGGGCCGCGACGGAACGCAGGAACCTCGCACCGCTGCCGCTCGCCCCCGGGCTTGTCCTGGTGCCTGTCAAGGTTCGCCAGCCGCGGGTGGCCGGTGACACCACCACCGGCTATATCAATTTCCATGCCGTTACCACCGTAGCGGCCAATAAAAACAAGCCTTACCAGACAACGGTCACTTTATCCGGCAAGACTGAGCTCCCGGTGCTCTGGACACCAGCCACCGTCAACCGGCAGCTGGCTTTAGCCCGCCTGGCGGCAACGGCGGCCCCGGCCCGGCCGGTATTGTCCGCTGCCCTGCAGGCCACCTTGCCCGGTTACGACCCGGCGCTGCTGAACCTGGCCGTCAAAGTGGCTGAGCTTTTCAACGAAATAGTATGTATGAAACCCAGATTATAACCGAGTACCGATATGGTCAAGACACTAGCCCTCCATCCGGCTCCGGATGGCAATATCGCCTTTCTTCTGCCGCAGCAGGGAGGCTACCACCGCAATAAACTCTTCCGTTTTCAGCCGGGTAGTCAGGTCAAGCACATGCACCACCGAGCCCCGGCACAGCGGCATCGCCTCCGAGACCGGCCGGAGCGAGCTCCGGGAATGAACAATCGTCAGGACCGGCATTTCCCCGGCCAGACGCTGTAGGATGACCGGCGTTAAGTCATCGGAGCCGCAATCGACCACAACAGCATCAAAGCCATGGCTGCCTTCCTCCAGCTCGCTGACCAGGTACCGCATCAAATCTTCCACTTCATATTCCATATTCTTAAGCAAAATGATAAAACTGGCGTCAGGTAACCGTACCAGTTCCAACGCAGTAAACCAATTCCACACATCCTTTAATACATACCACAAGCCATACAGGGCCAGCGATACAATGACGATACTCACCGGATATGATAAAAACAAATTATCCTACCCCCTTCATTTGGGATAGGATAATATATGCGGGCACCCCGGTATTGGTCAATTATAATACCACAATCTTTTGCCTGATAGCGTACAGTACTGCCTGGGTCCGGTCAACCACATTAATCTTGCGGAAGATATTGGTCAGATGATTTTTTACGGTCTTCTCACTCAGAAACAGCTTCTGGGCAATCTCCTGATTACTCAGCCCCTGACCAATCAGCTGCAGCACTTCAATCTCCCGGTAGGTTAACCGTTCCTCCTTCCGGCGCTGCGCCATGGCCGTCTCGTGCCGCTTCTCTTCCTGCCGGGAAAACTCGCCGAACAACCGCCGGGCCAGGGTCGGGTAAATAAACGACTGCCCCTCAAAGACTGTGCGGATAGCTTTGACCAGCATGCCTGGCTCAATATCCTTTAACAGATAACCAATGGCCCCGGCCTTGATTACCTCAAACACATAACTTTCATCATCATGAATGGTGAGAATAATGATTTTAACTGTTTGATTGGCAGCCTTAAGCCGCCGGGTTACTTCCAGCCCGTTCATACGCGGCATATTCACATCAAGCAGAATAATGTCAGGCTTAAGGCGCTCAACCTGCCTGATCGCCTCATCCCCGTCCGAGGCCTCCCCAATTACATCAAAATCCGGTTCCAGCGACAGCACATTTTTAATTCCCTGCCTAAGAAGCGCATGATCATCGGCTATTAAAAGTTTTATTGTCAAAAACATTCACCTCCCTGCCGGGCATGTGCATAATATTTACAATATTTAAAAATGTTCCAGATTGACTAATATGTCTAATATTCGCCCTCCCTGTCGGTTTTCCTGCAACTTTCCTGTTCTCTTATTACGGATAAGACAAAGGTCCTACTGTCTAGTAGGACCTTACGCATGTTAACTAATAAACCCCAAGCCGCATACACAATTTTCGAAAAATACCAGGTTTTTTCGCTTGGGCTAACGACTGTACTTCAAAAATCTCCACATCCTGGCTGTTGATTATACCTTGGGGATTGGTGATCAGTATTTGCCGGGTTTTTTCCGCCCCGATTAAACCTCTAAGTTTTTCCGCCGTTGTTGATAAATCAGGATTGCGGTGCCTGGCGCTGTGGGCATCAGACCCGATGCAGTGCACCATATCCCGGGCCAGTAAAAGCTCCGCCGTCTGCCGGCTGCGCTCACCCATCCGCCCCATCAGGCTGGAACCGTTGACCTGGGTTAACACCCCCCGCCTAATCCATTCCACCAGGATCTCCGGATCTTTGGCCAGCACCGGATGCCGCTCCGGATGAGCCAGAACCGGGGTAATGCCGCGGGCCTGCAAATTAAAAAAGAAGTCCTCGGTAAAACCCGGAATATCAATAGCCGGCAACTCCACCAGCATATAGCGGCCGCCGTTAAGACAATACGGTCCCGGCTCTTTCACCAGCTTCAGAATATCCAGATGAATGGCAACCTCCCCGCCGGGATAAACAGGCAGATTCAACCCGCGCGTACTCCCTTCGGCCTGCAGCAGCCGGCACCCGGCCACAATTTGCTCCCAGGCCGGCAGCCACTCCCCCTCAATGACATGAGGGGTGGCCACAATGGCCTTTGTGCCATTGTTCTGCGCAATCTCCAGCATTTTCAGCGAGGTGTCCAAATCCCTGGCCCCATCGTCAATGGCCGGAATAATGTGACAATGTATGTCCAGCATCTGATATTATGTCTCCTTTTACTTGGGTAACCTTCGTTTTTAGTGTACCTTTGTCCCCTGGTTTTGTCAATTATCAGGCTGGTAAAAAAACAAACCTCCAGGCTTGAATCCGGCGGTTTGGCTAGTTATTTATTTTATTCTTCAAACATTTTTGGGCGAAAGAACAATATTCCTCCATCGTTTCAATAAGCTCCCGGCATTGTTCTGACGACAATGCGGCCGGCTGACAGCTCGACTGGCCCAGTACCTCCCGGTATATATCCTGCAATTGATAATTGCGATAACCTAATTTCAACAGCTGTTCTTTTAAAAATTCGATACGTTCCAACTCTGTCACCGTGATCCCCCTTAAACGTCAACAATTTATTCGTCATATTTTACAGAATAATCCTGACAATTTAGTTCATTGGTCCTATTGACATTTATATGTATTTATTATATACAATCGCATTGAGAATGACAATCAAAAACTTTCGTATATTTAATGCAAATTTCGACAAATAATGCTATCTGTCGACAAGCAACCCCGGCAGTCGCAGGCTGCCGGGGTATATATAGCTCCGGCCGGCAAACACCAGAACCGGCACTAAACAATGATCACCTCCTGCAACCGGTTGCAGCAGATCAGCTTCTCTTTTCCCGCCAGCCTGGTCCGGAGCTTGACCCCGTCCCCCCATAAGGCGGCGACATGCTTGAGGGTCTCCTTGGCATAACCAAGCTCCAGCTCCCGGCCGTCATAGTCATGCGCCAGAATTAACTCGCCTTGTTCCACAGCCACCGGTGTAATGGCCGGGATTCCGCCCAGGCCGACTGAATTGGCCAGCTGATCGCGGATTAGCTGCCAGCCGTCTTCGTCCGCCACTTCGGCCACAACCACATTATCGCCCTCCACCGCGTAGGCAAACAGGTTCATCTCCCGGCACAGCTCCTCATTCAGGTAGCGCCGCAGAAAAGAATGATCCCGCTCGCCGGCCCGGATCTCCTTAATCTTGTCCCGCCCCAGCGACCGGTCCAGATATTCAAACAGCTTGAAGCCGACAAAATAAGGATTGAGCTGCTGCTGATGGGGCCGGACCACCAGGTTGTGCCGCTGCAGGAACTCCAGATGCAGCCCCTGGGGCAGGTCCAGCTGCTGCAGAATCCGGTAATGCCAGTAGCTGGCCCAGCCTTCATTCATGATTTTGGTCTCCAGCTGCGGCACGAAATACAGGCTCTCCTCATGGACGATGGTCACCAGGTCCTGTTCCCAGTCCTGCAGCCGGCCTTTGGCCGCCAGAAACGCCAGCAAATCATGCTGCAGCCGCGGGGGTACGGCCTCGGCGCGCTCCTGCTCCAGCGTCTGGCGGGAATAGGCCTGCGCCAGACCGGTGCGGCTGACCTGGAACCGCAGGGCATGGGCCGCATCCAGGATGCGCTCCACCTTGTCCGGGCCGATGCCCGGGTCCTGGATATAGGCCCGCACCCTGTCGGCCTGGGCCTTGAAGGTCGCCAGCGTCAGTTCCGCCCGGGTATCCCGCTGGAACAGACGGTTATTCTTAAAGAAATCGTTATGCCCGTAGACATGGGCCATCGTCAGAATCTGCAGCAGCAGGGTGTTGTCCCGCATCAGGTACGCCAGGCAGGGATCGGAGTTAATCACCATTTCATACGGCAGCCCGCTCAGGTTATACTGATAAAAGGTCTTTTGCCGTTCGTAGGCCTTGCCAAAACTCCAGTGCGGGTAGTGGGACGGCATGCCGGTATAGGCCTCATAACACAGCATATCCTCGGCACTGCACAGCTCAAACTGCTGCTGATAGCAATCCAGGCCAAACTCTGCGGCCAGTTGTTCAATCCGGTCATTCCACCCCGCCAGTTCCGCCAGTGTGTAATCAGTCATCGTCCTCCCTCCCTGCGGTGTCCTTATCCAGAATCTGTTTAAACACCGGCCAGACATCGTCCTTATCGGTCATTCTGGCGGTGATAAAGTTATCGGCCTGAATCTTGTCGTCATATTCCCGTTGGACGGCGCTGACCCAGTGTTTAACCCCCACCTCGACATAACCGAACAGATTGCCGGCAGCGCATAGCTGCCGGGCCAGTTCCACCGCCCGGGGGATATCCTCCTGCCAGTTGTCGCCGTCCGAGCAATGGAAGGCATAAATATTCCACAGGCCCGGATTATAGCGCTGTTCTATAATCTCCAGCGCTTTGGCATAGCCGCTGCTGATATAGGTGCCGCCGGACTCGCCCCGGTGAAAGAACTCGTCTTCACTGACCTCTTTGGCCTCCGTGGTATGGGCGATAAAGCTGACCTCCACCTGCTCATACTTATAGCGGACAAACTGATACAACAGGAAGAAAAAACTGCGGGCCAGATATTTGCGGGTCTGGTCCATCGAGCCGGAGGTATCCATAATGCAGATGACCACGGCATTGGACTGCCGGTCCAGCTCCGGTTTTACCCGGAAATACCGCAGGTCATCCTCCCGGAAGGGAACCCGGCCGGCCCGGCTGCCCCCGTCCGCGGCCGGTCCCCCCTCGCCGCGCAGGGCGGTCTGCTGCCGTTTCAGCTTCTCAATGACCGAGCGTTTCTTGGCCAGGCGCGGCGGGATGCCTTTGCGCTGAAACCCTGACCGTTTATAGTTGCGCTCGGTTTCGACCTGGGAAAACTTTTTGCGTTCCAGATCAGGCAGGTTCAGGTCTTCAAACAGGTACTGCACCAGCTCGTCCAGCGTGATCTCTGTTTCATAGATATCCTCGCCCGGCTCATTGCCGGCCTGGCCGGCCCCCTGTCCCGGACCGGGCTGACCGGTTTTGCCGATGACCTGGCCCCGCTGCTCGCCGCCGGTACCGGAGCTTGTACCGCCATTGTTGTTGCCATAAACAAACCGGTATTCCCTGATCCCCTTAATGGGGATCTTAATCTTCTTGTCCTTGCTCTGCCCGATGATGCTTTCCTCCGCGACGATGCCACCGACATTTTTTTTGATGGCATCCTCGACCAACTGACGGTGCCGCTTGCGGTCCCACTGGGAACGGTCGGTTCCGCCGGCACCTGCGTCCTTGAAAATCGCCACAGCTCTCCCCGCCTTCCGCTTAGTTCTCATTGCCGGCGCTAATCCCGCCAGAGGTTGTTGGCCGCATATTTTAAGATCACATTGCAGCAATGGTCACAATAGCCGCTCCGGTTCATCTCCGCCACCATCGCATCATATTTGCCGTCCTGCTCCTTGTCCCGCACCCGGGCCTTGGTCACAACCCGCGACAACTCGCGGACCGAGGCGGTCAGTTTTTTCTCGATGGCCTCCTTGAGCGGTTCGTAGCTCCGGTAGTCGATGGTGCCCTTGTTGCGCAGCAGGGAAAACATATAGGAGGTTACGTCCTGCCGGAACCCGAGCGCAGCCGTACCGGTAATGCCGATTTGCTCCTCAATCGACTGCAGGAAGGCCACATCCGGCTCCAGCTCCTCGCCGGTATTGGGGTCTTTTAGTTTGGTGGCATTCACAAAGGCCTCCGAATGATCCAGATAGTTGTTAAACAGGCTTTCGGCCTGCTCCTGGTAGCCGTGGATAAAGGCCCGGGTCACCTCTTTCTCCAGCAGCTTGTTGTATTCTTTTTTAATCGTATCCTGCAGCAGGCCCAGATAACGTTTCTTTTCATCGTCGGCAATGACCATATCCTTGACCGCCTTCACCAGAGTATCAAGCACCGCCAGCGGGTTGATGCAGTTATGCTCCGATTCGGACAAAGCCGTATCAATGGCTTTCATAATAAAGCGGGTCGAAATACCGCTCATGCCTTCCCGCTGCGCCTCTTCCCGGAGCTCCATAATATCGACCTTGCGGGTTGAGCCCTTCTCGACGATCTCCTCCCCGTTGTAGATGCGGAGCTTCGTCAGGGGTTCCACCTTGCTGGTGGGGGCCAGGCGGGTCATGATGGCAAACATCGACGCCACCTCAATGGTATGGGGCGCAATATGGGCGTCAAAGGCACTGTTCTTAAGCATCTTGCGGTAGATCTTGACTTCCTCGTCCAGCTCCAGGCAATAAGGCACCTCCACCTTGACAATCCGGTCCAGAATGGCCTCATTGGTATGGTCGGATTTAAACTTGTTCCACTCAGCCTCATTGGAATGGGCCAGGATAATGCCGTCAAAATAGATCATTGACCCTTTGCCGGGCGAGGGGATCGACTTCTCCTGGGTCGCGGTAATCATCGTATGCAGATACTCAACATCATTCTTGAAGACCTCGATAAACTCCACCAGGCCCCGGTTGCCCACATTGAAGGCCCCGTTCAACGCCAGCACCCGCGGGTCATCCTCGGCGTACAGGTCCATTTTGGAGATATCAACCGAACCGGACAGCACCGAGGTATCCTGATTATTCGGATCAACCGGCGGCACAACGCCCACCCCTTTCCGGGACCGGACCGAAAACTCGGCCACCGCCACCGGCACCTGTTCAAACTCGCCGTTATATTCGTTCTTAAGCCGGTAACGGCAAACCGGGCACAGGTCCCCCTCAATCTTAACCCCAAGCACCTTCTCAAACTGGGGCCGCAGGTGCTTGGGGATCAGGTGCAGCGGCTCCTCCCGCATCGGGCAGTCTTTGATGACATACACCGGCGGACTCATCTCCAGGGCTTTTTTCAGCGCTTCCATCAGCGAGGACTTGCCGGCCCCTACCGGTCCCACCAGGTACAATACCTGCCGCGCTTCCTCGCCCTTCATGGCGGCCGAATGGAAATAGCGCATAATCTTCATAATACTTTTATCAATGCCGTAGAAGTCATTCGCAAAAAACTTGTACCGGCGCAAGGTTTCATTACCGTAAAGCCGTTTTAAACGGGGGTTTTCCTCGGTTTTGACAATCTCCACCCCAGGTGCGGCCAACAGTTCCTGCATACGTTGATGGGCCAGCATGGCGACTTTCGGGTTGTCCTTCACAATTGCAAGATAATCAAGCAGTGTCCCGGAAAAATGCTGATGCTTCCGGTTCTCACGGTCTGTTTGAATCAGACTGGCAAAATCAAAATTTCCCATACCTGGCCTCCTTAACGTATTTACTCGGTAACCGGCTGGTAATTCAGGGCATTAGCACCATCGCCAATTGTTAATCAGCAGCAATTTATGCCGCAAACAATGTATGTTTGTATACTAATAGCCCTAATTTGCGGACAATTGTCCTTGTTTGTAATTAGTATATCAAAATTATGTAAACTTGTCTAAAGGATGTTTGTGGCAAAAAAACACAAAGACAAGTACCCGGGCCGGGTACTTGCCTTCGTGTCCTTATTCGCTAACCGTCAGGACTGTCCCTTGCGGCTTCCATATCGTGAACAAAAGAGGATGCCCGCCAGGGCACTGCCGCTATCGATCATCACATCCCGCAGCTCACCGCTGCGGCCCGGCACATAGACCTGGTGCAATTCATCCACAGCGGCAAAAGCGGCGCAAAAAAGCATAGTGACAGCCACCAGCCACGCCTTTTTCTGTATGCCCAGATGCAAACGCAAGGCCTGATAAGCCAGACAGCCCAGGACAAAATAGTTGACCCCATGGGCCACCTTTCTCACAAACCCGTGTAAGTGCTGAATCAGCAGTTGCTGTTCTTTCGCACTCTGAGCCACAGGCAGCAGGGTTGTCAGCATGTCGGCCAGCGCTTGAACCACCATTCCGCTCAGCCCCTTAGACTCAGCGGCCGGCTGTGCGGAAAACCAAATAATCAGCAGCATCCAGCCGCCAAAAAACAACAGTGCCAAAGTTTTCATTAACGCCTCCGCCTGACTACCTTTGATTAAGGTCCCTTTACATTAAACATCCAGCCCCCAGTCCTGTCAAGGGACTGGGGGCTGCTTTAGGTGTCGAACCTATGGCTACATACCATCACGGTAGCCCTGGGGGTTATTGATTTGCCAGTTCCAGGCATCTTTACACATATCCTCAATGTTTTTTTCAGCAACCCAGCCCAGTTCTGCTTTAGCCCTGGTTGTATCCGCATAGCATATGCCGATATCGCCTGGACGCCTGCCGGTAATTACATAGGGGATTGGCCGCCCGGTGGCTTGCTCGAAGGCCCGGACTAACTCCAGAACACTGTACCCCTGACCGGTGCCAAGGTTATAGGCAGTCACACCAGGACTGACCAGTACCTTTTCCAGCGCCTTCAGATGGCCTTTCGCCAGATCCACCACATGGATAAAATCCCTTACCCCGGTGCCGTCAGGGGTATCGTAGTCATTGCCGAAGATACTGAGCTTGTCCCGTTTGCCAATGGCGACCTGGGTAATATACGGCATCAGGTTATTGGGGATGTCATGCGGGTCTTCCCCGATGTTACCGCTCTCATGCGCCCCGATCGGATTAAAGTATCTGAGTAAAGCAATGCCCCAGGCCGGATCGGCAGCATAAAGATCGCTCAGGATATCCTCAATCATCAGCTTTGTCCGCCCGTAGGGATTGGTCGCACTGCGGCCACAATCCTCGCCCAGGGGAATACGCTCCGGTACGCCGTACACCGTGGCCGACGAACTGAAGACCAGCTGTTTAACCCCATATTGAGCCATAAGCTCACACAGCACCAGCGTGCCGGTAATATTATTGTGGTAATAGGCCAGCGGCAAAGCCACCGATTCGCCCACCGCTTTAAGGCCGGCAAAATGGATAACCGCCTCAATGCGGTTTTCCGCAAAGACTTTGTCCAGCTTGTCCCGGTCCCGGATATCCAGCTGATAAAACCCGGGCTGTTGGCCGGTGATGGCCTTGATACGATTTAACACTGCCGCTTTGCTGTTGCTGAGATTATCGACGATAATTACATCATAGCCTGCCTGGAGCAGTTCCACACAGGTGTGGCTGCCGATATAGCCGGTACCGCCGGTCACTAAAATAGACATCGCGTAATTCCTTTCCAACTCCCGTATTTTACCGAATCAGGCTCGCTGCCCCTTTCACGTCCTATTCCGTACCACTTTCTCCCAGCAACTCCTATGTACCTGAAGCAAGCTACATGGCCCGTTTTAAAGCCTGAATCTCAGCCTCCTGCCGGGTAGTGCGAATGGCCAGCACGTCAAGCACATCTGAATGATGGGCTTGTACCAGTTCTATTTTATCAGCCTTATCACCAAGTACATGTATCATATGGACGATATCAGCAAACCCTTTTTCCAGCTTACCTGCAAGAGTTACTATATCCTGCTTCAGTACAGCAACATCCTGTTTAAGCCCTGCAACATCCTGCTTCAGGCCGGTGACATCCTGACGCAATTCCTCGGTAACGGCATTATTGTGGCCTACCATTGTAATCAGTTGGGCCATCATTTGTTCCATCCGGTCAAAACGTTCTTCGCTCATTACCTATCCTCCTCACAATTCCCCACTTAGGTTCTGGATTGTATTTTCCGTCTTTTCTTCCAGTATATCATCGTGGTATGAAAATAAAAAGCAAAATACAGAAAACCTGGACTAACTCCTGAAACATTCATTTGGGAGAAGCAAAATGACCGTCCCCGTGCTTCTACTGACTGGCCAACCGCCTGTAGCTGTCGATCCTGTCCTTCGCCTCCCGCTCGGCTTTCGCGAACAAGACTTGGGCCTTATCAGGAAATTGCCGCTGAAGCGCGGCATACCGGACTTCGCTCTGCAGGAACTCCTGGAAGCTGGCCGTAGGTTCCGGAGAATCGAGTTGGAAGGGATTTTTTCCCTGCGCTTGCAACTGGGGGTTAAAACGGTACAGCGGCCAATAGCCTGCCGCCACTGCCTGTTTGGCCTGCAGCTGACTCCTCAGCCCGCCGCGGATTCCGTGATTCACGCAGGGAGCATAGGCAATAATCAGGGAAGGGCCTGGATAGGCTTCGGCTTCGGCAATCGCTTGGAGCGTCTGCTTTTTATCGGCCCCCATGGCGATTTGCGCCACATAAATATAGCCATAAGACAGCATCATGATACCCAGATCTTTTTTGCGTATTTCCTTGCCGCCGGCGGCAAATTGGGCAATCGCCGCGGTCGGCGTGGCTTTGGAGGACTGACCGCCGGTATTGGAATACACCTCGGTGTCAAAGACAAGCACATTGATATCTTCGCCGGCGGCCAGAACATGATCCAGCCCGCCGAAACCGATATCATAAGCCCAGCCGTCCCCGCCGAAAATCCACTGCGACCGTTTGACCAGGAAATCACGGTACCCGTAAATTTCGTTTAACAGGGCATTACTGCCTTTCGCCGCTGCCAGAGCAGTGAGTAACCGCTCAGCCCGCTCCCGGGTCCCTTCCCCCTGATCCTTATGGGTTAACCAAGCCTGCAGGGCGCTTGCCAGCGGCTCCCCGACAGGCTGCGCCAGTGCTGTTTGGATCAGTCCGGCCAGATTCCGGCGCACCTGCTGTACACCCAGGTGCATCCCCAGGCCATATTCAGCATTATCCTCAAACAGCGAGAAGCCCCAGGCAGGCCCCTGGCCCTTGGCATTGGTGGTGTACGCTACAGACGGAGCGCTGCCGCCCCACACGGTCGAGCAGCCGGCGGCATTGGCAATCATCATGCGGTCACCCACAAGCTGGGTAACCAGTTTGGCGTACGGGGTTTCGCCGCAACCGGCGCAGGCCCCGGAAAACTCGAGCAGCGGCTGGGCAAACTGACTCCCCTTTACCGTCAGCTGCTGCTTGTCAGGAACCGGTTTAACCGAAATCGTGCCGGCGAAGGACCACCATTCATCATTGTACGGCTGCTGGCTGGCCAGTGGTTGCATGACCAGGGCCGGCTCCTTAGCCGGGCAAATGTCGGCGCAGTTGCCGCAGCCGGTGCAGTCCAGCGCGGAGATCGCCAGGTGAAACTGAAGCCCCGGATAGCCCTGCGCCGGTTTTACGGCCAAGCCTGCGGGAGCATTGTTTAGTTCTTCCTGATTGAGCAGCAGCGGGCGGATGACGGCATGGGGACAAACATAAGAACACTGATTGCACTGAATGCATGGGCCGGCCTGCCATTCCGGCACCTTGACGGCAATACCCCGCTTTTCCCAGGCCGTAACCCCCAGCGGGAATGTCCCGTCTTCCCTGCCGGTAAAAGTACTGACAGGCAGTTGATCGCCTTGCTGACGATTCATCGGCAGCATGACCTGTTCAATAAAGTCCGGTAACTGGCCCATACACGGCGCCTGTTCATCGACCGCACTTAACCAGTCCTGAGGCACCTGCACCCGGTGCAGCTGCTCAGTGCCGCGCTCGATCGCCGCCCAGTTCATGTCGATGACAGCCTGCCCCTGTTTGCCGTAGGACTGGACAACCGCGTCCTTAAGATAACGCACTGCGTCGGCCAGCGGAATAATCGCCGCCAGTTTAAAGAAAGCCGCCTGCATCACCATATTGATACGGCCGCCAAGGCCCAGCTGCTGCGCAATGTCGACTGCATTAATGATGTAAAACCCAATCGAGCGACTGGCAATGTACCGCTTCATCGCGGCCGGAATGTTGGCCGCAAGCTCCGCCGGTGTCCATAAACAGTTCAGCAAAAATTTCCCGCCCGGTTTTAGCCCGGCCAGTACATCATACTGGCCCACATAAGCCTGATGATGACAAGCCACAAAATCAGCCTTAGTGATCAGGTAGGAGGATTGTATGGGCTGCCGGCCGAAGCGCAAATGGGATATCGTCAGACCGCCGGATTTTTTGGAGTCATAAGCAAAATAAGCCTGCGCATGCAAGTCGGTATGCTCACCGATAATCTTAACAGTATTTTTGTTGGCGCCCACAGTGCCGTCTGCGCCCAGTCCCCAGAATTTGCAGCAGGTGGTTCCGGCCGGGGTCGTATTGATGTCGGCCGGATATGCGGGCAGAGAAGTACCGGTTACATCATCCACAATGCCGACCGTAAAGCCGTTCCGCGGATTTTCCAGGACCAGATTCTTATAGATTGCCGCAATGTGGGCCGGCGTAAAATCCTTTGATCCCAGGCCGTACCTGCCGCCGACAATGACCGGTGCCGCCTTTTGGCCAAAAAATGCGTTCCTGACATCCAGGTATAGCGGTTCTCCCGCCGCCCCGGGTTCTTTGGTCCGGTCGATGACAGCAATTTTCCGCACGCTCGCAGGAATTGCGCGCAGCAGGTGCTCAATGGAAAAAGGCCGGTACAGATGAACCTCAACCAGGCCAACTTTTTCCCCGGCGGCATTCAGATAGTCAAGCGTTTCCCGGATCGCGTCACAGCCTGATCCCATCGCAATAATAATGCGGCCGGCAGCCGGATCGCCGTAATAATTGAACAATTGATAATTGCGACCGGTAAGTTTGTTGATTTCCCCCATATAGTGCTCAACAAGAGCAGGGATTGCCAGGTAAAACCGGTTAACCGCCTCCCGGGTCTGGAAATAAATATCCGGATTCTGGGTCGTGCCTCGGAGTACCGGCTGGTCCGGGTTAAGCGCCCGGCGGCGGAACTCCCGGACGGCTTCTTTATCCAGCAGCTTTTCCATTTCCGCAGATTCCAGAACCTCAATCTTCTGGACCTCATGGGAGGTACGGAAGCCGTCGAAAAAGTGGAGAAACGGTATCCGGCCTTTGATGGCGGCCAAATGCGCCACTGCGCTTACATCCATAACCTGCTGCACCCCGCTGGAGGCCAGCAGGGCAAACCCGGTCTGGCGGGTGGCCATTACATCCTGGTGGTCGCCAAAGATGCTCAGCGCATTCGCCGCCAGCGCTCTGGCACTTACATGGAAAACAGCCGGTAATAGCTCGCCGGCCATTTTATACATGTTGGGAATCATCAGCAGCAGCCCCTGGGAAGCGGTATACGTAGCCGCCAGCGCGCCGGCCTGAAGGCAGCCGTGGAAGGTTCCTGCCGCGCCGCCCTCAGATTGCATTGCTATCACCCGCACGGGCTGGCCGAATAAATTTTTACGTCCCTGGGAAGACCACTCGTCAACCAGCTCCGCCATTGAGGAGGAAGGGGTAATCGGGTAAATGGCCGCCACCTCGGTAAAATGATAGGAAACGTAGGCGGCGGCAGTATTCCCATCCATGGTTTGTTGTCTGCGCTTTGTCATGCTCCATTACTCCTTACGGTAAATAGTTTGGCCATACAGCTCCAGGCTATAGGCACCGCTCACGCGGCCCCCCGGCAAACGATATGTTTTCTTGGTCAGCGGCTGCCGGAGGAAAAAACCGCCCCCGCCGGGTTGCCCGCCGCAGCCGTCCAAAATAACCAGGGCCGCGGCCGCGGTCGTAGTTTCAGCCAGGTTTAAGATTTGAGACGGTTCTCTATTGTCTATGGCAAGTTGGTTTAATTTAGTAATAAAAATTTCGCCCTGCGCCTGATTGATTCCCAGCAAGGCCACCCCCGGGCCGCCCGGGAAGGCTACAAGCCCAATATCCGGTGTTAGAAATTCCAGCCGACCTGATGCCGGCAGCAGCTCTGACAGCGGGGAACCGATGACCCCGCCCCCGGCTGCCGTCACGGTTGGACTGCTGATACTCAAAGCAATGACTGCCATGCTTTCCAGCGCAAACAGCCGGCCCTGTCTGGCCAGCCAAAAATCAATAGCTGCCGGATCACAGATCCGCTCCAGGGCATATTGCTCCCAGGCAAGCCTTGCTTGCAGTTTACTGATTGCAGCCAGCAAGGCCTGATGGCTGCCGATACTCCCCGCCGTTCCATACCCCATAACTAATAAGGCTACAAGCGGGCTTACTACCTGCCGGAAACTAAAAATAAACACCGCTGCCACGCTTGCAATCTACCGCACCACTGGGGTGCCGGGTTGTAATTGAAGCCACTTTTCTGCCGTGCAGCCGCCCTGTTGGGCTGTAATGGAAACCAAATCGTCAAAGGCGATTTCAGGAACCTGCTCAGCCTGCACGATTCTGGCAACCTCAGCCCCGGTAATGCCCTCATTGGCAATTACCTCCACAATATTCCCTTCATTTTTGAATACCTGCGCCGGCGAGAATTCATATACATCAAATTCCAGGCCTGCCCCGGACACGCCGATAACCCTTACCGGACGGTTCAACCGCTCAAGCAGCTTCTTTTCGATCGCAGTGAGATTAATCCGGTCTATCTTTAGTCCCACAACCTTGACCACGGTCTTATCCACATAGACAATGACGCGTTCACAGCCCATTAGTCATCAACTCCAGCCTTTAATCATTACGATAGATGCTCACGTTATTGGCCCGCAGGTTCCTTGGTTAAAGGCAGGCGGAAACGGTTTTCTCCCTTCACCGGATACTGCGCAACAATAGCCCGGGCTACTTGTATTGCCAATGTCTTACAATCAATATCTTCTGCTGCACTTTCCAAAACAGCCTTAGCCCCGCTGACAGCCTCCACTGTAGGTCCGGGCAGGGTAACAACTAACTTATCTTTAAATCTGCCCACAACAATTTTCGCCAGCAGATGCCCGTTGCTGCCGATCAGTTCGACCGCCTCACCCCCTTGTACAATATCCAGGACAGCTTCATGCGTACAGTCTACTGCCAAACTACTGTCACACACCTTACCGCCACCGGAACCACCTGTTAAAAATATAATGCCCCGGCCTTGGCCCCAGCCCCGCACCTCTTCTTGAATCTCCGCTTTCCCGTCAGGGGGCGGAACCGCTCTGACAATGCGGCACGCAGGCCAAACCCCCAGGGCCAGCGCCATGATCTGCGGGGAATTTGTGTCCAGCACAAGGCCTTGCCTAATTTCATCGCCGGTGGGAATAATAACGACTTCTTCCATGTTGGCTTGCGGTCACCTCTACTTTGCCGGCCATTTATGCCTACACCTTGATTCTGATTTTCTCAATCACTTGCTCACTTTTTATCCGGGCAGCATTCTCAACCCCCGGGATAATGGTGTCGGCCTGCCGGATGATTTGCTCGCGGCTTAATGCCGGCCCGCTCTGAGCCAGCGTATCCACGTTAATGCCGATTGCGGCTAATTCCAGTCTCGCTGCCGGCGTGATATTATGGGCATTGAGCTCCACGCCGTAAGCGGCCGCTACCTGCAGGACCGCCGGCGAGCAGCCTAATTCGGCGGCCGGCCGCAGGCCGAAATCAAGCGCATCCAGGATGGCCGTTGCCAGCACCTCCTTCGGAGCTACAATACACGGCAGCCTGGCCTTCAGGGTTTGCGCATAGACACCGGAACTATGTGCCGTATCACCGGGCTTACACTGCAAAAACTGCTGGGACCGGCTATAATCTTCCACAATGGTGCAGCCAATGCCCACGGAAATTTCCTTCCCGGTGCTGCCCCAGAGAATATCCTGGTCTCTGAGGATCTGCAACTGCCCCAGAATAGGTACAAGCATTTCTTCCATCGTTACGCAATCCATGACTTCGGTGCCGGAATTATTATTCACGACACGGCCGCTAATCGCCACATTGTGCAGCGGCACGATCTTTTGCAGCGGATCCGGTCCGATAAACAGCTTGCGCCCGGGAAACCTTGCGTAGCCCAGTTTAAGATGCGGTTCCCGGACAAACGTTGCCGGGGTTACCTCCCGCTCCTTGCAAAACAACCGGCCAAACTCCGGATGGATTTTACCCCCATCGGCGGCGGCAAACGCAACAATGGCGCCTGCGACACAAAGACCGTCACTGGTGGTTGTATAGGCGTGCTCCATATCAAAAACATTGATCGCAACCGGTGAATGAACATGTTTGGCAATACTTTGCAGGCCTTCATCAAGCGCAAGCCCGGCCTGCGCGAACTCACCCACATCAACATAGGCAATATGAACCGGTGCACCGTGTTGGGGACCACAGCCTTTGGGTAACAACCTGACTTCTATCCTGCCGTCGCTCATATATTCACCCCGCTTCTAAATTCCTTCATTCCCCGGCTAATGCTCCCCTAATTTAGGCCGCCGGTCTTCCACTGCGGCAAAACCAACCAGCTCCACATCCTCAGTAGGGTGCAGAATATTGGTATTCTCCAGGATAGCCCTCACCGGGCTGCCGCTCTTATCAAACCCTTTGATAATAATGGTATGCATGGTTTCCGGTATCCTCGGCACAACGACAATCTCAACATTCTCTACCCGGCTGTCCGCCGCCAGCGCCGTGACCGCCAATTCCACCCTGCCGGTCCGCAGCGACTGGAATTTTGCATATTGCAAATTCTCAAGCCCCTTAATCACTACCGTTTTCAGGGGAGAACACTGATAAACTGCCGCTGTAAGCTTTTGCAGCCAGTCAGGCAGGCTTGTGTGCATCGCTCTCATTTTTACAATTCCCCCAGTAACTTATAAAGAATCTTCAGCTACCGCCCAAGCCGCTAACTTGATTAAAGACCAGGTGCGGCCGATCCCTTGACCGGTTTGGCAAACACCGCTACCAACAGGGCTCCCGTTATCGCCAGGCCCCCGGTTAAAAAGAAGGCACTGGTAAAGTGACCGGAGACCTGGACGATGTAGCCGGTGACGCTCGGGGCAAAAATACCGGCGGTGTTCGACAGAAAATGCACAAACCCGCCCACGCGGCCCACACTGTCGCTCTGTACCGAGTCCTGGATGATCGCCCAATAGGAGGGGGTTGCCAGATACGCAAAGAATATACCGCACGACATCAAGGCCACAGCCGCCGTCGCGGTTGACACCAGGCCGCACAGGCCGATGGACACGGCAGCCCCGGCCAGGCATACCGAGATAACTAGCTTTCTGGCCAACACCAGCTTGCCAAGTTTTTTAACCAGGTAATCGGATATAAAGCCCCCCAGGCCGTACCCTAACGCGCCAAACAGCCAGGGAATAACACTGACGATGGCCATATTTTTAATGCTCAGATTATGGGCCATGACAAGATAGCTGGGAAACCATGTCAAAAAGAAGTAGGTTGCGTAATTTGTGGCAAAAAATGCCACAACAGTCGCCACAATGATTGGCTGCTTAATGTAGTAGCTCAGCGGCAGTTTTACCGTCGTTTGTACCGAGGTGACCTTACCTGTTTCAATCTCCTGCAGCTCTGCCGGGGATACATGCGGGTGATCCTTCGGCAGATCGGTTACCAGCCGCTGCCAGAAAATTACCCAGACAAACCCCATCACAGCTAAGGTAATAAAGGATATCCGCCAGCCGTATTGAACGGCAATCAGGCCGACGATGGGCCCGGCCAGGGCAGCCCCCAGCGACATACCCGTATCGGTAATGCCTTTGGCTTTGGCCCGTTCGGTTGCCGGGAACCAGTTATTGATCATTTTATTGGTAACCGAGCTTACCGGCCCTTCCCCGGCGCCAAACAGGATCCGGAAAACAAGCAGGGAAGCAAAACTCCAGGCCACAGCCGGGGCCGCTGCAAACACCGACCACAATATCAACGCAATGGTAATTGTTTTCTTCGGACCGTAAATATCTGATACATAACCGCCAATAAAACAAAACAGTGCATAGCTGGCAAAAAAACCACTGAACAAAACCCCCATCTGCGCCGGGGAAAGAGCAAACTCTTCCATAACATACGGCGCCACGATCGACAGTGATGCCCGGTCGACATAGTTGATAAAGGTTAACAGCACCATAAGACCCAGAACTACCCAGCGATATCTTTTCATGACACGGCCTCCTCGTAATGTTTCGTTCCGGTTTTACGCCCGCTTAGCTGGCTGTCCAGCCGCCGTCAATGACAATGTCGGCGCCGGTAATATAGCCGGCCCGCGGTGATGCCAGGAAAACGATCAGCTCCGCCACCTCACGGGGAGTTCCGGTCCGTCCCAGCGGGGTCCGTGCTTCAATCAACTGCCGCCAGCAAGCATCGTTCATTACTTTTTCCACCATCGGGGTACTGATGAAAGCCGGCGAAATCGAGTTGATTCTGACGCCGCTTTTGGCCCATTCATTGGCCATCCCTTTGGTAAACTGTCTGACGCCGCCCTTGCTGGCCGCATAGATGGTCCGTTCAGGCAGCACGATATGGCCTTGCAAGGAGCTTAAGGTCACAATAGCGCCTGAACCCTGGGCAACCATCGCTTGGCCGCATTCCAAACAACAGAAAAAGGACCCCTTGAGATTGATATCGATAATATAGTCCCAGTCTTCTTCCGTGTAATCCAGGGCCAGTTTCCTTACATTGACCCCGGCACAATTGATCAGCACATCAAGCCGCCCGTAGCGCGCCATAACCGTCCGGACCATGCCCTTGATCTCGCCAACCTTGCCAACATCAGCGCTAACGTAACCGGCCTTATACCCCCTGGCGGTCAGCTCAGCGGCATAGTCCCGGCCTTTGACCTCATTCCTGCTTACAATAATGCACTGGGCACCGTCCTCGCAAAACCGCTGCACGGCCGCTTTGCCGATCCCTTCACTCCCCCCTGTAACGACAACAATCTTCCCGTCAAACTCTTTCATCAACTTCACCTCTGCAATTAATTTGCTGCATTTTCTTCAGCACCCGCATTGAAGCCAGGCCCTTGCTGCGCTATAATGGAGACAATCGCCTGTGGGAACACACCCCTGTTTTCCCTTCGATTCGTCTCCATCAGCAGCAGTCGTCTTAGTGTGACGATAGGCAACAAGTGTCCTTGGGACACATACTCAGGCAGACTCTGCCCTTGTTTGGCGGCTCACAAGTGTGTAAGCCGGCTGTGGTTTCGGTTGCTCTTTTTTATCCGCCTCCTTTCTAACAGCCTAGACATTAGGTGCTTTTCCCCGGCTTTCTCAACAGCGGGCACCGCTTTTCCAGCTTCCTTCATTTGTCAACACGCAGTTGACTCACCCATATTTTATTTTAGTCAACTATTTGTTGACTGTCAAGGAGTATTCTTATGTTTTCACGAGAAATTTTTGGTCACAGGTTAAAAAATTTACGCCAAGCACATGATTTGACGCAGGAACAATTAGCGGCAGAATTTGCTGTTACCAAACAAACTGTAAGCTACTGGGAAAAAGGTGACAGGCTGCCCCCACTGAATGTTGCTACAGGTTTAGCCATATACTTCAACGTGTCCTTGGACTACATAGTTGGCTTGTCTGATAATAAGAAAAGAAGATAGACAGTATTTAATACACTATAGGCAGGTTGTCACCGCCGGGCTATAAATAACTTATGGCGCCAAAAAAAAATTGACCCACCCCCAACGATAAGCTACCATTGGGATTGCAAGATCACCAGGAAGCAGCAATGTTAAGGAGTGGGCTGACCCTTATGATAAGGCCAAAGGCATTGGCGGGTCAATCCACGTATTCAGTTGGCAAGGAGTTAAGGATATCTAAAAATACGCCAAGAAATATACGGCTGAAGACAATGGGCAGCACCTTTATTGCAGCCCCAACAGCTTACATCATAGTTTTTGGTAACAAGATGCCTAGACTTGGCGGAAAATATCTGATTATTCGGTCAGTGGTAGCAATATCA
Source organism: Sporomusa termitida (assembly GCF_007641255.1). NCBI lineage: Bacteria > Bacillati > Bacillota > Negativicutes > Selenomonadales > Sporomusaceae > Sporomusa > Sporomusa termitida. The sequence goes on from NZ_CP036259.1 coordinate 3,567,977, forward strand.
CGAGAAGCAAATGAAATCCTCATAGTTAATACAGCCAGCGCACACTGATGCCGGCAAAATGATCAGTCTCATCCTGCCCGCCGTTAAAATCGGCATTACTGACCCGGGCCATGCCAACCTGGCCGTCCAGGAACACCCGGTCCTGTAATTTCGTCTCATATTGCAGCCATAGGGATTTTATGGTTTGCTGAACAGGGGCATCCCGGTCCTGTTTGACCTGGTTGACATTAAGGGAAAGCTTACTGTCCTTGTCCAGATAATTGCCAAGCTGCATATAATACTGACTGGCATTATGGCCGATGGGATCGCCGATAATGTCACCCTTATACACATAGCCATTGGTATACAGCTGGTGCCCATACCAGGCACTGCTGGTATTCGCGTATTCCACCTTCATATCCCAGGCGCCGTCCTGGCTGAGCCGGGGAATATAAACGCCCACCCGTTCCGCGATCTTGGAGGGCATGTAGTTGGCCTGGTCTTCACCATACAACTCGCCATAGACCTGGATACCATTCCATTTCGGTACCCGCACTTTAAAATCAAAGCCGGCAATATTGTTCCATTTATCGGCAGCGGCATCAGCGTTTTCGCCGATAAGCCAGTCCCAGTAATCGCCGCTGCTCAGACCTTTGCCTTTACCGCCAACCATAGAAGTAAAGGACAAACCGAAGGTAAAGTTTTGCTGGGGGGTAAAGGTACTCCGCATACCCACAAACGAAGGACTGTCCACCTCATCCTGATTAAACCGCGTCCGGTTGCTTTCCAGCTCGCTGTACAAAGCAGTAAAGTTCATGTCCCCCAGAAAGCGGAAAAAGCCGTTAGTCCTATAGGGTTCAAGATTGGAAACCTTAATTGAAGTCAGCGGTGTCATGTTATTGCCAAGAATCAGCGACCCTGTAGCCCCATGCCCCCAAAATACCGGGTCTTTGCCCACCTGGATGGCAGTCCCGTTGAGCCTGGTTTTGACATAACCGCTGGTCAGAGCGGCGTCGCCATGCCGGTCATCATCATAGCTAATACGCGGCGCCAGGGCAACAGCCACGTCAGGATCAAGTTTACCAGTCAGCAAAGCTGAGGCAACCACATTGGCGTCCCTGCCATAACGATACCCGTTATTATTATTGTTGAGCGGCTGCTGGCCAGCCCGTGGCCCACTGTCAGGGTTCCGGCGGTAGCGGAGGCTATTGCCGTCATAGTTGCCAAACTCCAGACGTACTTCCCGTAATGCCAGCGACGTATCGGCCACGCCCCCGGCCAATATCTGCAATTCCGGAGCCAGTTCGCGCTCCAGTTCATTCTTCATGCCCGCCAGGTACGCCGGCACTGGCCGGTGCGCTGCCTCGATCCGGATTTCCGTCAGCCACTGGGCCATTTGCATGCGGGTATACGGCTTTGTCCCATCTGGGATTGACTTCATATAGCCTAACCCATCAAATTTTTCTATGTAGCTGTACAGCGGACTGGATAAGGGAACATTGTGTGAAACGAGATCAGACGGTGAGGCCTGGACACCTGCAGATAATGAAGAAATGAGCAATGCTGCTGTTAGGGATTGTTTCCATGCTATCACGAACCCACACTCCTTATTAACGACTACCAGTTATCGATATCATTTACCGCCTGCGCACTCTGATAAACGGTCTGCGGAGCATGCCGCCTGATGATTTCCAGCAATTTACCGTCTGGCTTAAACATGTGCTTAAACCCGGGATTGAACATAAATGTGGTCTACTGGAACTTTATCAGGCTGGTGAATTAGCCAGGGAAACCGGTATTGGTGAAGCAAACCTGCACCAATGGCGTAAAAAAGCACGTTCCAAAGGCTATGCTGCACCAGCAGATGGGCAAACTTCAGAATGCTGGTGCACTCAAAATCGCGAGGCCTGACCACTTTGACCAGCGATTGCCCTGTCATACGATTAAAGGGATTGGCATTAATGATGTAAATTGTGTATAATATAATTAGCACTATAAAGGAGGTAAATACTATGAGTACCGCCAAAGCTGATTTGCATGGTATTATAGATAGCCTTTCCGAATATCAAGCTCGTAAGCTAAAAAAGGTGATCAGCCTAGTTGTTGCTGAATTTATGACCGCCGATCAGGATGATAAGAATAAAACTATGCTAGAAGCATTTGCGAATGCGCCCGAAACCGATGAGCCAATATCTGATGAGGATTTAGCCGCGATTGCTGAAGCTGAGAAGGATATTAAGGCCGGTAGAATGCGTCCGCCTCAGATGTAGTCAGAGAATATGGTTTATGAGGATTGAGATCAGCCGACAAGCTGAAAAAGATTTAGCCAAAATTGAAATGCCAATCCGAAAGCGGATAATCAAAGAGCTATTAGATTTAGAAAACAGCCTTGCCGGCAAAGACATAAAGAAACTCAAAGGCGAAATAGATCGTTGGCGGCTTCGCGTTGGAGACTACCATATTATAATGACAATTGACCAGGATAAAGTAATCATATTAGTATTGCATATTGGTCATAGAAGAGAAATCTACCGATAAATAGTAAGACCGGCGAAAATCTTCGGTCTTTTTTGTTTGCTCTCCCTTGCATAATGTTGGCCATTGGACAACAGAAAAGACTGACGCTGTACTGGAGCCGATACTGTTCTCCAACCACCCGTCGAGCAAAGTCAAGAGAATGCCAGACTTTGCCTACATCCGTTTATCATATTAAATCGCAAATCGCGAGGCCTGACCCCGAGTGACGCTGGCTCTCAGCTACTATCTTCATTGATGGCGATGATTCTATGCGCAAACGAAAAGATATTTAACAGATAAAGCTTTAGAAAAAAAGGCTCTCCATATACATCCAATGTTTGGCTGACGCAACATTGGATGTATATTCTTGCATTTTGGGAACCCGTGAGCAATGCTCAGTTTTCAGCGTGACGATTGCTCAACAAGCAACGTGAGGCGCACATACGAAATCTTCACCTGATAGCTGCAAGGTAAAATTCATCCTTGCTTGACTGTTGCTGAAGTAAGGTTTTGTGACGCTGTCTACTTATGCTCCCGACCAAGCATTATTTACCTCCTGCGTGATGCATCCGATAGACGGCGTCGCCTATCCCTTGAGCCCTTCCCGCAGCCGGCCTAACCCCATGCAGTTCTCAACTTTGGCAAGTCACTAGGATAAACTAACCAATGAATATTTCTTTTAAGTCAATTACCAAATTCTCAAATATACCAACTTTCACTTCGCTTAGCCCTTCTTCGTCAGGGCTGTAAGTTTTGGGTTTACCATATCGCCCATCGACCAATTCAAATACCATAACCGTAAAGTCAGTTGGGTGAACTACCCAATATTCTCTAACTCCACTGTTCTCATATAAACTCAATTTCTTAATCAAATCTTTCGCGGCAGTAGAAGGGGAGAGAATTTCAATTATCATGTCGGGTGAGCCAACACAACCTTTATCCGTGAGTTTGTTTTTATCACAAATTATGGATATGTCAGGCTCAACATAATTTTTAGCGTTTGAAATATCGGCATTATTTTCTAAAAACCATACCCCAAAGGGTGCAACATAAACCGCACATTGTTTACCTTCAAGATAGTTGCCGATTTTCCTAAATAAAATACCCAACACAGTTTGATGTATCCTTGCAGGGGGTGGTGTCATATTGTAAGCGATACCATCAATTAATTCCCATCGTTCACTCTCAGGCCATTTCTCTATATCGGCATAAATATATCCATTTTGCATTGTCTGAGTTAGCGGCATTATTTTACCTCCCTCTTGATAGTGCTAATCTTATTATACACATTTTGGCTTAAATTCACCATATAGCCTGAGTCCCGTAAAGTGTAACGATGAAAACTTCTGGCAACCCTAGATAAGCAGCGGGATCAAGACTAAACTCAGCATATGCGATACCTTCTTATCCGGGGAAACTGACAGCTGCATTTTTTTACAATCTTCCTGCCAATCAAATCATAACCTGCCTTCATTATTTTCAGCCCAAGTGTTGCCCTCAGAACTATTCAGGCCTGACCCCATGCGACCCCACATGCGACCCCAGACCCCAGACCCCATGCGATTTATACCATTTCCGCTCGTTCAGGAAATACATCACTAAGGTTTATAGTAAGCTCGGATAGGATAATCGGACTTATCGTATCCTCCCGGCCAAAATATTCTGATTCTCTGTATTTAGTTAATGCTTCGTTCATATAAAGTCTCGTTATGATTTGATGTAAGGGATCAACGATCCAGTATTCAAATATTCCATTTTGTTCGTAGAGAAGACGTTTTTTAACTACATCATAACTGGCCGTTGCAGGCGATAAAATTTCAATAATAAGATCCGGACTGCCCTTACACCCTCTATGATCAAGTTTATTCGGATCGCATACTACCGTTATATCTGGTTGCACTATGGTTGAAATATGATTCTCAATTTCCTCTTGGCGTGGCAGCCGAACATCGAAGGGAGCCGCATATACCTTGCATTGCCTGCCTTTAAGATAGTTGCCAAACTCTAACATCAGGTTTCTGGATATATCCTGGTGGAGACGATTGGGTGCTGTCATTGCATAGGCAACACCATCAATAATCTCCCAGCGCTGATCTTCGGGCCAAGTCAGATAATCCTCATAGGTATAAGTTCTATCATCCTTTACAGCGCTATTGCCCACAATACTCATCTCCCTAAATATCTTTATCTTAGTATATCATACTTCCAGTAAATTAAAACGGCTTTAAGCACCGTGTAATTTGCGATTGACTAACATTGAATCGCCGGGCCAATTCGGCACCGCTAACCTGACAACTTTTTAGGGCCAGACAGATAAACTGCCTTCTGGCCAGTACAACCTGCCGGTTTTTACTCTTGCCTAAAATATCTTCTACCTCAATCCCGTTCTCTAACGCAACTGTTTGCAGCAGCTCCGCCAGCAACTCAGGGTGATCGGCTGCCGCTACGCCGGGAGCCACAGTTTTTTCTGGTATAGTGGCTTGGGGCCGGGTGGCCGGGACCGGCGTCTCTTCTTCCTTCATGAAGGATAAATACCGGGCAATAGCAGTAGTCTTGCCCTCCGAAAAAATCCCTAAGATAAAACTAGAATCAATGAATGAACAGTCCGCTCTAAGATAATATTGATGGCTGCTCCATGAATAGTCAAGCCCATCTACGATTTGTGCTTTTAGCGGATTATTATGTATATATCGCAGCGCTAATAACAGATAGCTTTCATCTGCGCAAAGCTCCGCATTGTATCGTTGCTGAAAAACATGACCTACATGCGCATACTTTTTATTATAGTACTGGGTGTAGCATAGCTGTACACCTTGCATAACCTTCGCTAACGGCTGGCTGGTAACCGTGAGCAGAAGGTGCACATGGTTGTCCATTAGAACATATGCATACAGTTTGCAGGCAAATTTCTCCTTGTAATGTTTTAGCAATGTCAGATAATATGTCTTATCAAATTCGTCGCGAAATATAATCTGCCGATTATTCCCTCTGGCCGTTATATGATAAATTGCGCCATGATAATGCACTCGCTGTTTTCTCGACATAATACCACCCACCACCAAACATTACTTATTACTTTGTTTAAATCGCAAATCGCGAGGCCAAATCGCGAGGCCAAATCGCGAGGCCTGACCCCAGCCAAACATTGCCTCCGCTCTGCCACAACTTTACATATTATCCATAATATGTTGTCTAAACAGCATTATATCCTCTAATCTGTTTTGCAAAATATCATATACAATATTTCCGTCAATACTCATATATTGATGAGATATCATATTCCGGAAAGCTACCATTTTTATATATACCTGACACTCCGCTTCCGTCCAATAGCCAACATCTTTAAGAATTCTAAACCCATCGGCCAACATGTCTACCTGGCCTAAATCATCATCGGCTACAATATGATTAGCCGTGTCAATCATACAGTTAATGATGATAAACAAATTATACTCAACAATATCTCTAGCAACGGAGTGACTGATAAACTCAGCATATGACAATACCTTATATTGCCTTATCTTACGCATGGACTTTTCAATTTGACCAAGCTTACGTTCTATAATATCCTGCTTTACCATATTAAACCTCCAAATACCGCATCCTGGTTTTCCGGGTCCAATACCGTACATCGTTATATTCTTTAATGACAGCTAACGAATACTCTGCTTCAAACAGCGATGCATGTGATAATAAAACAACCTTTTGCATATTTGCCACATGCTTTAGCAATGGACTTGCCGTATTTAAAACAATCAAGTCAACTTCCCGTTTTGTAATATCCATCAGCTTTAACTTAAGTTCTAAATACCAATCAAAATCATTAATCAGATTTTGATTACTTATATATATTGCAATATCCACATCACTAAAACGATTGGTTTTTCCAGTCGCTACAGAACCAAATAACCATACAAATAACAGTTCCGGCCTTGTAGCAAAAAAATCTTTCAATTTATTTATCAAATCATAATCCTTAGACATGTAAATTCCCCCCTACTAATTATAGCAAAATATTGGGGAAATAAACAATCTGTATCTATTTTGCCAAAAAATTCCAGGCATATAACAAGCAACCTTCATTGATTTCCTGGCCGTGCTCACCACCCACAGCAGTCAGTAAGAACGCCGGACATAGTTCCTGTCCACAAAAACAAATCAATGTTGACGGCATTTTTTCCGGCTTCTGCCTTTTTTTCCGCAGCATGTCAGCGATGTGTTACGTAGTGTTTTAAGAAAACCGGCCTGCATTATCATCTCCTCCCTACCTCATTTTCATAATTATGGTATTTCGACCAACATAATTATATTCCTCCATAATCCATAATTTGTAACTTCCATTTGTTTACGCCATATACTATGGCTATGAAAATGTGACGGAACCCTCCAAGCCGCAAGAAGAGACCATTACCGCTAGCCGTGCTCACTATGAGGCGTTGCAAGCAGAAAACGCCACTTGAACCAGAAGGTCAATTGGCTGCTGGAGCAAATGCGCCTGGCGCGCCATCGGCAGTTTGGCGTCTCCAGTGAGAAAAGCCAATATGACACACTGAACCTGTTTAACGAGGCGGAGATCACGGCGGATAACAAACGGCCGTTCATGATGCGTACAAGCTCAATATTGAAAGCATTGATCCATCGAAAGATATTTCCATGCGTGAAGTATATGGTTTAGATAAAAGCCTCAGCGAGTGATTATTCAGCGCGGTTTCCAAATCTCTGGAACTGCGGCTCCGCCGCCGCACCGGAATATCCATAAGAAGGAATATAGAAAAAGGAAAAACTTGTCTTATGCTAAGCCATGAGCAGTTATCGCAGACAGGGATGAGGGCTAAGAGTACGGCTTATGCCCAATTATAAAAAACAACATCCCTCTCCCCTTGTTAACTTATTTACTTTGTTTAAATCGCAAATCGCGAGACCAGACCCCATGCAGACGCATGCAGACGCCCTGCTTGGACCTGCTTGAGATTACGGAGGCCCGATACAAAAAGACATCTACTATCTTCTGTTCACAGTTTGATGTGGGTGGTTGGCACCAGAAGATTGGTGAGGCGACTCTCGCTGATGCCATCTGCGACCGCATCGTCCACGACTCTTATCGTCTTGTCATCGGGGGTGAGGATTCCATGCGTAAACGCAAGGGCATTTCTGAGGGAGCATAAGCCCTAAATGGATGCTTGCGGTGGCACCGTCAATCCCACCGCCGCAAGTGTCAAATTTTGCTGCCGTAACTGTAAAGATTCGCTGCCCCATGGTGTAAAATTGCGCCGACATATTCACATAATACCACCCACCACCAAAACATTACTTATTTACTTCGTTTAAATCGCAAATCGCAAGACCTGACCCCATGCAGACCCTAGAAGAGTATCCCAGCAGTACACTTTTATACTACCGCTATCCGATCTATATCTGATAGATTCTATATGCAATTGTAAGGCCTGCCCCCTTGCGGTCAACACTTCAGCGCACTAATCACATTCTAAATAGTCCCGCAGCGCTTGCTGCCACTGCCGCATGGGATCCCCCACCGACATTCGCAGCATATAATTATCCAGGACAGAATAAGCAGGACGTTTTGCCGGTCTGACAAACTCAGCGGTTGTTACGGGAATCACCTCGATCTCTTTGCCTGCTTGCCGGAAAATCTCACAGGCAAACTCATACCACGAGCACTGTCCCTGGCAACTGGCATGATAGGTGCCATAGGCATCACTTGCCAGCAACCGGAAAATCGTCCAAGCCAGGTCAACGGTTGAGGTCGGCGTACCGATCTGATCCTGGACTACCCGCAAGGATTTTTGCGTCTCGGCCAGCCGCAGCATGGTCCTGACGAAGTTGTTCCCCTCCCCGTACAACCAGGCAGTACGGACAATATAGTGCCGGCCAAGGATTTGCCGTACGATTTCTTCCCCCTGCCATTTGGTCCGGCCATATACGGTCTGCGGATGGACCGGATCAAACTCTCGATACAGATCAGTGCCGGCACCATCAAACACATAATCGGTACTGATATAGGCCATACGCGCCCCGGTCTCCAGACAACCGGCCGCTATATTCCGGGCACCAATGACATTAACACGGAACGCAGTATCACTGTCTGTTTCCGCCCCATCCACGTTCATATAGGCGGCACAATGGATCACTGCCTGAGGGTGCACCGCCTGGAAAAGGGAGCGAACCTGCTCCCCGTTAGTTATATCTAGAGTATCAACATCAGTCAGGATCAACTCATAGTTTTTCCCTTGCCTGGCAATCTCCCGGCCCAGCTGACCGTAAGCACCTGTTACTAAAATCCTCATAAGACCGCCTCCTGTTTTACTATCCACCGAATTGCGGCAGACGCTCCGCATTAATATCGCGCAAGCGCGGGTAGTCCTGATCTTTACCCGAAAGTTTGACCTCGGCCAGCGGCCATTCGATCCCGATATCCGGATCATTCCAGGTGATGCCACCCTCGGCGACCGGTGTGTACACAACGCTGCATTTATACGCGAAATAGACAGTATCACTGACTACACAGAAGCCATGGGCAAACCCCGGCGGAATCCACAGTTGATGATGGTTTTCGCCGGAAAGAAATGCACCTGCCCACTGACCAAAAGTAGGCGAACCCACCCGAATATCTACAGCGACATCAAATACCTCACCCTGAATAACCGATACCAGTTTCCCCTGGGCATGAGGCTGCTGATAGTGTAACCCCCGCAATACGCCCCGGGTAGAAAAAGAGATATTATCCTGCACAAACTCTTCGGTAATCCCAATCGCTTCATACCGCGATTTCTGCCACGTTTCCTGAAAAAATCCTCGGGCATCCCCAAATATTCTAGGCTCCAGGATTAGTACCCCTGGTAAATTTGTTTCGTTAACCTTCACAATCTCAACTCCACGCACTTGATGATTTAGCCAAAAAGCCTGCCGGTACTGGCAGGTTCCTTCATTCACATTCACTCTCCGGCAATTTTCAGGAGATATTGACCGTACCCGTTTTTCTTCATACTACTGCCTAATGTGATCAATTCGTCGCGCAATATATACCCCATGCGATAAGCGATCTCTTCCGGGCAGGCTACCATCAGCCCCTGCCGCTCCTGAATCGTAGCAATATAGTTTGAGGCCTGCAGCAGTGACTCATGTGTCCCGGTATCCAGCCAGGCATAGCCGCGGCCTAATGTTTCCACCCGTAATGCGCTCTGCTCCAAATATAGGCGGTTTAGGTCGGTAATTTCCAATTCCCCCCGCGCCGACGGTTTAACCGACTTAGCCAGCTCAACCACATTGTGGTCATAGAAGTACAGTCCGGTAACCGCGTAATTGGATTTAGGATGAAGCGGCTTTTCGGCTAAGCTGACAGCCTGTCCATTACAATCAAATTCAACTACGCCGTACCGCTCCGGATCACTAACCCAATAGGCAAAAACGGTTGCTCCCGCAGCTTGCCGGGCGGCCGCCTGTAGTTTTTGGCTGAAACCATACCCGTAAAAAATATTATCCCCTAGGATCAGAGCGCAGCTGTCATGGCCAATAAATGCTTCACCAATAATAAAAGCCTGAGCCAAGCCGTCAGGACTCGGCTGCACGGCATAGGACAACCGAATGCCCCACTGCGCGCCTGTGCCAAGCAGGTTCATAAAACAATCCCGGTCCTGCGGGGTCGTAATGATTAAGATATCCCGAATACCAGCCAAGAGTAAGGTAGATAACGGATAGTAGATCATGGGCTTATCATAGACCGGCATCAGCTGTTTACTCACCGATTTTGTTGCCGGATACAGACGAGTGCCGGAGCCACCGGCCAATATAATCCCTTTTGTTACGGCCATGTTACTATTCTCCCATTCCCAGTCGTTCACGGCGGTAGCTGCCATCGGTCACCCGCTGACACCACACGTTGTTGTTGAGATACCAATTAACGGTCTTGATGATGCCTGTTGCAAAGGTTTCCGCCGGTACCCAGCCTAACTGCCGCTGGATTTTCGAGGCGTCAATGGCGTAGCGTAAGTCATGGCCGGGACGGTCTTTAACAAATGTAATTTGCTCGCGGTAGGACTTGCCATCACTGCGTGGACGGCTCGTATCAAGAATATCGCACAAGGTATGAACAATACACATATTAGTCATTTCATTATGCCCGCCAATATTGTATTTCTCACCGACGGAGCCCTTTTCCAATACAGTTAAGATAGCCTGACAATGATCTTCTACATACAGCCAGTCACGTATATTCCGGCCTGTCCCATAGACAGGCAGCGGTTTGCCCTCCAAAGCATTGATAATCATGAGCGGGATGAGTTTTTCGGGGAACTGGAATGGCCCGTAGTTATTAGAGCAATTAGTCATCAATACCGGCAAGCCATAAGTATGGTAATAGGCACGCACTAAGTGATCAGAGGCAGCTTTTGATGCTGAGTATGGTGAATTCGGGGCATAAGGCGTTTCTTCGGTAAAATAGCCAGTTTCCCCTAAACTTCCGTATACTTCATCTGTAGAAATATGCAAGAACCTGAATTTATTTCTCCCTTCAGCGCTTAACTCACGCCAATATTTTCTTGCGGCCTCCAGCAGCGTAAATGTACCATTAATATTCGTTTTGATAAATTCATCCGGTCCATCAATGGAACGGTCCACATGTGATTCAGCGGCAAAATGGACAATCGCCATTGGTTGGTATTTAGTTAGTAGTTCAGCTACTACCGCCTGATCACAAATATCCCCCTGCACAAAAGTATATCTTGCCTTATTTTCGATATCAGCTAAAGAATCCAGGTTCCCCGCATACGTTAGTTTGTCCAGGTTTACAATCCGGACCTCTTGCTGTTTGAGGGCAATATGAATAAAGTTGCTGCCAATAAAACCGGCACCGCCGGTAACAAAAATAGTCCCCATGCTGTATCTCACTTTCTCAAATCTTATTTTCCTATGTAGTAGTACAACACCCGCCTAATTGTCCACCAAATGCAAATTGCAAGGCCTGACCCCTTGTGCCACTAATACATTATATAGGAGGACTTGCCGGGCGGTTTCCGTCTCCGGTATCACGGTTTCCATTTAGCCGGAATCGCGGTTTCTTACGACCGGACTGGCGGTGTATTTTGATCCGGAATACTCAATTGCTTGGCCGAATAGCTCCGGATTCACTGGCCGAATGTGGCCGGAATCGTTGGCCGAATCACACCGAAATATGCACCTGTTTCAAGGATTTTACCACCAAGTTTCCAAAAGACGTCAACTGGAGCTTTGCTTTTACTTGTTCGCAAATATCACCCTGTATAAAAGTATAGCTGGGGTTTTCATCAATATCCTTAAGGAATCAAAGTTTCCTGCATAAGTCAGGTTATCTAAATTTATATGTGGACATCTTGCTTTGCCAGTACTGTACGAATAAAATTACTCCCAATAACCCTTGCTCAGCCTGTGACTACAATATTCCTCAAGTAAACTCCCCCTCTTAACATTAACAAGATCTTATATGTTTTCTATCTGATAAATATCTGAATGATTATTATTATGTGTTCCAACAAGTGAACCCAAGCCTCCTGAAAGCACATGGACCGGCTATAAAGTAAATCTGCTGTTTTCCTCTCCTATTGAAAAACAATCTCCAATTCTAACTTCTTTTGTCATCTAAGTCCACACCCTAGACAATCCTCATATTAACACTTCGGTTCAAAAAACAATGTAATTGTCAATAATATTAATCAGTTTTTGTCGATACGATAAACTAGTCTTCCAATTTTTGTTTTCATTAACTCATTTAAGTCATTATCGATACTAACACCTAATTGTTCACTAATCTTATAAAAGGAATAAGCATCATCCCAAATTAAAGGCTCTGGATTTAATCCTGCTCCCAAGAAATATAATTGTTTTTTTAGATCGCTTAAGTCTATCTCACTAAATTCCAGCTTATTATTACTCACTGTATATGCAAAGTCTATAAGTGTCACCTTCATAGATTCCTTTTCAGCATGAATTAGTATATTATCTGGTCTTACATCTCGATGTATTAAATCATGACTGTATAAAAAATCACAAATCTGGTTAAATTGCTTGACCAATTCATATCTATTTTGATTTGTCAGCCTATTATGAGAAATGACGCTTGTTAGAGTTTCTCCAGTGATATATTTTGTAGCAATAAATGCAAATCTTCCTTCATCTAAAAAAGCAACCACATTGGGTATATACCAGTCGCTTTTATCAAATCTGTTCTCTTTTATATATTTTAAAACCTTAATTTCTCTTGTAATTAAATTTTCATTTCCACCGGTTTTTATAAAAACTATTCTGTTGTCTTTTTTTGTGTTACCAATAAAATAGTGCGATCCATGGTGCCATTTTAAAAATTGAATCGGTTTAATCTTATAAATACCATGGCGTTTTAATATTTGCTTAAATTTGTAATACATTGTAAGATACCAGACTAATGCTTTAAGATGTTTTACAAGTCTACTTTTATAATAGTTCAATTTACTCATGTTATCATCCTTCGAAGTAATTGGGATGTTCAAGACATTTTATTTATTAGAGTTTGAACTCTTTTTACAATCTTCTCATTAAATAAACGCTTATTAGTTATACTCTGCTTAACTCTTTTATTATTATAGTATACCGATAAATCCACAGGTTCAGTGTATTCATATTCATTAGATTTCATAAATGAATCTAATAGATTCATCATTTGTTGTTCATCTGCAAACATCTTAATGTTTGTAGATTTATTATTAATACATTCAAACAATTCCCCTATTTTCTTAATATAGTCCTCAGAGACTCTGCGTTTATGGATTAAAGCATGGTATAGTAAAGAATAAAAATAATCAACTACATTCGGTGTATAGAACAGATTCTTATTAACTATTCTATTATTTAAAATATTTTTTTCCCAATTACTATCATAGTAATTATCTCCTAAATAACGGCTATCAAGAAGAATTTTTTCCTTTCCTACATTAATGTGATACTGAACTCTATGTTTTTTTCTGGATAGTTTTATGCCATTTGATATCCACTCAAATTCTTTCAAGTTATCTACTAATAAATCAATATCCCCATGGTTCTCAATTTTATATTGATCAGGTAAACACTCAAAATTCCTTAAAATAACATACTTTACGGTATTATTTAGAACATAAAAAAATTCATTAATATCCTTCCATCCATCAGAACCTGTGATGTCACGGTTAAGTGTTACGACCTCGCCCAAATGAATGCTTGAATTGTTTAAGAAGTCTGAAGCATTTAATCCCAGTAATAAGGTTAAATCATGGTCAGTTTCTTCCTTAGAATTTGTACAGTGAATTTTGTGTCCGCCACCAGTCATATCTCTGTATTTAGATTTTAAATCAAATGTGTTTTTATTGACTACTTCATCACCTTTGGATGTTTTTCTCTCAATATAGTGAGGACTGCTATCTTCAATTACAACTAACAAGAAAGGTCCTGTTCCACAATGCTTTTCTTTGTTTGAATTTGCAGGGAGTTTCCTTCCATAAAATCTAGAAAAATTTTCAGAAATTTTATCTTTACTCCAAATTATATTATACACTCCTAATACTTTGAAATTTTCCCGTATTTCATCAAGTATTATCTTTTCCTTATATCTTGCTTTCTCCCATACTATAAATAAATGGACTTCGGGACTATAAATTTTCTCCATTTTTAAATAATGCCCCTTTCGTAATTTTGCCCCAATTAGAGTAAATATTAATATTGAGTGTTTTCTTAACATATACTACTGCTAAAATATTTTTTGTTACTATTGAAATTACTGTTGCAATCGCTGCTCCTATAGCACCAATTATGGGAATTAGAACTAGATTAAATAATAAATTAATAATTGCGCTTATTATCATGTTTCTTTTATGAAATTCGACATGACCACTCATCATTAGCAAAGAGCCTACAGGCCCTGTAGCTAAAACAAAAAATTGGCCTGTTGCTAAGACAATAAAAATACCACTTGATTTAATAAATTCACTGCCAAATAAACCCAATATTGGCTTATTAAAAATAATGAGTACAATATATATAAAAAGTGATATAACTGTAAGTACCAGGGTACTACTTTGAACTAGAAATTCTAGTTTTTTATTTTCGTTATTGCTGCTTAGAACCGAAAATTTGGGACTGAGAACACCATTAAAAGCTACCAATATCATACTGCTCATCAAAACAATCTTTGAGGCGATACTGTACAATCCTACAGCCTCTGATGATAAAAAAACACCTATCATGTAAATATCCATATAACTCAATATTAAATTGAAGGAAGAGACCCACATCAACGGGATACTTGCATCTAATAATTCTTTTAATGAGAAATTGGGATAGCTTCCTTTATCTACTATTGGACAGCTTATCTTCCATAATACTAAACTTACTACAAATACAATTACATTTGAGGCAGTATAACTTGCCAATAAGGTTGATAGATTTAATTCAGTCCAAAAATATAAGAACACAATAATTGCAAGATTTACTATTGTTATAAATGCACTTTGCAAGAACATTCCGGTCTTTATTTTTCCGATCCCTTTTAACATTTCTGCTTGTAAATGTATTGTTACAAGCGGAAAAACTGCGATTGATATAATTTTTAATGCTAACGATAATTGAGGTTCATTAAATATATTGATAGCGATAAATTCTGACATAACATTTAATACTAGGACAATAATAGAAGATGTAACCAGTGTTATCAAAAATGAATTTCTTCTTAAACCCCTTATTTTATCCCAATTCAAATTATGATGATGAAATGATATAAATTTTAAAAGAGCATTATCTAATCCCAATTTTCCAATTACAGTAAAAGTAGTAAGTATACTTATACTAAGTTGATATACGCCTAAATCCACTGCTCCTAATACCCTAGCTAGAATTACGCTAACAACAATTCCAAATAATGCCGCCAATAATTTTATTAGCATAGATAAAGAGATATTTGCTATAGTACTATTTATCTTAAATTTCATACCTGTTAATTCCTTATTTTTTCAATATGGTAATCAATATGCTTTGTTTAATAAGTCATATTATATAAAATTTAACACCCCAATAAAGTCCAAAATAACATTTCGATCGAGGATAATAAATTTTGAAAGTTCATCATTATAATACATTACTAATAATGGTAATAATGCTGAAATTAGAAGTAAAACTATAGTTATTAATTTGTCAATTTGATTCATATATTGAAGTGTCATAGCACTATAAAAAAACTTTGCTAATAATGCATTTCTTTGCATTCGTTTCACTTCTAAAAAATAAAAAGTAAATGGTATACTTATAATTGAAAAAAACACAAATCGATATAATACTTCCACCATTTCCTGGTCTTTTTTGTCTATTTTATTGTTAGTTTTTCTGTCTATCCACCAAATAGTAAACAAATCGAATAATACATATACGAAAACGATTAGAATCCCTAAACCTGGCTCACGTTCCAGATATACTGTCAACTTCTGAGGAAATAGCCAAACTAAAATATTCATTACTATAGGAGCTACTATTGAAGCAATTAAAACTCCTTTCCAAACTAATGATATAAATTCTTTTCTAGGTTTTGTACATAAATAATAAAAGGGTGTATAAATTAATGCAAATTTGTGCATTGAGATAGCTATAAACATTAGTAAATAATGTTTAATTACTTTTCTTTTTTGTATAAATATTAAAGAAATAAATACAATAAGATACATTATTGTATTTCGTAATTGTGTTACATTTATAATTAGTAAACCAATGCTATACAAAATAACTACTAGATTAGTGTACCTACTTGACTTTGTAAACATGAGTATAACAAATATTAATAAAACTCCAATTATAAACAAAATTGATTCAAATTCTAATCCCATAAATTTTAAGAATTCAGCGAGATAGGAAAAGCCAATATCAAAAAGTTCACTATCATATCCCGTATCAAAACTGTTCTTGTAATCATAATAATCTAATGTATAACTTCTATTAAAAGCAACTGTAATAAATAATAATAGGAGTGGAAAAGCCGAAAGTACTTTGCTTGCAAATCTACTTATTCCAATAAACTCAAAAACCAAAAAAGTAAAACTGATTGCCAAAATTAAAAATAAAAGAATACTACTCACCTCTGATTTGAAAAACTTTGGGGTTTTTAACCTTGAATGATTGACTTTGTCCATCGGCTGGCGTTATAACCATCAAGCGGCATATTTTTTCGAATAATAACCGCTTTAACATTCGGTGTTATGACTTAGCGACAATTATCCTAATTATAGGTTACACTTATCCATTTATTAATGTTTCTATCCAATGATCTACTGTATAATTCTCAACAATCTCAGATTTTACATCTAAAAATTTACCATCTATAAATCTACGATTAATAAAAAAACTTTTCTCATCTAAAAACTGAATATTTTCAGCTTTAAAAAAATCATAATTTACCAGATCTTTATTATTTGTAATTAATTTTTTCTTTAAAAATAATGCTTCTAACGCTCTTAGTGTCAAACCAGATTGACCAGATTGATTTATATCTAATATACATTTACTACGATTAATTTCTTGAATAACATCATTATAAGTTATTGGTTCATCTTTTAATTCTATGGTTTTAGAAAAATCTTTTTTATCATCTTTAACAATATAAAACTTTGCTTTTATCTCTTTGTCTGTACAAATTTTGTAGATTTTTTCCAAAAAAGCTAAACGACCTTTATTTCTACCTACAAAAAAAATATCATTTTCTATAATACTACTATTTACAGGTTTATCTATCCAAGTAAATTGTGGATGGTATTTAAATTGATGTTTTTCGGCGTCGTTTTTATCAAAAGTGTAAATATTATTACAGCTTTTTTTTATAGCAGATATCGTGTTTTGATCTTTAACAATATTCCAAAACCAAAATACTATCCTAAAATCTTTAAAGCGGCTAACAATGTATTCAATATTCTTGATCCATATGGGGGCATCAAAAATTATAACAGTATTTTGATTTGAGTTTGTAGGTTCTTTATTCTTTAATAGAAAATCGACCCATATTTTTTTTGATTTTAAATTTGAGTGAATATGAATTTTTCTGAGCGCCCTAAGTACTTTGGAATTTAATTTTGGACTGATTGGTACAATCCTGTCTTTATATTTAGAATGCTTTATTGCATCTTCGATTAATTCCGCTCCTGAATGTAAAATATAGATCATAAATAGCTCCTTAAACTGTTTAGATAATCAATTTAGCTTTCGCCTTATTTGTTATGATATTTATTGCAGAAATATAATTTTTTCTTAATTCATTTTCTGGCTGATTAAAGTATAAATACTTACTATATTGATCGTTTAAAATCGTCTCTGAATTATTTAGTAGTGTGTTATAAAAACTCGCAAGTTCTTCTACACTTGTTACACAATAGGGATCAATTCTAAAAATTTCTTCTAAATAACTATCTTTATATATTGCTATTGGTGTATTCATACTTAGTAATTCGACAAATACACCAGTCATATGAATTAAACTAAAATCAATCATTCTGGCATATTCATCATTACTTATATTATTTGAATATCCAAAAAGAGCGCCCTCGGTTACATAAGATAAATATTTATTCTGAGGATTTCTGGGGTGCATTCTTAAAAAATATTTCAATCCATAAATATGATAAAATTGATTTGCCAGTTTTATCATATTTATATTAGTAGTACTATAGGTCTCTCCACATAGTACTACCCCAAACACTTTGTTATCAAGATTAAACTTTACACGCTTATTTCTTGAAAACGCTCTTAAAGCTCCTGTTTTTAACAACCTATTGCTTGAAATATTAACTTTTATAAATTCATCGACTGTAGCTTGACCCCATGCAAATAAATAGTCACTTATAAAATTTTCATATGCTTCTGCATCCGCATTTTCATTCCCATGAGATAATATTCTATATTGACCATGCTGTAAAGTGCCAGTCTTAATGTTGTTTACTTTAGCAATCTGTGTAATTAAATTATCCGGTGGATACGCGTCACAGAATGTAATAATCATATCTGCATTATTTAGAAAAGCTTCTTTCTTCAACTTATTATATAGAATTCTATATTTTGTTGTTATTAGTGCGATATGTAAAGGATTATCTACTCTTTTAGCTAAATATCGAATGAAATTCTTAACTAATCCGATTACCTTTACATGTAGATTTTCAAGTGTCTTAATTTGAATTATTTCAACTTTATTAAATTCAGGATTTGTTTCCATAAACATGTCTATTATTTCATCATAGTCTAATCTGTTTGCATTTCTTAATGTATAAATCAGATATCTTTCGTTTATAGAGTTATGGGTGTAGGTTACTTTGAAATCAAAATAAAATAAAAGTACTATTTCTTTTATCAGTCCTTTTATACTAGTATCATACAACCTCATAGCACCTACTCTGGCATAATTAATTTCTTCAATTTTATATCTTTTATCTAATTTCATTTTTCGTATTCTCTCAATATCCATGATATTATTCACCTTTTCACTACACTTACGGTCTTTCCCACTTTTTTGTTTCCTGGTTAAATTTTTTAATTATTTTTGCTGGTATTCCCGCTATAACACAATAGTCCGGGAAAGTTCCTCTAACTACTGAATTTGCCCCGACAACACATTGCTTGCCGAGTATAGTCCCAGCTTGAATCCCTGCACCATAACCAATAAAACAGTTTTCGCCAATTCTAGTTTCTGAGACAATATAATCTTGGTCCATAATATGTTTATCTATTTCTGTATAATCATGATCAATATTAGTTATAAAAACATTGCCTGAAATTGTAGTATTTTTTCCTACTATGAGATTGCTATTTTTTGAAGTTATATGCAAATTCTGTCCAATAGAAACATTATCCTCTATGGTAATCATCCCTTTACCATGAGCTTCCATTCTCGCACCTGGATAAATTCTTACTTTATCTCTAAGAACTATTTTACTCGCTCCTAACAAAAAGAGTGGTGGTCCCATATATGATAACCAACCAACTGATTTAAATCTCAGTTTGTAAACTATAGCTCTTAGGGCCCATAACAATTTTAACGGACTCATTTTTTCATCCCCTACAAAATTAATAATCTACAATTTAAAACAAGATAACAATTTGATTGATGAACCTTTTACTTATTTCGATAATACGTCTAAGATCCAGTTTTCAATTGAATATTTTTGATAAATATCAACGTCTAACGGCTCATATTCTTTTAATAAAAAATCTTTAGGTATATTGATTTCATTTCTGGGTATTACCAATATATTGTTCGGTTTATAAAAATCATAATTTACAATGTCTCGATTAGTAGTAATTAGTTTCTTTTCCATCCCAATCATTTCAATGGTTCTCATAGTTAATCCAGTTTGTTTAGGATGTTGTATATCTAAGACTACTCTTGATTCATTAACGATCTCAGAAATTACACTACCACTCAAGTTATCATAGTCAAAGTCTTCTACATTCGTATTTGCAAACTCTCTTTTTGTCAATTTGTAAAACCAATAAATAAATTTGCTTTGCAAATACAAAAAGGTAAAAAATTGATAAGTGTTATTTGAACAATAAGTTTTAACTTCTTTAATTATTCGATATCTGTCTGAATGTACTGTCCCGCAAAAGCATAGATCATATTTAAATTCATTATCTCGGCTAATTTGATTACTTTTCTTAAATTCATCAATATAAAACAATGGGCGGAACTGAATAACAGAATGATTGTTAGCATCATGTCTATCAAATGACAGTACTTTATCAAAAAAAGCAAGCTTATCTAATATACCTGGTATATTTTTAATTGAATCCCAAAGATATAAACAAAACGTTGCATTTTTAAAAGTTTTTTTCATTTCATCAATGATATCGATAGATATCATGTCACATTTTACAATAAACACATAATCATATTCTTTTGATTTATTTGCTTTTAAAATCTCTTCATAATAACGACTTGTTTTGCTCTTAAATATATTAGGAGAAATTTTTAATAAAGCCTTTTCAAAAGAACTTGAAACGGATCTGGCGTCATAATAATCAACAGATGCACCTAATCTTTCCATTTTAGATTTAATTTTTAATTCATATCCAAAGAATGTTGGAGCTAAAAATAAGATTTTTTTGCCATCTATTGATCGATTATTATTCATTATTTATATAATCCTTTTTCTTTCATTTCTTGAATGGACTTATCATAATTATCCGTTTCTACTTCTTGCTGTTCTACCCAGTCAATAAATCTAGCTATTCCATCCAGAAACGATACTTTAGGTTCGTATCCTAATTTTTCTTTAATAAAAGTTAAATCGCCCAAATTATGTCTAATATCACCTAGTCTATAATTTCCAGACACATTAACTTTAACATCAATTCCATATTTATCTTTTAAGGTCTTAGCCACTGTTAAAACATCTGTTTTTACACCATAACCAACATTAAAAGTATGGAAATTGGCTGCATCTTTTTCAATCCCTAAGATAATAGCATCGGTTACATCATCAAGATAAACAAAGTCTCTTGTTTCATGTCCATCTTCAAAGATATTAATGGCATTACCATTTTTTATTCTTGTCGAAAATATCGAGATAATTCCTGTATATGGATTTTTCAGTGATTGGCCAGGACCGTAAACATTCTGGAATCTATAGGCGACAACAGGCAAACCAATTGATTTACCAACAATCATACAAATTTGTTCCTGAGCTTGTTTCGAGAACCCATATACTGAAGTAGGATGTAACCTCGAATTTTCATCTGTTGGAAGCATCTCCACATTCTCAAAACATATAGGACATTTCACTTCATAATCTCCATTTGACATGTGTTTCTCTAATCGTGATTCAGGAAAGACATTTCCATGTTTTTTACATTCAAATTTACCTTCCCCATATACCGCCCGCGAAGAAGGAATTATTAATTTTTTAACCTTATTCGCTTTATTAGTAAGCAACTCTAAGAGCTTAGCAGTTCCTCCAATATTTGTTGCAACATATTTATCTATTTCATACATCGATTGACCAGT
Source organism: Sporomusa termitida (assembly GCF_007641255.1). Lineage (NCBI taxonomy): Bacteria > Bacillati > Bacillota > Negativicutes > Selenomonadales > Sporomusaceae > Sporomusa > Sporomusa termitida. The sequence goes on from NZ_CP036259.1 coordinate 3,589,497, forward strand.
ACCAGTTTCAGCGGCAAGATGAACTACGACATCACATTCTTTTAAAGCTTTTTCCCAATCATCAAAACTGTTAACATCACCGAAAATCATATTCACTTTATTTTTAATCAAGTTATATGTATATGATTTATTGGGGTCATCACCATGTATTTGTTTACTTAAATTATCTAAAACAGTGACCCTATATCCTTTATCAATTAGTTTTAAAGCAAGATTGCTTCCAATAAATCCCGCCCCACCGCTAATAAGTACATTTCTCATAATTTTCTCCTAACTTATTTTGGTTGTTTGAATTAATCTAAAATCTCTACCATTAATTTGTGCCCAGCCTGTAAGACCAACAGGTATATCATTTTCACCATATTTGTCTCTTCTTTCAATTAGATCATACTGATTCCATAGCTGGCTTATACCGATGACACTTATTTCACCCTTAAAAATATTGACGATTTGCGGCAACACGTCATGGCTTGCATGGAATCCAGACATGCAAAAAAGGTGCTCTTCGAACAAAACCGGCAAATGAGAACGCCGGTTTTATGTTTTTGTCTAGCCACTTTCTTATTAATCGCTTACTGTCAGCGCCAGTAATAAGTATATTGGTCATTGCGAAATTGTCTTCTTGGTACTTGTAGCTTTCATCTTACCATTAACTCCAGTACTGCCCTCAACAACCCCGTCACTCTTACTGACACAAATAAGCGTTCTAAAAAAACACTTCATATCAAATAGAAAACTTATTCTTTCTACGTATTCACCATCTAACTTGGCTTTTACTTCTATGGGAAGTTCATCTCTACCGTTAATTTGAGCCCACCCAGTAAGACCTGGTTTAATATCATTCGCTCCGTACTTATCACGCTCATCAATCAAATCATACTGATTCCAAAGTGCAGGACGAGGTCCGATTACTGCCATTTCACCAACCAATATATTTATAATCTGAGGTAGCTCATCAAGACTTGTCTTACGGAGAAACTTACCAACTTTAGTTATATATTGATCAGGATTTGCAAGTAAATGGGTTGGTGTATCTTTAGGTGTGTCAATTCTCATGGTTCTGAATTTGAGAATGTCAAAATGTGTTTTATTAATTCCGATCCTTCTTTGCTTGAAAAAAACAGGACCTTTTGAGTCCATTTTTATCGCCAGGATGAGGATTAAAAAGACTGGTAAAAGAACTATAAGTCCGACAAAAGCAAGAATAAAATCTATATATTTTTTTGTTTTTAAATACACGCTACACACCTACCTCATTGGTCGTCGCTGATACGTTTCGAATTTTTTGTATGAAGAGAACCACCCCTCAGGGGGAAGAATTGCCACGCTTGCGCTCGCAATGACAGTTTGGGAGCACCTGCATTGGTGCCATCACAGGCCGGTTCCAAAATGCCATAAAATTCCAGAGATATATTACCCCTCTACCACGACTTGCCCCACCACAATCTTACTAGCAGGCCGATCTTCCACAGCGCTCTCCTCAGCCCCCCGTCGCTCCTGCCCAACCTTCCCCCTAGTAACCCGATAAGACGGCAAAATCTCCTCCATAAGCCTTACAATCTCATCTGGCGTACGCTCCCGAATCTGCAGCAAGGCCAAAGCTTTCTGTAACTGTCCCTCATCCACCTGCTTAAGATTAGCAACATAAATCTTCTCATGACAAGTAGAGTTAGTCCCCTCTTCGGCAGTCAAAAGCTCCTCAAAAAGCTTTTCCCCTGGCCTGAGTCCCGTAAACCTAATCTCGATATCTTTCCCCGGCTGTAGCCCCGACAGCTCAATCAAATCCTTAGCCATGTCGACTATTTTTACCGGCTCCCCCATATCTAAGACAAAAACTTCGCCACCATTGGCCATTGAACCAGCTTGCAAAACTAGCTGTGTAGCTTCAGGAATGGTCATGAAATATCTTTTCATTTCAGGATGAGTAATTGTAATTGGTCCGCCTTTGGCAATCTGTTTTTTAAATAGAGGAATTACACTGCCTCTGCTGCCGAGAACATTACCAAACCGCACAGCAGCAAACTTAGTTTTTCCCTTGCTGTTCATAGACTGAACAATAAGCTCCGCAACCCGTTTAGTCGCCCCCATGACACTGGTTGGATTTACCGCTTTATCAGTGGAGATCATGATAAAGGTTTCTGACCCAATTCTGCGGGCAGCCTCCGCCACATTCTTTGTCCCAAATATATTATTGCGGACTGCCTCATCAGGCTGGGCCTCCATCAACGGCACATGTTTGTGGGCGGCTGCATGAAACACTACCTGAGGTTTAAAGCGATCAAAAATATGATTAATTCTACTCTCATCCCGAATATCGGCAATAACTGGTTCGATTTTGAAGGTACTATATGTATCTCTCAGTTCTCTGTCGATTTCATAAATGCTATTTTCCCCTTTGCCTAACAATATCATTTGATTAGGACTCAGCTTGGCAATCTGCCGGCAAAGCTCTGACCCAATCGAACCACCGGCACCTGTGACCAAAACGCGTTTCCCGGTAAGATAGCCTGCAATTTCTTCCAGATCCAGTTTAACAGGGTCACGACGCAATAGGTCTTCCAGATCAACATCCCGCAATTGGTTAAGCGACACCTTGCCATCCATCAATTCATATAATCCTGGCAATACTTTAACCGCACACCCCGTCTTCTTGCATCCCTTCACAATATCCCGCAGCTTCGGTCCACCCAAAGAAGGAATGGCAATAATAATTTCCTTCACCTGGTATTCTACGGTGACCCGGGCAATATCACGGCAATTCCCCAGTATTTTCACACCATACAGCCTCTGGTTATGCTTATAGGCATCATCATCAATAAAACCGATTAATCTCTTCGTATTGTTATAGCGCTGATTAATCTCCCGGGCAATCACAGCCCCCGCATCACCAGCGCCCACAATCAACACATTAGTAACCTGATCCTGCCGGCTGTGGCGCACGAAGTGTAGGACCCGGATAAACAACCTGCTGGCCCCAAGAAGTAATATAACGAGCAGCCAACTGATGACCGGGATGCTTCTGGGAATATCGGCGCCGGTAACATTCATATAGACCCCAATTATAATACTGCTTATCGTAACTGCGGAAATTATTCCTATCAATTCATGAATGCTGGCATACCGCCATAACCGCTGGTACAGGCCAAACATATAGAAAACGGCCAACCTGATAACGATAATTTCCGGCAAATAATTAATAAAAAGTTCAAGATAACGTTTATTCACCAGCCCCTCAAACCGGAGGTATAAGGCAATAAACGGCACCAGGGCAACAATAGCCGCGTCCATTAATACCAGGCACAGCGACACCATTTTTCGTCGCATAAGACCACTCCTCAGTCTTACTTAGTTTTTTTTTCATTCCCATAATAATAGTAGTAATAGGCATGTTCCTCTTCAATCTCGACCTTATTCAAAATAACCCCCAGGATATGCCCATTCGCTTTCAGCAGCAATTCTTTGGCTTTTTGCGCCATCTCCGGCCTGATCTCACCGGCCCCCAGCACCAGCAGAATACCGTCGACGCTGGCCGCTAAGACACAGGCATCGGTAACCGCGACTGTTGGCGGCGCATCAATAATCACAATATCGGCCAGCCCTTTCAGGCAGTCAATGATGTCCCGCATTTTCGCCGAACCCAGCAGTTCCGAGGGATTGGGCGGTATAGGACCGCTGGGCAGCATCTGCAGGTTATCGATGCCTGTCTCCTGGATCAAATCGGCTACCGACCGGTCTTCGACAAGGATGTTGGTTACCCCCCGGTTCCGCTTGCCAAAAATCTTATGTTGTACCGGCTTGCGCAGGTCACAGTCAACGATAATTACCTTTTTCCCCGCTTGCGCCATGGCCACTGCCGTGTTGGCCGTTGTCGTCGACTTGCCTTCCCCTGGTCCGGCGCTGGTAAACATGATGACCCGCAGATCACTGTCCACCTTGGCAAACTGAATATTGGTTCTCATTGTCCGGTAGGCCTCGGCAATCGGCGACTTCGCGTCCTCATGAACAATAAGCTGTCGTTTCTGAGCCATAATTCACCTCTCTCTAAGAATTAGGCCTTATGGCCAGTCTTGGTTTTGAATAATTCCGTGGCCCGTGTAACCCAACTGGTATTGTGGGACGAAGTGTCACTGTCAAAGTCCGGGATACTGCCAATCACCGGCAAGTCCAGATACTGTTTGACATCCTCGGCTGTGCGGATGGTTTTATTGATATACTCCGTAAAGAAAGCAATGCCTGTCCCCACAAACAACCCCAGAATAGCGGCAATCACAACATTAAGTACCTTCTTCGGTTTAATAGGGTTCTCCGGCGCTATTGCTTTATCAATAATCTGTACATCGGTCGGCTCCATAACCTCGCTGATCCGGGCTTCTTCATAGCGTTTGGCCAGCATGATATAGATCTCCTGGGCCACATTGGCATCGCGGGCCACCTTGATCAGTCCTTGCTCTTTGGCCGGCAGCTTAGCAACCTCCTGGCTGCCCTCCTGAATGATCTGATCAATGGCCTGTTTTTGCGCCCCGGCCACAGCGATTTCGGCCTGAGCCTGGATTTGACTCTGCAATAGACCCTGGTAAATCGGATTAATGGAAGGCGCTTCGGCATTAACCACCCGGCCAATCTCCGCCGCCAGCATGGCTTTCGTTTCCTTTATCGCCGCCTGGATTGCCACCACTTGCGGGTGTTGATCGGTATAATTCGCCGACAGGCTTACCAGCTCAATCTCTAACTCTGTCAATTTTGCCTTGTATTGCTGAATCAGGGCATTGTCGGCCACAACCCCCTGGTGCTGGCTGCCCAGCTGCTGTCGGGTACTGGCAAGCTTAGCCTGCGATGCTGCCAGGGCAACCCTGTTTTCGGCAGCTAATTTGTCAATACCGGCAACTTTGTCCAATAGTGCTTTGGATTCTTGCGAGGGATCGACAACTTTTTGTTCTTCCTTATATTTCTGTAATATTGCTTCCGCCTGCTCCAGCTCGGCTTTCGAATCTTTCAGCCGCTGGCCGATAAATTCTTTGACTGTTGACTGCTCGCCCCTGACGAGGGCGGTCATTCTGCCCAGAAATACCTCAATTAAGGTATTGGCGACAAGCTGGGCTTCCTCCGGTGAGCCGGCCTGGATTTTCACGTTTAATATTTCTGTGTCTTTTACAGGCTGGGTGGTAATCCGTTTCAGCATATTTTCATATGTAGGGATCTCGTTCTTATCGGCCTGGGTCTTATCAATGACCTCCTGCACGACAGTCCGGCTTTTAATAATCTCCGCATAGGTGGACATTAGCTGTTTGGTGCCCATGGGATTACCGGTAGGCAAATCAGATAATAAAGAACTTGCCAGCCCCTTCGGCTGCTTCACCCTGATTGCGGTTTCAGCCTCATAAGTAGGGGGAATCAGGAAACTGACAACGACAGCCAAACTCACAAACAGCAGGAAGGTCCCTATGATTAGTTTTCGTTTCTTTTTTAGTGTCTTAATGATATCTCTAAGATCCAGCGTGGTTTCGTCCACTTCGATACCTCCAAATTCAGTTTGGCATAATTAATTGTTTCGCGTCTCACTAATTTGATAAGTGGCCGAAATCCAGGGCAGGATGTCTTTGGCAAAATCAATCTTATTACTTTTCGTCAGATAAACAATATCACCATCATGTAAAAGAACATTCTGCGACATGTCGCCTTTCTCGATCAGGTTAAGCAGATTCACTTTTAAAGGCTTGTCGGTCTGATCCTGGCGAATGATATAAACCTTCTTCTTCGCAGCATATTTAGTATAACTGCCGGCCATGCCAATGGCATCAATCAGGTTATGCTGCTTCTCAATCTCATACATGCCGGGCTTAAACACCTCGCCCAGCACATACACCCGGGTTGTCCTGAATTTGGCCACATTGACACTGACAACCGGATTTTTCAGGTAGTGGCTTAATTGCGTGGTAATCATACCGGCCAGTTCACCCGGGGTCATGCCGCCGGCCTGCAGCTCTCCGGCCAGGGGGATGGCAATTTTGCCGTCAGGCCTGATGGGCAGTTCTTCGATCTTCAGTTCCTCAAAGCCCCAGACATTAATGGCCAAAACATCGCCCGGACCTAATTGATAGTCCTGGGCCGTACTGGCTAGCGGCAGGGTCATCATTAAAAATAAAATAATTAAAACGGTTACCGGTTGTCGCATGGTCTCCTCCTTGGCTTCCTTTTAGTTACAATTAATTTAATTGAGTCAGCTTCTCATATCTTTTGTTACTATTTGACGTTTCGACAGTAAATCCTGCCATTTTGTGTACATAATACTTTTGTTTACAATGAAAAAGCAACCGGAATGCATCATCCGGTTGCTTACAGACTGCTGCTTTCACTGAATACTTTCTATACTTACCGAAAATCAGCTTACTAAAATATAAGTGACTCTCAGTCATATATTTATTAAAAGAGCAGATCGTAACTTTAAGTTTAATACCACAAAAAACTTAAAATTCCTTTTGAAAACCGCAATAATTTACAAATTTTATTTCGACATAATCTGATTATTTCAGCGATTTACGACATTTAACCGCAAAATCAACATACTCCTGCAATACTGCGGCCAGCTCTTTTTCCTGCCCGGCACTCAGGTCGTTCAAATGCACAGTACCGATTGCCTCCTTGATAATACTATCAAGTTGATACTGAACATACCCCAGATTATTAAGCTGTTCGATTAGCTTCTTTATTTCCTGATTTTCCGGCATACTCATCAGCCCTCCGCCACGTAAGGAATTTATTCAATAAATCAGACCGGTTTACACTTGTCCTTCTTTTCCAGGACTTTATACCTATTTATTATAATTCATTTTCCCTGATCCAGATACTGGCAAAGGAAAAACTTTAAGTAATCTTTATATTCATAAAGCAAAAGTAATTATCGTCTCTTGACAATCAGGCCAAGTTCCCAGGCTTTGATCAAAGCCTGAGCCCGGTTGTGGACCTCCAGTTTTGAAAATAAGTGATTGATGTGGGTTTTGACAGTGCTGAGTTCGACCCTGAGCTCCTGGGCGATTTCCTGGTTGGATAAGCCTGACGCCATGCGGTTCAGCACTGTTTCTTCCCGTCCGGTGAGAGCCGGCAGCCCATAAACCGGTCTGGCTGGCCTGGGTTTTATCTTTACATTATCGGCATTGTGCTGTAATATAACTGCCGCCATTTTCCCAAACCGTTTCAATATCATGGAGTCCGCTTCTGTTAAAACATGGCCGACAGCAAGGAATCCCACTCCCCAAACGGCAATAACGCCATAGTCTGCAGATAACGGCATGCCCATAACGGAGCGGACATTATCCCAACCGTCGGAACAGTCCCGGGCCCGTCCCGGCCAGTGCTGAATGTCCTGTATGGATAAGGCGCGGCCTGTTTTCCAGACAGTGCCGGCCAGTGACGGCTCTTCCTTGTTATGCTTTGCCCCCTGACAGCGGCGATAAAAACCGGCACCGTATTTTAATTCCAGTTCTTCCTGTTTTTTATTGATGGCATAGATAAAACCGTGAGGGGTATTTGCCAACCGGCAGCCAATATGAACAATTGTCTGGTATATGTCCTGCAAATTCACGCATTACCTCCCTCTTCAGGGTTTAGGGTTATGATAACGCCGCCCACTGCCAGCTGTCTTGGCAGTGGTATGTAGTACAAAAGCCGGCAAGCAAACATAGGACTTTATTCCTATTGCTTTATTATAAAGAATAGCAAATAAAAAAACCTCAACCATTAAGTGGAGGTTTGTATAAAAATTCTATTTTTTCTAGATTTTAACTCATTGATATACTGATAGAGGATTAGCCCGCATTTTACCTTTTCCTAAAGCCGCTCCACCAGGGAACTGTTCTTGCTGCACGCTTGCGGCTTTTTTGGGTGAGGGCAATGTAATCTTCCATTGCGGTCATCAGAATAAGGTATTGATCAGGTGACAGCTTACTGTTATTGAACGTTCCGATCAGATCACAGCTTATTTTATTGATCAGATAAGAACCATACCCCAGTTTAATTAATTGCTGCTTAAGGGACTCAAGGTAATCGGTGTTCTCCATCATATCCCGCCTCGTCATCCTTACGGGCAATCGGCTGCAATACCGGTAACGATTGATTGCCACTTTCTTTTAATTGTAGTAAGATTGCGAAGATTATACAACATTTTTTATACTACAATATCCCACACAAACATCTAGGAAGTTTTACAGAAAACCAATATTCGACGCTATACAGACTATTTTTCTGCTTACTGTCGAAAAAAGATCATCCCGGCTGCAACCGCTTTATATTCAATCAGGATTTTACTTGATAATTTATTTTATTATAAAATAAAAAGCTTGCATAATTCCTCAACCCTTGGATGGATATTTTTTATTTTCCCGCTTATCAGGTATTGAGCAAGCCGAACTGCCAGGCTTTCAGTAGCGCCTGGGTCCGGCTGCGCACCTCCAGCTTGTCAAACAAATGATGGGCATGGGTTTTCACCGTGCTGACCCCGACCCTCATATCCTGCGCAATCTCCTGGTTGGACATACCGCTTGCCAGCCGGACCAGAACAGCCTTTTCCCGGTCAGTGAGGTCAGGCACAGGCGTCATTTGCCTAAGCCGGGTCCTGTCGAAAAAAAATTCACTCCCTTGAGTGAATTTTCACAGGCCTTTGTTTATTCAGCTGCCTTCATTTGTTTCAGCAGCGGCCCCAACAGCCGCTTATAAGCTTCTACCCCCGGCTGGTCAAAGGCATCCACATCGGCCAGTTCCCCCTCGTAGGCCACCGATAAGGCCAGCAGGTACAGAAGTTCCCCCAGATGGAAGGCATTCAGACGCGGCAGCACAAAATTGGCGTTAAAGCGGTTATCCCGGATCAGTGCCGCCGCGTTGGCCTCGCGGGCCGCATCCAGGGCCTGGCTCAGCCTGAGGCCCGCTATATCGGCCAGGCTGGCTGCCGCCGGAAAACAATTGGGGATGACGGCATCCTCCGGCCACTGGCCGACCTGTACAAACTGGACGACCTTGTCCCGCTGGCCGTCCTGATGCAGCTGGGTCTGGGCGTGCATGTCGGTCGTCCCGACCGCGACCACCGGCGTCCGCCCGTAGTATATTTCCTGACCGGCCCGGTTGGTGCGTTTGCCGAGCGATTCGGCCAGGAGCTGGATATACCATTCGGCCACTGCCTTCAGGTGATCGGCATAGGGCATAAAGACCTCAATATCCCGCCCGTAGTTGGCTGCCGCCAGGTATTTCAACGCGGCGTTCAGCATGGCCGGGTTGTGCCGGATATCCTCGCTGTGGCAGGCCTCATCCATCGACCGGGCCCCGGCTAAGAAGGCGTCAATATCAAAGCCGGTGCAGGCAGCGGTAATCAGGCCAACCTCGGAGAATACACTGAATCGCCCGCCCACACCATCCGGCACACGGAATACCGGCCAGCCCTGTTCCCGGGCCAGCCGGTGCAGCAGCGTCGCCTGCGGGCCCGCGGCCGGATCGGTGACAGCCACCACCTCGACCGCAATGGCCGGGGCCGCCTGCTGCAGGGCGTCATAGGCCGCCATAAAGGTTGACATCGTATCCAGGGTTGCGCCTGATTTGGAGATAACCACCAGCGTTACCCGGTACGTCCCGTCACCGGCTCCGGCCTGCCTGGCCTTGCTTTTGGCCTCATCGACAATATGCCCGATCAGTTCAGCCGTCCGGCGGGGATCAATGTTATTGCCGCTAAAATACAGCCGGGGATAGCCGTGCCGCGCCTCCCGGTCCTTGCTGTTCCAGAACTCGCCGCACTGGATATCGAACAACACCTTATTGCCGAGATAGGAGCCGCCGATGCCAAAGGAGATGACCGCATCCACCCGGTGACGGAGGGACTGGCCGAAGGCTTTGAGCCTGGCAAGGGAGGCCGGGGTGTTGAGGTTGCCCTCCCGGACATAAGGCAGCTGGGTAAACAGCACCTTCTCCGGCTGGCCGTCTTTTGACAGATGCCCGCGCACCTCACCGGTGGCCCGCATCTGCGCAACCGCCTGGTGAGCCGCCCGGAGGCGGGCCGACAGGGCGGCGATGTCGGCCGGGGAAATCCGGCCGTCGCCATAAAGGTTGGTATAATCGAAGGTAAAACCTGATGGTAATGAAATTACGGTTTTAGCATCAGCCATGCATTCATCTCCTCATATCTTCCTGACCCGAAAATACCTGGAACCATTTATTTTTTTTGATTGGCGGCCGCGTCTTTGCCCAGCTGGCCGACAGTGCGCAGCAGGTAACGCAGAAATTGATCCCGCAGGTCCGGCCGCTTTAAGGCATACTCCACAGTGGCTTCCAGATACCCCTGCTTATCACCGACATCATAGCGGCGGCCTTCAAATTTGTAGGCATAGACCGGCTTAAAAGCCGCCAGCCGCCGCAGGGCATCGGTCAGCTGAATCTCATCACCCCGCCCCGGGGGGGTTTCTTCCAGCAGGTAAAAGATCTCCGGCTCAATGATATACCGGCCCAGCACAGCCAGCCGGGAAGGGGCCTCCTCCACCGACGGCTTTTCGATCAGGTCCACAGCCTTCCAGACATTGTCCTTGATCAGTTCCGGTTTAACAATGCCGTAGCTGGAAACCTTATCTTTCGGTACCTCCTGTACCCCCAGAATCGACCCCTGGTAGTCGTCATAGGCATCCATCAGCTGCCGGAGGCAGGGGACATTGGCATCAATAATATCGTCCCCTAAGAGGACGGCAAACGGCTCATTGCCGACAAACTGTTTGGCGCACAGGACGGCGTGGCCCAGCCCCTTGGCTTCTTTTTGCCGTATATAGTGGATTGTCACCTCTGACAACTCTTCCACCAGCCCCAGCAGGTCGTATTTTCCCTGGGCCTTGAGGGTCATCTCCAGCTCGAAGTTCCGGTCAAAATGGTCTTCAATGGCCCGCTTGTTGCGGCCGGTAATGATCAGGATCTCTTCAATCCCGGACTGGATGGCCTCTTCGATAATAAACTGGATGGCCGGTTTATCGACAATCGGCAGCATTTCCTTGGGCTGGGCCTTGGTGGCCGGTAAAAACCGGGTGCCAAGGCCGGCCGCCGGGATAATCGCCTTTCTTATTTTTTGGTGAATTTTAGGCATTTCTTTCCTCCCTTTCTAGGCCCGTATTAGCGCCAGCAATTCCTCAGTTTTGGCGGCCATCAGCTCACGGTCGCACCTGGACTCGACATTCAGCCTGAGCACCGGCTCGGTGTTGGACATCCGGACATTAAACCGCCACTGTTCATATTCTACACTCAGCCCGTCCACCCGTTCCACCTTCAGCGCCCCCGGCACATATTGTTCCTCAATCCTGGCGATGACGGCCCTGGCATCGGCCACCGTGTTGTTAATCTCGCCGCTGACCGGATAACACGCCGTTCGTGCGCGCATCAGCTCTGACAGCGGTTTGCCCTCGCGGCTCATGATCTCCAGCACCAGCAGCCAGGGGATCATGCCGCTGTCGCAATAGGAGAATTCTTTAAAATAGTGATGGGCCGACATTTCCCCGCCGTAGACGGCATCTTCCCTGCGCATCCTTTCTTTGATAAAGGCATGGCCGCTTTTGGACAGAACGGGAATGCCGCCGGCCTGCTCTACCAGTTCAACGGTGTTCCAGGTCAGGCGCGGGTCATAGATGATCTTGGCCCCGGCATAACGCCGGAGGAAGGCCTGGGCCAAAAAGCCAACAAGGTAATACCCCTCAATAAAGTCACCCTGTTCATCAAACAGGAAGCAGCGATCGAAATCACCGTCCCAGGCAATGCCGATGGCGGCGCCGTGCTCGCGCACAACCCTGGCGGTAGCCTCCCGGTTTTCAATCAGCAAGGGGTTAGGCACACCGTTGGGGAAGCTGCCGTCAGGCTCATGATTAACTTTGATCAGCTCAAACGGCAAAAACGGCTCCAGGGCGTCAATAACCGCCCCGGCGGCGCCGTTGCCGGCATTAACAACAACCTTCAGCGGTTTGAGGGCCGCCTGCTCAACATACGTCAGGAGATGGGCCACATAGTCCTGCATAATATTTACATAGATAACCTGACCGGGCACAATATCCTGGCTGACAGGCGGAAACTCACCGGTCACGACCTGTTCCTCAATCTCTTTCAGCCCGCTGTCGGCGCTGATCGGCCGCGATTCGGCCCGCACCAGCTTCATGCCGTTATAGTCCTTGGGATTATGGCTGGCGGTAATCATAATGCCGCCGCTCAGCTGAAGGTGAAAGGTGGCAAAATAGATCTGCTCCGTCCCGCACAGGCCGATATCGACAACATCACAGCCGGCTTCAGTCAGACCCCAGACCAGGGCGTTGCGGAAAGACGGCCCGGAGAGCCTGATGTCATGGCCTACCGCCACCTTGGTGGCTTTAAAAATATCCACATAGGCCCGTCCGATCCGGTAGGCCATCTCTTCGTTTAATTCATCAGGCACCCGGCCCCTGATATCATAGGCTTTGAAAGCGTCCCGTTTAATCTCCATACATTCACGCTCCTTTTTTCCAACTATATACTATATACTACATCTGCAAAAAATATTCCTTTATAGGCAGATGTTGCCAGAAATATTTTCAGGCCGGACTGACCTGGCCGGCACTTTTCCGCTGCAAATAGCTGCTTGTCTATCGGGCCGATAGGGGTTAGAATAATAGTAAGGGACAAAATACGGGGAGATGAGGTGAAAAGCAACATGGAGACAAAGGAACAGCTCAATCAGCTGCAGACCATGATGGAGCAGCTGGTTAAAATGGTCGGACACAACAATGCTGTAACCGAGGAGCTTGTCGGCCGGATGGACAGAATGGAAGAAAAAGTCGACAGGCTGGATGCCCGGATAGGTATGGTCGAAACTCGGGTGGGCGCTCTCGAAGCCCAAACGGCGAGTGGCTTTGCCGATGTCGTCCAGATGGTTACGGTCCTGGGTCAGAAGGTTGACAAAATGGACGCCGCCCAGCTCCTGCACGGAGAAATGGTGCGCAAGCTGGCCGCCGACTATGCCCAGCATGAAGCGGAAATTTTGCTGCTGAAACGGGCCAGGTGATTACGGCAAAAGAACCGGCTCCTATAATACGATGGCACAAAAACTCCTGTCAGCTAAAGCTGTCAGGAGTTTTTGCAGTTAAGCCCGCCCGTACACATCGTCAAAGCGGACGATATCATCTTCACCCAGATAACTGCCGTTCTGGACCTCAATAATCTCCAGCGGCAGCTTGCCCGGATTGGCCAGGCGGTGCTTGGTGGAAACCGGGATATAGACGCTCTCATTGACATGGACCATTTGTTCCTGCTCACCGATCGTTACCTTGGCCGTGCCGCCAATGACAATCCAGTGTTCGCTGCGGTGATAGTGGAGCTGCAGGCTCAGCTGCTGACCGGGGGTTACTACTATTTTCTTCATTTTGTAGCCGGGCCCTTCGCCGAGGACCGTATAACTGCCCCAGGGGCGGTACATGGTCGTATGCTCATCGACCTCCCGCCGCCCCCGGGCTTTGAGCTCGGCCACCACATCCTTAACCTTCTGGGACTCGCCCCGTTTGGCGACAACGATGACATCATCGGTCTCTACCACCAGCACATCCTCCAGGCCGATGCCGGCAATCAGCCGGTTGCGCCCCAGCATCAGCGTCTTGCTGCAGTCGATCGGCAGGCAATCGCCGTTCAGGGCGTTGCCGGCCTCATCTTTGTCCAGCACATCATAGATGGCATCCCAGGAGCCGATATCATTCCAGTAGGCGGTCAGGGGCGCCATAACTACCCGAGCCGACTTCTCGGCCACCGCATAGTCAATGGAGATGTTGGGCATGGTGGCAAACTTGTCGACAACCGCCGGCAGCGGGGCCGACGCCAGCTGATATATGGCCGGCGCATACCGGCTGAACTCTTCCATAATGCAGCCGGCGGTAAAGGCAAACATCCCTGAATTCCAATAGTAGTTGCCTGCTGTCAGATAGGCTGCCGCCGTATCCTTATCCGGTTTCTCCCGGAAGGAAACAACCTCATACCCGGGACCGCAGCTGGCGCCGGCCTGGATATAGCCATAACCGGTTTCCGGCTTATCCGGTTTGATGCCAAAGGTCACAAGCTTAGCCAGCGCCGCCAGTTCCACGGCCTGACGCACATTCCGGGCAAAAGTCTCGGCCGGATGAATGATATGGTCGGCGGGGGTGACAAACAGGATATCATCGCTGGCGCTGTGGAGTTCATCCAGACAAAAGCGGACAGCCAGAGCAATGGCCGGGGCCGTATTCCTGGCCACCGGCTCCAGCAGGATATGGGCCGCACCGGCGCCGCAGGCTGCCAGTTCGGTTTTTACGTGATGCATATATTCCTGATTGGTTACAACCACAATATCTGCGGCTTTGACCAGTGGTAAAAACCGTTTTACCGTTTGTGTGAGCAGCGAATCAGTGTTGCCAAGCTTTAAAAACTGTTTAGGCAGGCAGGTCCGTGATAACGGAAACAGGCGTGTACCGCCGCCACCGGCCAGTATGATGAGTTTCATATGATTACTCCCCTAATTGAAAAAATCTATCCTTACTAGTATATCATATTATAATAAGAAGGAAATCTCCAGAATAATCGTTTATTCCTGATAGTTTTTTGTACATCTTGTTTGCTGTGTCAAAATCAGGTAGTATATTATTATATTTAATAATGTCTTAATATGATGCTTGGTGGGAGGAACTCAGATGATACAATCGAAAAAACGGATTTTATGGGAAATAACTCCTGCAACCGCTCTTAGCTTGGCTGTAATGCTATTTGCTGTCTGCTTTGGATGGCTGTTGCCGCCTGAATATGGGCAGGAAAACGGCGCTGTGGAAAATCTGCAGATTTTGGTGTTAAGCCTGGCGGCGGGTATTGCCTTTAGTGTCTGCTTTACCCTCCAATTAAGGCAACAACGACGCAAGCTGTATGCACTGTCTGGTGTATTCCTGCTGCTGGCCATTGCCCGTGAGCTAAGCTGGGGGCGGGTCTTTTACATGGACAATGCCGGAAATATTCCGCCGCTGAAAGCACTCTGGTACGGCCCTGCTGTTTATCCGGTGGTAGCGATACTGATAACCGGCGTTTTGATCTATTTCTTTACCTCTGGATTACACAAAGAATTAATTTCCTGGTTAAAAAAAGATAACCTACCGCTGCTGGACCTGGTTTTTATGATTACAGGTATACTTGCGGCCGATTTTATTGAACACCATACCGCAGGCTTATTAGGCAACAGAACCGTAGTGTTTGAGGAGCTGTTTGAATTAGCGGCCTATTGCTCAGTTCTTGCCTTTATGGTTAATATTGTATTTAATAGTAAGTTTCATTCCACTGGGGCTCCCAAGCCTTAATTTCACATTGTGAAAGGTCTGATTACCATATGTCCAGATGGGAAATTGTATTTAGACAGCTTCAAAAAGATTTGAAGCTATATATCTTTATTCTGGCTGTCTTTTGCCTCTACCGTGTTGCTTTTATTCTTTATCTTAGCAAATATATCGGTCCGACAACGGATTTTCATGATATCAGCCTTGCCCTTTTTTACGGATTACGTATCAGTTTAAAGAGTACCGGCATTGTAGTCCTGTTCTCATTTCTTTTTTCCACATTGCTGGCAGTCATCTTCAAAAATGATAAATTTGACAAACCCAGAACCATATTAGGTTATAGTTATATATTTATTCTAACGCTGTTGTTCCATATCCGAATTCCGTATTACGAAGTATTTCATGCAGCTTTTAATCAATTTCTTTTTAATATCTTTAGAGATGACACTGTTGCTCTGCTGGTTACAGTTATACATGAATACAATTTGCCTCTCCGTTTTTTGTCTATTTTTGGCATCACACTAATTCTTTGCAGAATATTAAGAGCAGTCCTTCATACCAGGACTTTTACCCTGCCATACCTGCCCCATCGTGTGGGGTTAATTGCTTTTAAACTGTCATTAATCACAGGTATTGCCGCTTTTATGGTTTTCACCCGGTTTGGCGGCAGTTTAACCTATGCCAACTCCGTACACTGGGAAAATGCTGAAGTCAGCAAAGATCCGTTTCTCAATGAAGCGATCTTAGATGATATTCAGGCCCTCTACCGCGCTTATGCAGCTCATGAAGCACTAAAGAAGGCGGCCTCATTAAATATTTCACCCGAGCAGGTAAGAAAATATGGCACTCAGTTAACCGGAAAAACAATCAGCCCTGCTAATGTTGATGAGTATTTCCGGCAGGAAGCGCAAGGAGCAAGAATCCCCAAACCTTCCCATATCTTTTTGATTATCGGCGAAAGCTATGCCCAATGGCCCCTCCTGCCGGAGTTCAGTAGTCTGAATATCGCCAGTGGCATGAAAAGCATCCTTTCTAAGGATAACGCAGTGCAGGTAAAACCATTTTTACCGACAGGCGCCGGTACAATGGCCGGGATTAACGGCATTGTGACAGGTTTTCCGGAGGAAAACCTGTATCCGAATTATCAACCCGAATCCTATATAAGTGTTTACGCCACTGGCATTGCCGCGCAAATGAAACAGTTGGGCTATAGAACCAGGTTTTGGTATGCCGGTTTTTCATCGTGGCAGCAAATTGAAACCTTTACCCGTGCCCAGGGGTTCGATGAGTTTTATTCCTGCGGTGATTTCCCCTATGCAGCCGGCAATGCCTGGGGTAGTGAAGATAAATATTTTTATGAAGGCATCAATACGCTGTTCAATGATACACAGCCTAGTTTTAATGTCCTGCTGACAAGTGCAAATCATCCACCCTATACGGTAGATATTGAGGCCGAAGGGTTTAGTGAGGCAATCGTTTCCGCTGGTTTAAGCGGTTCAGCGAAAGCTGATAAAGAACTGATTACCAAGTTGGGCCATTTCTGGTATGCCGACAAATATCTGGTGAAATTTATTGCCGATATGAGCCAGCGCTTTCCGCAGAGTCTGTTTGTCGTGACCGGCGACCATGCCGACAGACTGAACATAACTCCCAACCCGACTTTGTTTGAGCGTTATGCGGTTCCTTTTATCATGTATGGACCAGGTATACACAAGAATATGTTTGATGCTCAGGTAGCCGGCTCGCATCTCAACATCGGACCAACGCTGATTGAACTTATTGCCCCTCAGGGGTTCGTTTATCATTCGATGGCTAAAAGCCTGACAGCCGGTGATCGCTTTGGCTTTAATTTGGCTTTCTGGATCTCCGACAACGCCATTGGCGTGATCGGCACCAAAACGGTCGAGGCCCTTACTGTTATTGACCGCCAGCCAGGAACTATGCCTAACGATTTTGCCGGACAAATACAAGCGGTTACGGCCATGCGTGGCCTAGCCTGGTGGCGAATGACTACCGGGGGAAATATCGCTAATTGAAAAAGGCACTGCTGCCCTTACGGATAGCAGTGCTTTTTTGCTCCTCAGTTGGTCTCAGATACAAAAGACTCAATCAAATCGGTCAGATTGTATTAATTGCTCGTATACTTTGGCAATCCCTTCCGGAAGCTTAATCTTATGTTGCCAACCAAGGGCATGCAGACGCGAAACATCCAGCAATTTGCGCGGAGTCCCGTCAGGCTTGGCTGCATCCCATATGATTTCACCTGTATGCCCCACGACGGACTGTATTAAATAGGCTAAATCACGTATCGTCAGGTCTTCACCGGTCCCGATATTGACCATTTGCGGTTTATCACACTGTTCCATCAAAAAGACACAGGCGGCAGCCATGTCGTCTGAATGTAAGAATTCCCGCCGGGGCATGCCAGTACCCCATACGACCACTGGTTGATCCGGCAGCGCTTCGTGAAATTTACGAATTAAAGCAGGCAGCACATGTGAAGTCTGCAGGTCGTAATTGTCACCGGGACCGTAGAGATTAGTAGGCATCACGCACATATAGTTTGTCCCATATTGGCGATTATAAGCCTCACACATTTTAATGCCGGCGATTTTAGCTAACGCATAGGCTTCATTTGTACTTTCGAGAGTACCTGTCAGGAGATATTCTTCCTTGATTGGCTGCAAACAATCGCGTGGATAAATACAGGAAGAACCCAGAAAAAGCAGCTTTTTTACTTTCTGACGCCAGGATTCATGAATAACATTAGTCTGAATGATAAGGTTATTATAAATAAATTGCGCAGGGTACATGCGGTTCGCCTCAATGCCCCCCACTTTAGCTGCAGCAAGAAATACATAATCTGGTTGCTCTACTGCAAAAAAGTGTTGGACTGCCTGTTGATCTGTCAGGTCCATTTCCGCATGAGTGCGCAGCAACAGGTTGTGATAGCCCTGTGTCTGCAAAGCACGCACCAGAGCACTCCCCACCAGGCCTTTATGACCAGCAACATAAATCTTAGCTTCTTTATTCATGATGCGGGAACACTCCAACCCCCTCTTGCTTGCATAAGGCATCACGTTTGGCCCGCTTTACATCCTCCCGCACCATTTCCACTACTAATTGGTCAAAGCTGATCTTGGGCGTCCAGCCAAGTTTCTCCTTCGCCTTCGTTGCATCGCCCAACAGCGTTTCCACTTCTGTAGGGCGAAAATAACGTGGGTCAACAGCAACCAGGCATTTTCCTGTTGCCGCGTCATACCCTTTCTCTTCCACCCCTGCGCCCTCCCAGCGAATATCAATTCCTACTTCAGTAAAAGCACGGCTAACAAACTCCCGTACCGAATATTGCCGTCCTGTGGCAATAACGAAATCCTCAGGTTTATCCTGTTGCAGCATCAGCCACTGCATTTCCACATAATCGCGGGCATGACCCCAGTCACGTTTGGCATCAAGATTACCCAAATACAGGGTATCCTGCAAACCCGCCTTGATATGAGCCACTGCCCGGGTAATCTTACGGGTCACGAATGTTTCGCCGCGAACCGGAGATTCATGGTTAAATAAAATACCGTTACAGGCATACATCCCATAGGCCTCGCGATAGTTGACCGTTATCCAGTAAGCATATAATTTAGCTACTGCATAAGGGGACCGGGGATAGAATGGTGTTGTTTCTTTCTGGGGTATCTCCTGAACGAGGCCAAAAAGTTCAGAGGTTGACGCCTGATAAAAGCGGGTTTTCTTTTCCAAACCGAGGATCCGAATAGCTTCCAGTATCCGAAGGGCACCCAAACCATCCGAGTTTGCCGTATACTCGGGTTCCTCAAACGACACAGCCACATGGCTTTGCGCAGCCAGGTTGTATATCTCATCCGGCTGGACCTGTTGAATAATCCGGACCAGACTGCTTGAATCAGTCATATCGCCATAATGCAAAACTAACCGCCGGTTATCTTCATGCGGATCCTGATACAAATGATCAATGCGCTCGGTATTGATCAGGGAAGAACGGCGTTTAATGCCATGGACCTCATAGCCTTTAGTTAAAAGAAATTCGGCCAGATAGGCACCATCCTGACCGGTAATCCCTGTGATAAGTGCAATAGGCATATAGAAATCTTCCTCTCAAATGCATTTTATATAATAGTAGCTGCTTAGAAACTCAACGATATTAAATTAAGTAAACTTCTTAAAAGAGTGTAGCACCTGTTATTATAAAATTCAAGTACTGTTCGTTTCGTCAAATTATTATTAATTATGACTTCATGTGAATTCAGAATTACCATCCTAAATTCATCTGTCTGGTAATATATGCTGTGCAGGATTATTACAAAAAACTTTGAATGTATACATGTAAATATACACTGGAGGAAGCTAAATGCACGAAGTCATTCAAAAAGCCATAAGAAATATGAAAAACAGAAATATACCCTGTCAAAATTTACCCCATGCACTAGAAAGCGACACATCAGTACTACTAACTATACAGGCACAGTTTTTCCATTTTATCAAGAAATTATCATATTTAAAAAAAGAATTAAAATTAAAATCTCAATGTAACGGTCTCGCAGATGAATCGCCGGAAACCAAAGTATATCAAATATTGCCCGAGTTTTCACAAGGCGATGCTGTTGGCAACGATACTATAGCGTTGCATCATATTCTCCAACAAGCAGGCTATGCAGCCTATATCTGTGCTCAATCTATAAAGCCAGAAGTAAAACATATGTGTATTAATATTAAAGAAGTTTATATTGAAAAAAAAGATATTATTATCTATCATAAATCCATAGGTTCTCCTCTGGCCAGGTGGTTTCTTGAAGTTCAATGCCAACGGAAAATCATGATTTATCATAATATAACACCAAGTCATTTCTTTATCAACTACAACTATAAGCTATATTCTCTCACCAAATATGGGAGAGACAGTTTATTATCTTTAGTGAACCATGTTGATGAATGTTGGGCTGATTCAGAGTTCAACAAGCAGGAACTGGATCAAATTGGATTTAGGAACACAAAAGTTCTACCAATAATCATAGATTTTTCTGCTTACAAGCAGGATGCGAATGCTGAAATCGTAAAAAAATATAATGATGGAAAAACAAATATTTTATTTGTCGGCAGGGTGGCTCCTAATAAAAAGCAAGAAGATATAATTATAGCTTTTCACTACTATAAAAAGTATATTGACCCGCAGGCCAGGCTGTTTCTGGTTGGGTCCTATGCCGGCATGAACAACTATTACAATGAACTACTTACGCTTTTAAAAAAACTTGATTTGGAAGACGTATATTTTACCGGGCATATACCGTTTGCTGATATATTGGCTTACTATAAAACCGCCACGGTCTTTCTCTGCTTAAGCGAGCACGAAGGCTTTTGCGTGCCCTTGGTTGAAAGCATGTATTTCAGAATTCCTATACTAGCCTATAATGCTGCCGCTATTGCCGAAACGTTACAAAATGGCGGAATTTTAGTCAGTCAAAAAGATCCCAAACTGATTGCGGAATTGATTCATCTCCTGGTTTCAGATAATTGCTTGCGCACCCGGATAATTAAAAATCAGGAATTTTGTTTAACAAGGTTTCAGCATGATAAAATTAGAAATAAATTTATTGATTATTTTGCGCACTATACTCCCTGATATCATTTTGTACCATTTCCACTATCATATCTTTAAACAAGGTGGTATGTTTCCAGCCTAAATCGGTATAAATACTTTTTGCGTTGCCAATGAGCGGCACCTGTTCTCCTGGACGGTAAAAGTCCTTATTGATGACAATATACTGAGTATAATTAAGCCCAACTGTAGAAAAAGCTGTAGCTAGCAGTTCGCTGACCGTATGGGCAACACCTGTGGCTACCACGTAGTCTTTTGGCCCCTGGGGATTATGGAGCATACGCCACATGGCTTCCACATATTCAGGTGCATATCCCCAATCCCTTATTGTCTCAATATTGCCTAATTCTATTTTTGTGGCTATCCCGAGGAATATTTTGGCAACAGTGGCCGTAATTTTTCTCGTCACAAAAGCATGTCCCCGCCGCGGCGATTCATGATTATAGGTAAAACCAGTACAGGCATATAAGCCGTACTGCTCCCGATAATTTTTCACTACATGGTGACTGGCGAGCTTGGATATACCATACATGGAGCGTGGATTGAACTTTGTGGTTTCTGTTTGCGGCGATTCTTCTGCGTTGCCAAAAATCTCACTCGAACCGGCGAAGTATACCCTACAGGACGGGCACAATTCTTTAATACTGGACAAAAGGTAATGAGTGGATGTAAAGTTTGCGGCAAGAATAGAGGCTTCATCTTCAAATGAATAACTTACAAAACTCGATGCTGCTAAATGGTAACATTCGTCTGGCCGGATAGCAGCAATTAGTTTATAGACAGACAAATGATTGTCTAGCGAACAAGCATGCAAATTTATTTTATCAGCTATACTCTGTATATTCTGTAGTTTAACAGTATTCTCCATACTGGCCCTGCGCACGGCCCCATGCACCTCATAGCCTTTGCCCAGTAACAACGCGGCTAGATAAGAGCCGTCCTGCCCGGTTATCCCTGTTATGAGTACTTTTTTCATCGAACTGTCCCTTTCTTGAATTACCTATCCGCATTAATGGCTGCCAGGTAGCAGTCTAAAGTCTGTTGGGCGGTTTGCCTCCATTGAAAGGTAGCCGCCCGTTCCAGCCCCTTCGCTTTTAAATTAGCATAGAGACTGGTATCTGACAGCAGTTGTTCCAGGCCGTCGGCAATGGCCTCTGTATCCAGAGGATTAATTAATATTGCTGCCTCACCAACGACCTCCGGAATAGATGATACGTTTGATGCCAAAACCGGTATTCCGCACTGCATGGCTTCGAGTGGGGGCAATCCAAATCCCTCGTATAAAGATACATAAGCAAAAGCATCTGCTAAATTGTACAGATGCGGCAAATCACATGCATCCACATACCCCGTAAAGATCACTTTATCCTCTAAGCCCAGCTCCTGAACAAGCTTGAATATTCCATCATACATCCAGCCATTTCCTCCAGCCAGCACAAGCTTGTGTTCGCAACCGGTCCTTTTAAATGTTTTAGCAAAAGCACTAATTAATCTCTGTAAATTCTTACGGGGTTCGAGAGTGCCCACATATAAAATAAACCGGTCAGGCAACTGATATTTAGCGCGAACTTCGGCAAAGTAACTATCTTCAGGCGATATCACCCGGAAAAATTTATCGGCCGCAAGTGGTGTGACATGAATTTTATCCGGGTCAATACCAAAGAAGTCTACAACATCTTTTTTCGTACTCTCCGATATTGTAATTAATTTTGTAGCACAAATTGTATACTTTTCCACAAAATATGATAAGAATCTTAAATTACGAACAGCTACCGTCTCAGGATATTTTTTAAATACAAGGTCACAAACTGTCAACACCGTTTTAGCTCGTTTTGTTGGTAAAATTGAGTAATTAGTTCCGTGATAAATATCAAAGTCACCCATAAATCTCTCTAGAGGAATAGAATACAAAAATCGCCCCTTCATGATTTCACGAAGATAACTATAAGGATATCTGATATATCGCTCCTCACCTATAACATACTTTTGTTTTCTGGGTTTGAACTTATTATAAACTGTTATAAATTCATGGCTGCCATCTAGCTGGTAAAGCCCTCTAATCAAATTATGGCAGTAAAATCCTATCCCAGTCTTATTCCCCATAAGAACCTGACCGTCAATCAATACTCTCATCGTTTCCTCCAATTAGTTCAATGTCAATTGTCAGATAATATCGTTTTATAAAAAGAAAGTGTCTGTGTCGCGGTGAGATCCCAGGAGAATAGTTTTTCCTGCCTAAACCCATTTTCAATAAGCCTTGTTCTTGATTCATTGTCACTAAGCACCTGCCCCAGCTTGCTTGCTAAATCCTCCGAACTCTGTGGATTAAAGTACAATCCGGCGTTACCAACTACCTCCGGTATTGAGCTCCGGTCACTAACAACAACCGGGCAGCCTTGATACATCGCCTCTAAGGGAGGAATCCCAAAACCTTCATAAAAAGAAGGATAAACAAAAGCCTGTGCATACTTATAATAATTTGCTAAGGCTTCATCTTCGCCTGATGCAAAAAGAACCTGATTGGTCAGTCCAGCTTTTTCAAGCAGTTCAACATCCCTTCTTTTTGTTTTCCCACCGCCAAAACAGACTAATTTAAACTGCTTACGTATTGTAGGAGAGATTGCCAATGCTTCCACCAGGCATTTAAAATTTTTATACCCATGCCGTTCACCGACATACAATATATAGGGCTCCTTGACCAGGGGCGGTGTACTAACAGGTATTCTCAATGAATTGCCATGATATATAACCGTAATTTTATTTTCCGGCACTTGCAGGATTTCCACTAAATCTTTTTTGGTCGACTCAGATACACATATAACCCCATCGCTTAGAGAAACACATCTTTTTTTCCACTCTACTGTTTTATCGCGATAAGAGAAATTAGTGGGAAACAGTTCATGAATCATATCATGTACAGTAATAATTTTTTTAAAATTAGTATTCGTGAAATCTGAAAAATAATATGTGGGATGATATATATCCGCACATATTTCAGACAGAAATCGAAATCGCAGTTTTTTATTTAAGAATGGACCTATTTTTTTGCCAAAAGGAAAGCGCTCTCGGTCTATTCCAAAAAATTTTGCATATGAATTTTCAAATCTCTGTAAACCATATCGATTGGCGTAAAACCCCATAAATAAAGCAATTGAGGCTTCATCCCGTCTAAGCATTCTCGATATCAATTCATAAAAGTATCTGGATATGCCCCCATAACGCTGCATCTCAAATACTTGATGGTCATAGACCACCCTCATGCGTTTCCCCCCTAAGTTTACTAAATTGCTATACGTCTCAGGAAACCTCTTATTGCCATACGGAACAGCTTAAGCTTGGCAAAAAAATAAAAACAGTAGAAGGTACAGCGATTGAAATGAGTCCGAATGATCCGTATTTTTTCGTATACGGTTGCTTGTTTACCTGCAGATAATGAACTTAAACCATCAATAGAAAAATGAGTAATTATTTTATCGATATAAGCGAATTGATAACCAACTTTTAAGCAGCGTATCTGTAAATCATAATCAGCAGCTATTCTATACTCTTCATTAAATTTATGTTTTTTCAGAATCTCAGTTTGCATAAACATAGCCTGATGACAGATTACGCGCCCTTTCTGCACCTGACGCAACCCGATTTTACGGCCTGAACGGCCTACTTTTCTGCCAGCGATGCTGCTATAGGTCATTACATCACCATAGATAACCGCTGGTTTCCCTAGCTGCAGGTACAAATCCACCACATCCTGAATCGTCTGGCGATCATAAAAATAATCGTCAGAATTCAGGAAATAAACTAACTCACCATGTGCATAGTTTAATCCCTTGTTCATTGCATTATAAATCCCTTTGTCCGGTTCACTCACCCAATAGCTAATTGTATTTTCATATTGGGAAATTAGCTGTAGTGTCTCATCTGTTGAGACCCCATCAATTACAATATACTCGATATTGGGATATGATTGATTGGCAACACTGTCAAACGCTTTTTTTAAAGATTGTCCATTATTGCGAGTTACGGTAATAATAGTTACTTTAGGTCCCATAAAGCTTTGGTCGTTCACGCTGCTACTCTCCAATTAACATAAATTTGATTTATAGCTTATAGCCATGATAGATACGCTGCATAGCTATTTGCAACCGGTAGGAATAACAACTCCATCTTTTATACCATTTTTTTCGATTCTTACCAACCATTGCATAATTAATTGTAGACTCTGCGCCACTTTCCCAAGCCGGAAAAGGCAATACCGTAAATATCTTAATTCCATATTTCCAAAATTTTAAAAACTCATGATCAATCGGAACAGTCATTGGCAACATCTTATCGAGATAACTTATCGCTGCATAACGATTCAGCAGATAGGCACCGGCTTTGGCCTGATGCAGAAAGTTAAAGATCAGCCTGTAATCCTTTATTAATTTCTTTTTTGTTACAGGGACTGCCCAATTTGAAGTGCCATTAAATTTAATCATATCCCAATTATCATGATTTGTCGTCAGATCATTCAAAACTAACGGAAAGTCATTGCTAAACTCCATATCATCTTCAAGAATTAATGCAAACTCTTTATCACTGGCAACAAACATCTCCAGGGCTCGGTAATGGCTAATATAACAGGCAACTTCTGTAGTAGTTACATATTTGCCATGACAACGCTCATACTCATCAGCATTAATCTCTTTTTCAGAAAAATTCACCAATCCCCCATCGATAGCGACACAACGCTGAAACGGCAAATTCAACCGGCTAAGACGCTGCTGCATTTGCAACAGCCGCTCTGGTGAGCGATCGAGATTAATGAGGATACAGATAACATTACTAGAATGCATTTTATTCCTCCGTACAGAAAATTAAGCTATCCAACCATTTTCACCAGCGACTGATATACAAGCGCCGGACTAATATCAACCAGGCACTCCAGCTCTTTGAGGCATTTACGCTGCCAGCAGCCTGTACAGGCGTGGCTGGTGGTAAGAACAACATGGCCTGGCCCGCAGGGACCGTTGCGGCGAGGATCAGTGGGCCCGAATAAGGCCACCACCGGGGTGCCTATAGCCGCGGCCAGATGCATCGGGCCCGTATCACCGGCCACCACCGCCCGGGCATTCTTGATCAGGGCCGCTAGTTGTTTAAGGGAGGTTTTCCCTGTTAAATCAAGTAGCGGCACTGCACTCTGGCCCTGAATTGCCTGCATTGCATTTTGATCGGCTGCACTGCCCACAAAAACCGGAATCAGGCCACTGGCAAATAACTTGCCGGCCAGGGTGGCAAAATGGTCGGCCGGCCAGCATTTATTCGGCCAATTGGTGCCAGGCATCAATATAACATAAGGGTTCTTGCTGTCAAGGCCGGCCTGGTGGGCGATGGCCCCGGCCTGGGCGAACTCGGCGGCGGTAATTTTTATGATAAATTCCGGTTCTGCTGCCCGGCAGCCTAACGCTCTGGCAACATCCAGGTAACGCTCAACAATATGGCCCTTCAGGTTGGGGCCGCAGATCTTTTTTCCAATCCAGTCACTGTGTTCGCGGGCATCGCAATATACCAGGCGTTCCGGTGCCCCGCTTAGCCAGGAGATGGCGGCACTCTTAAATAGTCCCTGCAGATCCAGGGCCAGATCAAACCGGCGCTCTCTTAGCTCCCTGATAAACGCCGGGGCATAACGGTACAGCCCGGCCAGCGATTTACACCGTTTTTTTTCAAAAACAATGATTTCATCAATACAGGGGTTATTTGTCAGCACATCATAGGCCGGCGGCTCAACAACCCAGGTGAGCCTTGTCTGGGGGAAACACTGCTTTAGCGCCGGTGCCACCGGCAGGGCATGGATGACATCGCCAATGGCACTCAGTTTGACAATCAGAATATTTTGGTAGGTCAAAAGACTGCCTCCTGTCTTTCTCAGGCTTGCCGGCCGCTGATCTTCCTGATGATATTGCTGGAGGATCGGCCGGCTACTTCCGGAATCAGCACAACGCGGCCGCCGTAGCTTTCGACAATGTGGCTTTCAGGCAGGTCCTTGACACTATAGTCGCCACCTTTAGCATAGACAGCAGGTTGAACCGCAGCAACAATGTTCTCGGCGGTTGTCTCGGGAAAAACAACCACATAATCGACAGCGCGCAGCGCCGCCAGCACCTCGGCCCGGTCCTGCTGGTCATTAACCGGCCGGGTCGGTCCTTTTAACCGGCGGACCGATTCATCGCTGTTGAGGCCGACGATCAGACAGTCGCCCAGGGCCCGCGCCCCATTCAGATAGCGGACATGGCCGGCATGGAGGATGTCAAAGCAGCCGTTGGTAAAAACAATGATTTTGCCGGCGGCTTTTAATTGGGCGGCCAGGGTGCCAATGTCGGCATAGGCAATAATGTTCATAGCTGTTGCTCGCCGATGGCCTGTTTTAATTCGGCCGGGGTTGCGGTGGCTGTACCAGGTTTGCGGACAACAACCCCGGCGGCAAGGTTGGCCAGGCAGGCGGCGTCATAATAAGCCGCACCGGCCGCCAGCGCCAGCATCATCGTGACAACGACCGTATCCCCGGCGCCGGTAACATCATAGACCTCGCTTTTATTGCTGACGGCAATATGGGAAACCGGGCCGGAGCGTTCAAACAAGGTCATACCGTCAGGACCCTGGGTAATTAACACGGCCTCAGCCTGCAAACGGTCCAGCATTGTCCGGCCGGCCTGCATCAATGCTTCCGGCTCCCGCAGGTCAAGCCCCAGTGCACTGGCTGCCTCTGATTCGTTCTGTTTGACAATGCGGATGCCGCTATAGGCCATAACACCGTAGCGGGAATCAACCATGGACGGTATGCCGGCCTGGTTGCAGGCAGCAATAACCGCTTCCCGGATAGCGGGGGGGACGCTGCCGTAGTCGCTAATAACGACAGCATCCATTTCCCGGACATGATTGGCAATATAATGCAGCAGACCTTCTTCCACTGCCGGTGTCAGGGCCTGTTTACACTCCCGGTCAATCCTAACAATTTGCTGGCGGACGGTGGCCTGGCCGCCGGCCATTACCCGTGTTTTGGTAATGGTCGGGCGGCCGGCGTCGGTAATAAAGCCCCCGGTATTGACGCCTTTGCTATTCAACACCTGGGTCAGCTGGACGCCGGCATTATCCGCCCCGATAACGCCAACAGCAAAAACCGTGCCGCCCAGGGTGGCGGCATTATGAACAGCGTTGGCCGCCCCGCCGGGAACGACCGTTTCCCCGGCATGCTCAAGAATGAGGACAGGCGCCTCCCGGGAGATCCGGGAGATCCTGCCTTCCAGATAGATGTCGGCAACCATGTCGCCAATAATCATAATTTTTTTATTTTGCAATTCATCAACTAGCTTCAGCAGCTTGCGAGGCACAGTTTCCGTCTCCTTCCGGTTTACCACTTAATTGTACTAACATCTAATTTAATCTGATCCCGTTTGGCCCGGTAAGTGACTTTCGCTTCCCAGCAGTGCAGATTGCGGTACCAAATATAATCCACATCAGCCAGACGGTCTCCATCCATATCATAGCTTTGCTTGATGCTGATTGTATTCATGCGGTCAATTTTATAGGTAAAACCGGCGGCCAGCTCACGGTTAATCTTATCGGCATCATAGTCAAACAACTTGGGATTATTCTGGTTATAGTGGTACCCGGCCCAGGTTGAGAACCGCTCCGACCACTGCCTGTCAATGGTGGCGTCGTATTTAAAATTGGTGGTGGTCGAGTGGTCATAGCTTTCCCGCACATGCTGCAGGCCGGCGCCCAGATACAGGTTGCTCGAACTGCTAAGTTTTATCGGCTCATGGCTGAAGTACAGGCTGTAATCCTGGTGCCAGCTTGATTTGTCGTCATCCGTCCATTTGCCGTAAATCGCGGTAAATGTATAATGGACCGGCCAGGAGCCTAATTGGTTGGGATAATAGGAAAACTTAAACTCCGGTTCTTTTTTTATCCAGTTGCTGTCACTATCCCGGAAATGGCCATAGGTCAAATCCAGAGAAAAGTTTTTCTCCCGCTGAATGAAGCCGGCGCTGGGTTTAAAGTCGGCCTGGCTGTAATAGTCCAGATTCGCATAAGCCGACAGTTTATTGTCAAAGGGATACTCAATATGCTGCTTGATTGACAGGCCATCATCATTATCATAGCCAATCCGGGGAAAAGCCATGCTGTCTTCTCCTTGTTTCAGCGACTGGCGGTACTTGGGCAGAGAAAAGATGACCTTATTGCCGATCCAGAATTTTGCGTTATAGGCAACCATTTGGTCGCCGGGCCAGATCTCGATCTTATCGGCACTGACATGATAATCCGGCACTTCGGCCGGACAGTGGGTTGCCGACCCCTGGCTGACGACATACTGATCAGGCTGCAGGCTGATCTTTTCCCCGGCCACAAATTCATGGCCGATTTTGCCTTTGATGGCTTCCATGCTGCCGGTCTTAAGCTTGTAGTTGTATACGGTGCGGCTGCCGGACAATACCGCATCAGGCTGGGAAAAATGGGCCTGATCATGGATCCAGATCTCATTGCGCTTAGTATTGCCGTTGATTTGTTCAGCCTCCACCCGCTGCCCCTCGTTGGTAATGACCACCTGGCCTTTGGCCAGGATATCACCGGTTTCCTCGCTAAAAGTCAGTTCCTCGGCTTCAATGGTAATCGGGACCTGGCTTACGGCTGCCGGCTGACCGGCAGCCGCCCGGGCCGGCCCCGCCGGTGTCCCAAAGACAATCACGAAAGCCATGAGTCCCAAAATAAGTTTTTTATTATTAGGCATAGCGCTTATTTTCTCCTGTCTGAAATAATGAAAGAAAAAAGGGTAATCTTCTTGACTTAATTCTACAGATTACCGCTTTTTCCTTCATTATGCGCCTAGCAATATGTAGAAAAGCCGCAGTTATGCGGCTTTAGGGCTGGTTTTTACCGGTTATTTAACTCTAATACCATAAACTTCAACATCATCTTTAGTCTGGATATACATTTGGCTGCCAATGGGGATCTCCGCATCTTTGCCGCTGATAAAGGCACCGCCAATAATCCCCACCGGTCCGAGAATGACCATCCCGGCCACACTGGCCCCGGCCGCTTTCGCCATAGACTTGGTCTCCGCTTTGGCCTTGTCACCTAAAAAGGTATTAACACTGCTGCCATCAACGGCCCGCACATTGTCAAAGCTGATCTCCAGCTTGGCATCACGGCCAAAGTTTTTGGCCTGCCGTACTTCTGTTATTTTACCTGTGCCAATAGCCCCTTTGGGTAATACCAGCACCCCGCCAATAAATACATCTTCCGCAATCCCTAACGCGACCGAATCGCCGACCCGGCTTTGTTTGCTGTTTAACTTCGACAGGGTTTTAATTTTAACAAGGGTATCTTTCGCCAGGATAGCAGGCACCACCTCAAAGTTCCCATCCGTATAAGCCAGGTTCAGCAGTGCATCCAGGCGGGCATCCAATGAACCGGTTCCCGGGAGGCCATTCATAGTCTCTTCCAGCTTTTCAATTCTGGTCATTATCGCACTGTCGCTGATACGCTGGGTAAGCGTCCATTCAACAGCATTTAGCTTAATAAGCAAGGAAGGGGTATGCTCATTTGCCTCAAAGATATATGTATAAATCTGCTCCACCCGCGGCAGTACGGCATCATAGGCTTCCTGCCCATAAAGGTCCTGCTCCACTTTAGTAACCCGGTCAACCAAAGAACCGGTTTGAGCAGCCCCGTATATGTTTTTTTCGGCAACTGCCAGTTTACCGATAACGGTGAGCTCACCTGCTGCCTGCGCCGCCGCCGGAACGGCCAGCCCAGAAACAATCAGCATAACAAGGGTAACTAGTGCCACTATTCTCTTTTGGATCATGCCGGTTCTCCTCCCCACATTGATTATACAGATTAAATTCGTCATTATAAACCAATATCCTGCCGGCAATCCGGCAGGATATGTCATTAATATAAAAATCTGCCGGCAAACCGGCAGATTTTTGTATTTAGAAGTAAAATTCTACTTGTGCCCGATAGTATTTGGAGTTTTCATTTTTGTCTGTAAGGCCGTCAAGATCGGTATACGTTGTTGTTAAAAGTGCATTTTTCATCGGTGTATAGGTAAAGCCCACTTCATAGCCTTTGCCGTCGCCGTTTTTACCGGCGAAATCCTGGTCAAAGGTTGGTGCAAAATAGGTATTAGGGTTAACTTCGCGGTACATGCCATATACGCCATATGAGCCGGCCGCGTTTTTGGCAGCGCCTTTGTAGGCCAGTTTTACGAAGTAGGAATCGTTTTTATCCACATCTTCCTTGGCATAAGCACCGGAAACCACAAGATTGTTAACAAGCTTATAATCCAGGCCTACTTCAAAAATATCTCGCTGAGCGCCATCATCATTATGGAAATAAGCGCCGCGGACATTGGCTTTGTCATTTAGGGCATAGCCCAGGTTAGCCATGTAAATGGTATCCTCAGACTTAAGGTCGGCAGTAGCAACAGTACCGAACTTATAAGCCGCAAGGTCGACCTTTAATTTATTGCCAAAGCTGACCATACCGCCGTCTACCTGGTCGTCAATTACAATACCATAGGCAGGCAGAACGCTGTAACGGCCCACAGTTACCGTGGCATCCCCGACTTTGCCGGTTACGTTGGCAATGTTTAGGACTGTACTATCATCATTGCCGCCTGATTTCAGGTTCTGAACATTCTGGAGGCGGGCGTTATAAGTCCAGTCATCACTTATTTTGCCGGTTACCATGATCCGCGTACGCAGTTTGGCATCCTGAGTCTTCGTACCTAAAATATCATTATCGTCAAAACGGGCGCGGATAACACCGGTAAGTTTGGTATTATCAACTTTTTTCTCGATCTCATCCACCCGGACACCCAGGGTATACAGTTCGTCGGCAAACTCAGCCTGCAGGGCATCCAGTTCTTTTTGGATTTCCGCATCGGCCTTTTCGCTGTTAGCGAGGGCTTTGCCGACAATAGTGGCCATTTCATAACGGGTAAGGGTTCTGTCCCCTCTGTAGGTGCCGTCGCCATAACCGGAAATGATGCCGGCTTGAGCCAGCTTGCTTACAGAGTCATAGGCCCAGTGTTTTGCCGGAACATCCACAAAGGGATTAGCCGGCGCCGCCAGGGCGGTTCCGGCCACGCTCAGGGCGAATACGGCCGCCAGAGCCAGGGCTGTTTGTTGTTTCATGTGTGTGCCTCCTTAGGTTTTTTAAAGTTTGGTTTTACGATAAGCGCCTAAGAAGTTAAATCTGAGTGTCCATGTTGCCTCAATATTCTCCTTGTCAGGTGATGCTTATATCTTGACGCCTTGCGGCGGGAAGACCGGGTACAAATATCTATGGATTAACTGGCATAATATTCTTGTGGATACAATATATTCTACATCTAAGGTTTAATTCCTTCATCGTTTTCCTAAATTAACAGTTATTTTCACAAAATATAACATTAAATACATTTCATATAATTATTCGATTTTACGCATACTACTTTTTTTATTTAAATAAACTATAAAAATTCGATTTAAAATAAAAAAAGGATTACTTCGCATAGGTTGAAACCTATTTTGAAGCAATCCTTTTAAGTTACGTTAGAATGGTTTAGAAGTAGAAGTCTACTTTTGTCAGGAAGTACTCAGCTTTTTGTGAGCTGTCATAAGAACCTTCCAGGTCGGTATAGCTGGTGGTCCATCTTGCATTTTTCACAGGTACATAGCTGAAACCAACTTCATAGCCTTTACCATCCCATTGAACTGCACCATAATCCAAAGTTGTCGAAATCAGAGTGCCTGCTTCGAGGTCACGGTAGTTAACCCAGGCGCCAAAGCTCTTAGGTGCAGTGCGGTCAGCACCTTTGTAGGTAATCTGGCCAAAATAGCCTTTGTTTTCGTCATCCGCATCACTCTTCAGGTATGCACCGGCAAGATTAACGTTAGGAGTTAACTGATAATCCAAACCAACTTCATAAAGATTGCCTGTATCAATATCGCTGTCTTGGGGGTCCAGGTGGAAATAAGCGCCTTTAAAGTTCAGCTTGTCACTAAAGGCATAGCCGAGGTTGGCAATATATAAGTCATCTTTTGTATCTCCGACATAATCCTGTCTGCCGGCAAAGATATCGACTTTAAGCTTGTTGCCAAAGCTGGCCTGCACGCCGTCAATCGTGTCGTCCAGAGCGATACCGTAGGCAGGTGTTGCATCAAAACGGCCCAGGGTTACGTCCAAGGCACCGATCGGGCCATTCACATAAGCCCAGTTAAGTTCAGTCTTGCCTTCGTTATTGGCATCAATACCACCAGTTTTTAAGTCCTGGGTATTTTGCAGACGGCCAACATAGGTCCAGTCATCATTGATGGCGCCTTGTACTTTTAAACGGGTACGGAGTTGTAAGGGTTTTGATTTAGGATTTGTCCAACCGGTAATCTCACCATCGTCATCAAAAGTTGCTATGTTCTTTTGCTCTTTGTCTTCATATCTGATACGAGCTTCACCGGTGATTTTTACATTGTCAATTTTCTTTTCCAGGCTGTCAACCCGAACGCCGAGGTTGTTGAGTTCGGCAGCAAACTCAGTTTTCAGGGCATCCAGTTCCTTTTGGGTTTCTGCATCGGCCTTTTCGCTGTTAGCCAGGGCTTTGCCGACTATAGCGGCCATTTCATAACGGGTAAGGGTTCTGTCACCTCTGTAGGTACCATCGCCATAACCGGAGATGACACCGGCTTTAGCCAGCTTGCTTACCGAGTCATAAGCCCAGTGTTTTGCAGGAACGTCCACGAAGGGGTTAGCAGGAGCTGCCAGTGCGGTACCGGCTACACTCAGGGAGAATACGGCGGCCAAAGCCAGGGCAGTTTGTCTTTTCATTGTTGTTGCCTCCTTAGGTATTTGTTTTTGTTGAGCATTTACCTAAAGAAGAAAACCGTTGAGTGTCCATGTTTCCTCAATATCTCTTCTTCAGTTCATACTCATATATCTTAACACCGGCTAGAAAATACCGGCATAAAGACCTGAATCTAGCGTGATATGTATTATTTACCTATCTTGCTATTAGTAGTATTCTACATGCGAGAATATATTCCTGCTTATTTTGTAAAAAAAATTACAAGCAGATTATATTTTCTTGTCATAAACATTAGAAAAATGGCTATGAGCCATTTAGCGGCCGCTAAAATACCGTTCGGCCAGGATAACAGCCACAAAGTCATCTACCGGTACCGGCGGCACCAGCATGCCGGTCGGCAGCAGGCGCTTCAGGCCCCGGGGCGGATGGCAGCGCCAGTACCGTACCCGGGCTTCATCGGTGGAGCGGTACTCATTGACAGGGACGATCGTCAGGCGTTGCCCCTTCACAGTGATCGCCGCCAGGACCGCCTGGGCGGTTTGGGTTGTGGTCCCGTCGCCGATAATTACGGTTGTCAGGTTATGGGCTGCAGCCAGGGTGGCTACTCTATCAGGGAGGTCAACAGTGGCGATAATGGTTTTATCGATCAGCCCCTGTTCTCTATGAACGACGGCCAGACCGCATTTCTCCCGGCCCGGGTCGATTGCCAAAACGCGATCGGCAGGCACTACACATCCCTCCATAACTATATGCGTTTGCCTTGTCTATGTTTCCTGCTGTAATATAATAATAATATCACATTCTGGCGGCAAATAAAATCAGTGCAGAGCGGGGTCAGGCCTCACACATTCCACTTTCTTAAAGTAGAATGTGTGAGGCCTGACCCCGCTCATGCAAACAAACAGGACGCCCGCGGGCGTCCTGTTGTTGCGGAATGCTTATTAGAATTTAACGTTGATAGCAGCCTGGGTACGGGCGCCGCCGTCAAGTTCAAAACCGTCTTGATCTTCGAAGTCCTGGTATTTAAGGTTCAGAGTAGTGTTTTTAGCGATGGCACGGTCATAGCGTACTTCCAGACCTTTGTAGCCGTTGCTTTCATTTTTCAGGTTCTGAATATCGTTGTGGATATTGGAGAACGGAGAATTAGCACCGGCTTCCACGTCACGATACAGAGCAGTCAGGCCCAGTTTGTTGAATTTAAGGCCATAGGCAGCTGCATCGGCATCGATGGAACCATTGTCAAAGTTATAGAATTCGCCAAGAGCAGTTACGCTGTTGGTCAGTTTAATTCCTACATTGGCACCATAAACATCGGTTTCGTTGTTTGTGCCGTCATCGTAGTTGGCATAGTCGGCAGTAACAGTAGCGGCACCAAGTTTCAAGCCATATTCGGCACCATAGATTTTAGTGCTGTCTTTCAGGTTACCGATATAAGCCTTCAGGTTGCCGGCTTCGGCAGCGAAACCGGTCATAGCTGAGTCATGCAGGAAGCCGTTGCCAAGCATCAGGTCCTGACGGCCAATAGTATTGGTCAGGCCAAGGGCATCAAAGGTTACGTTGGCAGTGTCAAGTTTAACGCTGCTTTGGTCGGAGAAGTCGGCATCATAGCTCAGATTGCCGCTAGTCATGCGGGCATTGAATTTCAGGTCGTCGTTGATTTTGCCGTCAAAGCTTACACGGGCCCGGAAGTCTGTGTTATCAAAGTTGTCGCTGGCGCCGTAACGGACACGGGCATCACCGGAGATTTTAACCATTTTGTCAACTTTTTTATCCAGGGCTTCTACTTTAATGCCCATTTCAGTCAGTTCAGCAGCAAATTCTTTGGACAGCTGGTCAACGATTTCTTTTTGGTCGTTGTCCAGGTTTTTTTGCATAGCGGAAGCAACCATGGAAGCCATTTCGTAACGGGAAATAGTTTTGTCACCTTTAAAAGTGCCGTCTTCGTAGCCTGTGATCACGCCGTCTTGAGCCAGCTTGCCAACAGCGTCATAGGCCCAGTGTTTTGCCGGCACATCAGAAAACGGGTTGGCAAAGGCCGGTACGGCGAAGGCCACGGTCAGAGCAGTGGTTACTGCTACTTTCAGAAGTCTCTTGTTCATTCGAAAATCCCCCTTGAAATTATATATTTGTCATGTGCGGGTGTCGCCACCGACATACCAGGAGGTCTACCCGTTCAGGGGGGATGGGTTCGAATGAGTATCCACGTTTCCTCAATCTCTCCGTCCTCTCTGCAGGGCTTATTCATGATATGCACCTGCCGCATTCCGCAGGTTTATGTTAACATAATTTCGATACAGTTGCAATAAATCCTGCTCATCTACCACATGTAGTTTTTGGAAAAATCCTTGTACTATAAGGTTTGGATAGATATGGCAACTGCATCTTGAAGAAGTTATTAGCTTTACATAACTAAACTTCATAATTGCTTATATTCTGCACAAAAATAAAGAATCCTGCTTGCTAAGCAGGATTCCTGACAGGTATATTGTGTCAATTATTTCAAAAGGCGCTTTTTATCCGGATCTCGATTTGCAGCGGCCCCACCGTATAGGTGTCGGCCTTAGCCTCGGCCGTTAACTCGATTTTGCCATTGTAGCGTTTGGCCCGGTTCACAACCTCAAAGAGCTGGGAGCCGCTCATGCTGCCGACAGTTCCCTGGATCGGGTCAGGCAGAATGCCCTGGGTAACAGCAGCGGCATTTACCTTTTGCAAAAAGAGCATAACCGCTTCCTCGGCCTGCTGGGCATTGGCCGGGGCGTTGACAACCTCACTGTAAACAACTCCGCCTTTATTATATACCAAATGGTTCGGATACAGCTCAATCCGGCCGATAACCGGTTCACCGTATACCGTATTGCCCACAGTGGAAATACGGACAATAACCGGCTGGTTGGTGCCGGCAATCAGGGCGGCCGCCTGGTCAAACTCCGAGCGGGCAATCCACAGCACCTCCAGCTTTTGCTCAGCTATGTCCAGTGTATCCAGTATCTGCAGATTGGCTCTGTACACCGCCACCCCCAGGGCGGCCGTGGTCTCTGCCAGCGGCTTGCCGCCATCAATCACCGCAGTGGATAATACCTCCCCGGTTCTAAAGACCACCGTCCCTTCCCGGACGCTCTGCAGGCCGTTTTTCAGACTTACAGTCAACTCATTCAAACGGTCCACATCGCTTTGGAGGGCAGTCTGCGCCGTCGTTAACTCACTCATTTTGGTGTTGAGACCGGCGATCCGGTCATCCAGTTCTGTTTTTGTGGCCTGCAGCTTCTGAATATCCCCCTGATACTTAACCAGGTTCTTCTGGGCTAAGGCATAATTGGACTGCAGCTGGCTCAGTGCCGCCGCGGTCTTATCGCGCTCGGCCGTAACCGCATCAAGTTCGGCCATACTCTGCGCCAGACGTTCGGCATTCTCTCTAACCTTGGCCGTGATCGCCACATATTCAGCGGTTTTGGTTTCCAGCTCAGCCCGGCTGCGATCCAGCTCGCTGGATTTAGAATCCACTTCCGTGGTCAGGGATACCAGTTCAGCTTTGAGCTCTTCCATGCCAAACAACGCGGTACGGACGTCCCAGGATACGGCGGTCATAAACATCAGGGTAAGTGCCGATATGAGAATCCCTGTAACTATGGTCACAATGATTGAAGTGTGCTTGGGTCTGAGGCCGAAGATACTGAGTTTCTTCTTCCCTACTTTAGTACCTAGTTTGTCACCAATATAGGCGATGGCGCCGCCCATAACCGCAATTATGGCAATAAGCACTACACCGTACATGGCTATCCCTCCTCTCGCCAAAAATGAAACAATAGTTATCGCGATGCCTTATAGATTAAATAGATGCCGGCCAGTGTCCCGATGATATTCGGTATCCAGGCCGCAAGCAACGGCGGAATCGCTCCGCCCTGTCCTAAGGCAGTGCATACCGTCAGAACAGCATAATACATAAAGATAATGATAATACTCAGGCCCAGGCCAATTGATGAGCTTGACCTGTTGGGAGACAACCCCAGGGGAGTACCAATCATGGCAAAGACAAAACTGGCCATCGGAATAGCTATCCGCTGGTACAGTTCTACTTCATAGTTGCTTGTTTTTGCATATTCCTGTTTTAAAACAGCTATATACTGCTTGAGTTCTGTCATCGACATCTCATCAGGCTTCTTTTGTTCCCGCGAGATATCAGTAGGATTTTTAGTAATCGGCATTACCTGCTCGGTAAATTTAAGGGTTCGTGTTACCCGGCCCTCGGTGGAAAGATCAGTGATTGTACCATTATACATCATCCAGCGG
The DNA here is from genome assembly GCF_007641255.1 of Sporomusa termitida. Lineage (NCBI taxonomy): Bacteria > Bacillati > Bacillota > Negativicutes > Selenomonadales > Sporomusaceae > Sporomusa > Sporomusa termitida. The sequence goes on from NZ_CP036259.1 coordinate 3,627,547, forward strand.
TCAGCGGCCCACACTGCACTCTCAGCATTTTCCAGCCTGACCAGCCGGCCGTCCTCAAATTCCTGAACAGAGACTTTACTCAGGGTGTTGGTATCTGACATATAGTTTTGTGCATAGGTTAACCGTTCAATCTGGCCTGCCTTATTAACATCTTTAACGACAATGTGCTCCTGTGATTTAGGCCGGGTATTTTTTTCGATCTCATAGCGCACAATGTTACTATAACCGGCATTGGCTGCCGGCACTACTTCTTCGTTAAGGACAATAGCAGCACCGCTTACTGCTAAGGCAGTAATCATCACCGGCACAGCCAGCCGGTAAAAACTGAGCCCGCCGGACCTCATGGCCGTGATCTCGCTGGAGCCGGACAAACGGCCGAAAGACAGCAGGGCCGCCAGCAGCATGGACATGGGAAAGGTTAAGACGATAATCGCCGGCAGACTGTAGAAAAACAGCTTGGTTACCGTAAGGATCGAGGCCCCGTATTTAGTTACATATTGAGCAATTCTAAACAGGGTGCTGGTGCCGATAAACACGCTGGAAAATGCGGCAATGCCGAAAAAGAATGGTCCCAGCAGCTCTTTTAGAATGTATTTGTCAAGTATCCGCATGAAATTCTCCTTACATGCTGAAGTTGTGACCAAGATAATATTTTTTCGCAACTTCACTGTTGGCAATGGTCGCACTGTCGCCGTCAATCAGGATTTGTCCTTCGTTGAGAATATAGGCTTTATCGACAATACTGAGGGTTTCCCGAACATTATGGTCGGTAATCAGCACGCCAATACCCCGTTCTTTCAGATAACTGATAATGGCCTGAATATCAGCCACGGCAATCGGGTCAACACCGGCAAACGGTTCATCCAGGAGAATAAAAGCCGGGTCGGTGGCCAGCGCCCGGGCAATCTCCACCCGGCGCCGTTCGCCGCCAGACAGCTCCGAGCCCAGGCGTTGGCGGACATGATCAACATGAAACTCGGCCAGCAGGCTTTCCCTTTTGGCCACAGCTTCCGCCCGGGTGAGCTTAGTTGTTTCCAGAATAGCCATCAGGTTGTCCTCCACCGACAGCTTGCGGAAAATAGAAGCCTCCTGCGGCAAATAGCCGATCCCGTAGCGGGAGCGCTGGTACATCGGCATATGGGTAATTTCTTCGCCATTAATAAAAATCTGGCCGCTGCTGGGGCGCTCCAGACCGACAATCATATAAAAAGTAGTGGTTTTGCCGGCCCCGTTAGCTCCCAGCAGGCCAACGATTTGCCCCTGTTCGACCCGCAGGCTGACCCCGTTGACTACATTGCGGGTTTTAAAGGTTTTTACCAGATCGCGGGTTTCGATATACATGCTTGCAACATCCTCGCTACTATACTAAGAGTTTGCCCGCCCGTTTACTGCGGGGTTATGACCAGTTTGGTACGTCCCTGGGCGCCCATCGCTTTTTCATCCAGGTGCAGGGTCAGGGTTTCCCCGGTCAGAATATTGCCGTCCTGGACGGCACGGGCATTGCCGCTGAGCACCACTTTGCTCTGCCCTTGGGGCTCGCCATAATAGGTTGCCGTATCGGCGATGGCATCAAGCTTGCGCGCCGGGCTGACAATGTGAACGGAGCCGGTGCCGGTCGCCCTGTTCTCAGGGATGAAGGCTTCAATTTTGTTGGCCGTCATAGTGCCGTCAGGCATTTCAATTTTAGCATTTTCCGGGACCAGGGCATATTGCGTGGTCGTAATATATTCAATCCGCGGACCTGTAAGCCGTTGCTCGCCTTTTGTCAGCACCGCCCCTCCCCAGGCAACCAGCCGGGTATTATTATTATAGGTTTTGACCTCTGCCGCCGTCAATGTGGCATCCTGGCTGACGGCCTGTACACCGCCGGTAAGATGCCCCTCCTGACTTTTGGTATTGTACTGGGCCCGGTCCCCGGTCATTACCGCCTGCCCCTGGGTAATCCGGACACCGCCGGTGGCCGTCATCAGGCCGCTGGCGGCGTCATATTCGATGGACTCAGCCGCAATCTCCACCGGGGTGTTAGCTGCCGGCGCCGCCGCCAGGGCCATCAGGCTGCCGGTACTTACCAGCAGCGCCAGGAGCATGGCTACGGCTGCCGGCCAGGAAATCCGTTTTATGTTTATCATTCTGTCTTCCCTCCTGTGAGTACCCTGGCCTTACCGAGCACTTTAATTTTTTCCAGCTTGTCGTCTGTCAGGATCTTGTCGCCGGTAATCACCGTATCGCCGCGGATTAAGGTGACACCGCCGGTACCGGTAAACAGCTTGGGTTCCCCACCCCAGCTGGCGGCCGGGGCGGTAAATACGGCGCCGTCACTGGCGGTGGCCCTGATATCGCCCTCCATGGAAATGTCCCGGGTCTTGGCATCAAGGACGGCCCGCTTGGCAATGATCTCCATCTTTTCTCCGTTTTCCTGATAAAACACGCCTTTCAGGTTGTGTAAATAGACTATTTTGCCGTCAGGTTCAGCCTCAATGGTATCGGCACTAAGTTCCCATAACCGCCTGCCGTCCTGCTCCTCAATAATTGAGCTGCCGGCAAAGGTTAGATTCGCGGCCGGTTGCGCCGGGGTCTGGGGATCGGCGGCCTGATCACCGTCCGGTCCCGCCAACAGATAATAGAGCCCCCCGGCCAGAATAACAATGACACAAATAATAATCAGATAGTTTTTTTTCATCAAGGCGACTTCACCTCTGTATTCCAGCGCTTTTTAAACCACAACCATTCATCAGGGTAGGTTCTGACCGCTGCTTCAATGATTTTGGTCAAACGTTCTGTCAGGTTATATAGATCGGCATCGGGATTGCCGGTATCTTCATAGTAAACAGGCGGCTGCAGCAGGATCCGGTGCGTCCCGTCGGCGTTCCGGACAATAAAGCCGGGCACTACCGGGGCTTTAAACCTGCGGGCAAAGACGGCAGGCCCCAGATGGGTTGCGGCCGGCTTACCCAAAAAATCGACAAACACGCCTTCCCGGCCGGCATCCTGATCACCGAAAAAGGCCAGCAGTTTGCCTTGTTTTAGCGCCCTGGCCGCGCCGATGATCTCGCCGGTGCCGCTGGCAAACAGCTCAATGCCGAACAGCTGCCGGTGTTCATTGAGGATCCGGGTATGCTGGTCGTTGGGCTGGTTTTTCACGATGTCGGCCACCGGAAACCCGGCCAGGGCCAGAGCGGCGCCGAACCACTCCCAGTTGCCCAGATGGCCGGTCAAAAAGACAACCCCTTGTTGCCGGGCCAGGGCTGCTTCCAGGTAGTGGCGATTCTCAAACGTTACATAGTTATTGATATTCGCCTGATTCAAAGCAGGCATATGGAGTACTTCGAGAAAGGTCTGGCTTAACTTGATAAACGAGCTTTTGATGATGGTTTCCGCCGCCGGCGCTGTCAGGTTGAGACGTTCTGTAATCTGCCTGAGAGCCCGGCGCCGCTGCTTGCCGGCCAGCCGGTAATAGAGCCGGCCCAGCCAGCTGCCGGCAGTAAGCAGAACCCGGTGCGGCAGCAGGCAGGCCAGGCGGCTCGCGCCTTTCCAGATGCAATATTGCCATTCATGCGGCATATCCCCGGCACCCCCTACCACTTGGAATTAGCGTTGCCATTAATTTTTTATTGACTTATAGTAAATCGTTCCGGTTTCATATACTGCTGGATCAGGTTGTCCCACAGGCCCTGGGCTTTCAGGATGTGCTCAATCACCTCACGCACCGCACCGCTGCCGCCCTGCCGGCTGGTTATATATTTCGCCGCGGCCCTGACCTCCGGCACAGCATTGCCAACCGCACAGGGCAGACCAATCCGGAGCATGACCGGCAGGTCGTTGATGTCATCGCCCACATAGGCAATCTCCTCTAACGCCAGCCCGTATTTGGCCACAAGCTCCTGCAGGGCGGTTACTTTGTCCATCGCCCCCTGGTAAACATCGCCGATTTTTAGTTCGGCCCCGCGCCGGCGCACCATTTCACTCTCGCGGCCGGTAATGATAGCGGTTTTAAGCCCGGCTTTGTGGGCCAGGGAGATACCAAGGCCGTCCTGCGCGTAAAATTCCTTGACGGTTTCGCCTTCGGCGCCAAAGATAATATGGCCGCTGGTCAAAACGCCGTCAACGTCAAAGATCAGCAATTTGATTTTTTTGGCCCATACTATACTATCCATTATACCACTCCTTGACGTAATAAGTCAGTAAGGTGAATAATACCAATTGCCCGGAACTGACTGTCAACTACTGGCAGCAGGGTAATGGGCCGGGGTTGATTTTTCTCCATTAGATTTAACGCCTGGGCAGCCAGCTTATCTTTGACAATTGTCCGCGGTTGTCTGGTCATCAGCTCACCGACAGGCTTATCCAGAAACTCGTGGCCATTTTCCAGACTGCGGCGGATGTCGCCGTCAGTTAACAGCCCCACCAGCTGCATACCGGCCAGAGACTCGACAACCAGCACGGCCCCCAGACCCTTGGCGGTAATGGCAAATAAGGCTTCTTTGACGGTTTTAGCCGGTGTTATCACCGGCAGGTCTTCGCCGCCGCGCATGACATTCTCCACCGTCAGCAGCAGCTTGCGGCCCAGGGACCCGCCCGGATGATATAAAGCAAACTCTTCCGGCGTAAAATTCCGGGCTGACAGCAGCGCCACTGCCAGGGCATCCCCCATCGCCAGCGCGGCGGTGGTGCTGGCCGTAGGCGCCAGCCCCAGCGGACAAGCCTCTTTTTCCACGGCCACATTAAGAAACGCATCGGCATTTTGCACAAGAGTACATTGTTTGCGGCCGGTCATGGCAATAATAGCGGCGCCAATCCTTTTAATGGCCGGCAGGATACTGACAAGCTCGCTGGTTTCGCCACTGTTGGAGATAGCTAACACAATATCGGCGGCAGTAACCATGCCGAGGTCACCGTGGATGCCCTCGGCCGGATGAAGAAAAAAGGCCGGCGTTCCGGTGCTGGCCAGGGTTGCTGCTATTTTTTTGCCAATAAGCCCTGATTTTCCCATACCGGTGACAACGACACGGCCGGTGCCATGCAAAATCATATTCATGGCAATGACAAACTGATCATCAATCCGGGGAATTAAGGCCCGGATCGCCTCCGCCTCCAGTTCTAAGCAAGCCCGTGCTTGTTCTATAGGCATAGTACACCCTCCCTGCAGATTCATGCTGCTATTTATGTTTTCTGACAACACTGTCGATTGCCAGTACGTCTGTTAACAGTTCTTCGAGTTTATCCACATACAGCATATTACAGGCGTCCGATTTACCCTCAGGCGGGTTGTCATGGACTTCCATAAACAGCATGTCAATGCCGGCAGCAGCGGCGGCTCTTGTCAGCGTGGGAACAAACTCCCGCTGGCCGCTGGAGGTGGTGCCTGCCCCCCCGGGCAGCTGCACACTGTGGGTGGCATCAAATACCACCGGATATCCCAGGGACCGCATAATCGGCAGCCCCCGGAAATCAACCACCAGATTGTTATAGCCAAAGGTGGCCCCCCGCTCGGTCAGCAGGATCTTCCGATTGCCGGCCTCCTCGATCTTGGTAATAACATTTTTCATGTCCAGCGGGGCCAGAAACTGGCCTTTTTTCACATTAATGGCCCGGCCGGTGCGGGCGGCCTCGTAAACCAGGTCTGTCTGCCGGCAGAGAAAAGCAGGGATCTGCAGAATATCCAGCACCTCGGCCGCTGCTTCGATCTGGGTTACACAATGGATATCACTGACTACCGGCACGCCCAGCTCTTTCTTGATATGAGCCAGGATACGCAGGCCTTCCTTCAGGCCCGGTCCGCGGAAGGAGTTATACGCCGACCGGTTGGCCTTATCATAGGAGGCTTTAAAGATATAGGGGATGTTCAGCCGGTCGGCAATTTCCTTGATGGCCCGGCCAATCTTCAGGGTCCGTTCCGGCTCTTCGATGACACAGGGTCCGGCAAGCAGGGCAATTGGCTGCCCGGTGCCGACGGTAATGTCTTGAATCTGTACTGTATGCATAAAATGGCCTCCTTTTATAGTGAGTGCTTACGGAAATAAGCATTGACCCGTTCCAGCTCTTCCGGGGTATCAACACCGATGGATTTAAAATCGGTTTTCAGTACTTTAATTTTGTAGCCATGCTCCAGCGCCCGCAGCTGCTCCAGCGACTCGGTCAGCTCCAGCGGCGTTGGCGGCAAAGCGGCATAGCTTAGGAGAAAATCACGCCGGTAGGCGTAAATGCCGATATGTTTATACACAGGCAGCGGCCCGCCGGGCAGGTTGTTATTCCGGGGAAAGGGAATCAGGGACCGGGAAAAATAGAGGGCATAACCGTCCAGGCTTACCACAATCTTGACCGCGCTGGGCAGCTTGTACTCGTCCGGGTCCATTTCGGTCATCAGGGTGGCCATGGTAAGCCCGGGACTGTCGTCAAAAGCCCCGGCCAGAAGATCAATAATCGCCGGTTGAATCAGCGGCTCATCGCCCTGAACATTGATAATGACATCAACCGCCGGATAGTGGGCGGCGACCTCAGCCAGGCGGTCGGTGCCGGTGGGATGACCGGCAGCGGTCATTAATACCTCGCCGCCAAAACCGGCAACCGCGTTATAGACCAGTTCATGGTCGGTCGCCACCAGTACGGTGGCCGGCCGCTTCGCCTGTTTAGCCCGCTCATATACATGCTGGATCATCGGTTTGCCGGCAATCATGGCCAGCGGCTTGCCCGGCAGCCGGGTTGATGAATAGCGGGCCGGGATTACACAGAGAAAATTCATGGACAATACCCCCTGTCAGGAACCATGGCTGGTCACCTGTTTTATCAGTTCCATAAGTTCGGCATAACCGTCATGAAACCTGACTTCTATTGACAGCACATAGACCGGCAGCGGCCGTTCGGAGTGGATAAACTCGGAAGGGATTTTGACGGCGTCTTTATCGGTGGTAATCAGGGCGCGGGCGCTGTTATCCACCGCCTTCTGCATAATGGCCTGCATCTCCGCCATCGTGTAGTCGTGATGGTCGGGAAATTGCACCGACCCGACAATCTCGCCGCCTAAATCGATAATTGTCTTTTCAAAGGACGACGGGTTGCCGATGGCCGAGAAGGGCAAAACCGGCTGCCCCTGAATTTTGCCAAGCGGTACTGTCTCCGGCCGTACCCCCTTATACCATTCTTCAATCTCGATAAAGCACTGGGGCGTATGGGTGCTTTCCACAACCAGCGCCTGATCATTATAGCGGGCCAACGTGTCCTTAATCGTCTCCCGGGCGTTGTCGGCCGCCTGATCAACCTTGGTTAAGAGAAAGGCATGAGCCCTGTCCAGATTTTTGAGCGGCTCGCGCAGCGTGCCGCGCGGCAGCAAAAAATTGTTGCCAAAGACATTCAGGCTGTCAATCAGTACAATATCCAGATCACGCTGCAATTGCCAGTGCTGATAGGCATCATCCATGATGATCACCTCAGCCTTAAGGTTATTAACCGCATAACTGCCGGTAATATAACGGTTGCGGCCGATAATAACCGGTACCCCCGGCAGGCTTTTGGCCAGCAAGTAGGCTTCATCGCCGGCCTCAGTCACCGTCATATAGATCTTACTGCCGTCCGATACCACCCCAACCTCGCCTTTCCAGCCTGAGCGGTAGCCCCGGTTGAGAATGGCCACCTTATAGCCCATATCCCGGATAATTGCCGCCAGGCGTTGCGCGGTCGGCGTTTTACCGGTGCCGCCTACGGTAATATTGCCCAGGCTGATTACCTTGCAGGGCAGTTTGTTGCAGGTTAAGACGCCTAACCGGTACATACCCAGTTTGATTGCGACTCCAAGGCCATAAATGAGCGACATGCCGCGGAGCACGCCAATAAGCACGGTTGCCAAAAGACCGCCTTTTTCGCCGTGCACTAATTTATATAGATATACCTGTAGCGCTTCACGCTGATGCATCATATAGTGTTCCGCCTTTTCGCCTGTTGTTAGTTCGTTTGCAATAAGTCATTGGCCTGCAATACTTCTCTCAAATGAACAGCGCTTTTACGGGCAGCGCCCTGATTTTCTTTGATAATGGCCAGGGCCTCATCGCCCATTTGCCGGGCCGCCGCCGGATTTCTTAACAGATTAAGCACCGCCGCGGCCAGACTGTCACTGTCCCTGACGGTCTCGCAGGCATCCCGGCCTGACAGCAGGGCATAGGTATCTTTAAAATTGAACATATGGGGTCCGGTTAAAATCGGTTTGCCATGGGCGGCCGGCTCCAGCAGATTATGGCCGCCGTGGGCGATCAGGCTGCCGCCGATAAAAACGATATCGGCAACACCGTAGATTTTCCCCAGCTCCCCAATTGTGTCGATAATAATTACGTGCATAAAATCGCCGCTGGTTCCCCCGGCCAGCTTGGTCCGCCGGGCAGCGGTAAAATTATATTTACCGGCCAGCTCGGCAATCTCACCGGCCCGCATGATATCACGCGGGGCGATAATCAGCTGGGTATCCGGAAATTCGGCAACAACCCGGGTAAAAGCAGCCAGCAGCAGGTCTTCTTCCCCTTTATGGGTACTGCCGGCCACGATGACCGTCCCGGGGCTGCGCAAGCGCAGGTCCTGATGCAATAAGGCTTTTTCGTCGGCATTCAGTTTTGTATAGCTCTGGTCAAATTTGGTGTTGCCTGTTACCACGATCCGGTCCGGATCAGCCCCCAGCCTGGTAATATATTGAGCATCAATCGTGGATTGCATGCAAAATTTTACGATGGTGTCCAGCATCTCTTTCAGTACGCCTTTTAAATAGGAATAGCGGGCCAGGCTTTTTTCACTAATACGGCCGTTAACCATCATCACGGGGATATTCAGTTCCCGGGCCGCTTTCAGGAAGTTAGGCCATAACTCGGTTTCCACAAGCAAAAACACCCGCGGCCGGATTCTCGTAATCACAGACCGGCTGAGCCAGGGCAGATCCAGCGGCGAAAAGATCACACCGTCGGCCTCGGGAATGATCCGTTGGGCCATCTCATAGCCGGACGCTGTAACTACCGATACCAGGACCGGTATGCCCGGCAGCTCATGGCGAATCTCTTTGACAATCGGGCTGGCCGCCACAATTTCACCGACTGAGGCAGCATGCAGCCAGATAACGTCTTTACCGGCCAGTTTGCAAATTGTCGCTGCCGGCAGCCAGCCCAGACTCTGTTTCAGGCGTTCGGTAAAACCTTTTTCCTGAAAGGTCCTTATGGCAAAAACCGGCAAGGCCACGATTACCAGAATCACGGCCAGGATATTGTAGATAAAGTACATGTCGCTACCTCTTTATTGGAATTCACAGGGTTGACACCGGTGGCTTTATTTATTGGCAAACTGGACCTGGTATAACTTGCGGTACAGGCCGCCGGCGGCGATTAGCTCCGGGTGGGAACCACGTTCGACAATGCGGCCTTTGTCCATAACCAGGATGAGATCGGCCCGCTGTACGGTTGACAGGCGGTGGGCAATGACAAAGGAGGTGCGGCCAATCATCAGCCGGTCCAGCGCCCCCTGGACCAGTTGTTCACTCTCCGCATCGAGGGCGGAGGTCGCTTCATCCAGAATAAGCACCCGCGGATTTTTGAGAATCGCCCTGGCAATCGCCACCCGCTGGCGCTGCCCGCCCGAAAGCTTGGAGCCCCGCTCACCGATATGGGTGTTGTACTGATCAGGCATGGCCATTATAAATTCGTGGGCATTGGCGGCTTGCGCCGCCGCAATGATTTCTTCCCGGGCGGCTTCCAGGTCGCCATACAGGATGTTATCATAGATTGTGCCGTTAAACAGAACCGTTTCCTGCGGCACAATCCCTATTTGCTCCCGCAGCGACTGCAGGGTAACTGTCTTAATATCATAGCCGTCAATCGTGATGACACCGCCTTCGGGACTATAAAAACGGGGGATCAGGTTGGCAATAGTCGTTTTGCCGGCGCCGCTCGGGCCAACGATCGCCAGCATTTGTCCCGGCTCGGCCACCAGGGAGATATCGTCCAGCGCCACCTCCCCCGTTTTATAGGAAAAGGTTACCTGCTCAAAGGCTACCCGGCCGGTAATGGCCGGCAGCGCCTTAGCCCCGGGCATATCCTGGATTTCCGGTTCCGTGTCCAGCACGTCAAATACCCGCTGCGCAGCGGCCAAAGCCCGCTGGATGTTGCCGTAAACACGGCTCAGGCGCTTGATGGGGTTAGTGATATTTACCACATAAATGAGGAACGCAATCAGCGCCCCCGCCGTAAGGTGGCCGTTAATAACCTCACGGCCGCCATACCAGATGATAATCGTAACCCCGATCGCCCCCAGAAACTCCACAATCGGCGTTAAGGTGGCACTAAGCTGGGCGGTTTTCATCTGGGCCCGGAAATTGGAATAGTTCTGCTGGCTGAAACGACTGATTTCGTAGTCTTCGCGGACAAAGGACTTGATAACCCGTACAGAGGCAATCGTCTCCTGCAAAACTGAAGTAATATCGGCTGCCCGTTCCTGCATGACCCGGCTGGCGCTGCGCAGCCGTTTGCCAAAAATATTAATGGCCTGGGCCACCAGCGGCAGCGTAATAAAGGTCAGAAGGGCTAATTTCCAGTGGATATAAAACATGGCGGCCATCGAACCGATGAGTACGGCCGACTCCGTTACCGCCTCGATTACACTTTCCACCAGGGCGTTTTGCAGGGCCGCCACATCGTTGGTTATATAGCTCATAATACTGCCTGTCTGCCGTTTCTCATAATACGACAGGGACAGGCGCTGCAGATGCCGGTATACGGCCTCACGGATATCAATAACCACTTTTTGCCCGATGTAAGACATCAGGTAGGTCTGACCAAAAAAGAAAAAGCCGCGCAGCAAATACACAACCACAATACCAACAGCAATGGTATCAAGCATCTGCATGTCTTTGGCGGCCAGCACATCGTCAATCACATTTTGAATAATCCAGGGAATAACCAGATTGGCGGCAGACGCCACCAGAATACAGATGATCGCCACGATAAACCGGGGCATATATGGTTTGATATAACGCAGCAGTCGCAGGTAAAGTTTCATTTAGATACCTCGCTCGTTGATCGGGACGCTACTTCCAGGATGACTTCAGCAACTCTTTTTACGGCGCCGGTTTGCCCAAGTTTTGCTTTGACCTCGGCCAGGTCGGCTAATACCTGGTTTCTAACCGCCGGATCGGCAATCAGTTTGACGGTCTCCGCCGCAATGGCGCCGGGATTAACGGCAGCCTGCAGCAATTCCGGCACAATCCTCCGGCCGGCAACAATATTCGGTAACCCAATATCAGGGATTTTAACCAGGAGTTTGCCCAAAATATAAGTCAGGGTCTCCATCCGGTAAATAATGACAGTAGGTGCCCCCATTAAGGAGGTTTCCAGGGTCGCGGTGCCCGACGCCGCAATGGCGGCATCGGCCAGCCCCATCAGGTCATAGGGATAATCACTGGTCAGGGTAATCTTCACCGCCTGGCCGGCCAGCATCGTTTGCAGCATTTCCCGGGAAATTGTCGAGGCTACCGGCAGATAAAACTGACAGTCCGGCAGTTTTTCGACAATCAGCTCACAGGCCGCCAGCATGACCGGCAGCAGGGTGCTGATTTCCTGCTCCCGGCTGCCTGGCATCAACAGCACCAGCGGGAGGTCCGGGCGGACAGCAAAATACCGGTATGCCTCCTCTTTACCGAGGGCCGGTTGTACGATATCTACCAGGGGGTGGCCGACAAAAGTGACGTCGGCGCCAGCCTCACGGTAGACTTCTGCTTCAAAGGGAAAAATAGCAGCCACCTTATTGACAATGCCGGCCACGTCCCGGGCCCGGCCCCGGCGCCAGGCCCAGGCTGACGGACTGATATACGATACTACGGGGATACCTTTTTGTCTGGCTATTTTTGCCAGTCTCATATTAAAATCCGGATAGTCGATGACCACGAGGGCATCCGGCTGTTCTTGGTCCATCAGGGCGGCAAGATTATCTCTCAAGGCAAACAGTTTGCCCAGATTTTTTATGACCTCAACAAATCCAATCACACCCAGGCCGGCAATATCATAAACAATAGTAACACCGGCGGCCTGCATCGCCTTGCCGCCCATCCCGAAAAGCTCAATATCCGGCTGTAAAAGTTTCAGGGCGTTAGCCACACTGGCACCATGCAAATCGCCTGATGCCTCACCAACTGAGAGCATAATTTTCATGTGGTTCCTCCTGCCGCAGTTAACTTAGGGCGGATATGGCAATCCCATTATTATCCGCCAGTGTCACTACCTGCTGTTTATCTACCACCAGCGTCTTCCCGGCCTCAATCACCAGGGCGACCGCCCCGGTTTCAATCATGGCCTGCAGGGTATCCGGCCCCACGCTGGGCACATCAAACCGCAGGTCCTGGTTGGGCTTGGCGGCTTTGGCAACAATAACCCCGCCCCGCCCCAGCTGGCCGCCGCGGCGAATACAGGCGTCGGTGCCCTCAATGGCCTCAACCGCCAGCACGGCCCGGTTTTTAACCACTACGGTCTGGCCAATATCCAGGCCGCCAATCTGCCTGGCCATGAATAAGCCATACTCCATATCGGCCTGCTCGGCCGGGGTTGGCTGACGTTTCGTCAGCACCCCGGCTGCCGGCATTAAGGGCCTGATGAGCTGCGTCTGATCCAGTACACCAATGCCTTCACCGGCAAACGCCTCCACCAGAGCCAGCATAACCGTATCGTCATTCAGATCGGGAAGCCCGGCCAGGAGCTGCCGCATCCGGGCATCAGGCTGCGCCACGCCGCTGAACAGATGCTCTTTCGTAACCTTGCCCAGCATGGTAACCCGGGGCACGGCTTCCTGTTTCACAATGGCCAGCAGTCTGTCCAGCTCGCCCAGACCCACGGTATAATATTTACCGGCAATCCGGGCCAGCTCGCTGTCGACACCGGGTGCAACAGCAATCGCGACCACGGCAAAGCCCATGCCGCGAGCGGCACGGGCAAATTCAACCGGTAACCGGCCAACGCCGGCAATAAGTCCTATGGTATTCATACTGATTCCCACCTTATGTAGCAGGCGCGGACCGGCCGCGGCCTGCACGTTCGTTATCCTGTTCCGGCATCTGTCTGCTATAGGTTTTGCCAAGCAGCGCCTGCCTATACATCCACAGTTAATCGTTTAAATCCTTGCGGCCGCGGCAAATCCCGCGTTCCGCGTTCCGGAGAAACCGCAGCATATGCTCAACTTCCTCACAGGATTCGAGGTCCTGCTCCATAACCGCAATGGCCTGAGCCAGGCTGAGACCGGAGCGGTACAAAATCTTATAGGCTTTTTTCAGATTGCGGCGGGCGACCTCGCTCATGCCGGCCCGGGAGATACCCACGCTGTTGAGACCGCAGACCTTAGCCGGATGGCCGTCAACGATAACAAAGGGCGGAATGTCCTGCACCACTTTCGAGGCCCCGCCAACCATGGCATTACGGCCAATTTTTACGAACTGGTGAACACCGGCCAGGCCGCCGATTACAGCCCGGTCTTCCACGACAACATGGCCGGCCAGAGTAGCGGCATTCGACATGATGACATGATTGCCGACAACACAGTTGTGGGCCACATGGGTGTAAGCCATCAGCAGGCAGTCCGAACCAACCCGGGTCTCTTCCCCTTCGCCGGTGGCGCGGTTAATTGTCGCAAACTCACGGATTTTGGTATTATCGCCAACAAAAACATAGCTTTTTTCGCCACGGAATTTCAGATCCTGCGGTTCGCCGCCGATCGAGGCACTGGGGTGGATAATGCAGTTGCGGCCAATACTTGTCCAGCCGTCAATCACTGCATGGGCCCCAATTTTCGTGCCCTCCCCGATCAGGACATGTTCCCCAATAACGGCATATGGCCCGATTTCCACATCTTTGCCGATACGCGCACTGGGATGGACGACTGCAGTTTCGTGTATTTTACGTAACGGTATTACAACCGATTCCGGTTTCATATCAAATCAACTCCCTACTAAGATTAGAACTATATAAGCAGATCTCGTATGCCATTTATTGTTATATATATTCCGACTCAGCAGTCGAAATATGACATGCGAAATACAGGTATATTTCGACTTAATTACTCAAATACAGGCATTACTGCAGATTATCATCCGGTTTTCAGTAATTATATCAATATTACGGATATTTATCTGGACGTAAGCGCAAACATAAATTCAGCCTCAGCCACAACCTGGCCCTCGACAAAAGCCTCAGCCCACAGTTTCCCGGCCGCACCGCGCAGCTTGATGATTTCAGCAACCATATACAGTTGGTCGCCAGGCGTCACCGGTCTTCTAAATTTAACCCTGTCCATACTGCCAAACAGAGCCAGCTTGCCCCGGTATTCTTCCGGGTATAGCATGGCAACCCCGCCCACCTGCGCCATTGCCTCTAAGATGAGTACCCCGGGCATAACCGGCCGTTCCGGGAAATGTCCCATAAAAAAATGTTCATTCATGGTTACGTTCTTGATCCCTACGGCCCGTTTCATTGGCTCAAGTTCGACAATACGGTCAACGAGCAGCATTGGATAACGGTGCGGAATAACCTCTTGAATCTCAGCTGCGGTCAAAATCATTGGAAAGCGCCTCCTCATATCAATCACATACTTGCTTTAAGCCATTATTTTTATAATCTGTTTCGCCAGTGTGGTATTTAGCTCATGGCTTGACTTTACCGCAATGACATGGCCCTTCATCCGGCCGGCCAGCGCCAGGTCGCCAATTACATCCAGAATCTTATGCCGGACCAGTTCGTCAGGGAACCGGAGCGGCGTTAAACAGTGCTGGTCATCATATACGATCGTATTCTCCAGACTTCCCCCCAGGGCCAGTCCCTGAGCCTGGAGGGCCGCGACCTCATGCATAAAGCCGATGGTACGGGCCGGAGCCAAATCCCGGGCAAAAACGGCAGGAGTAATTTCGTAGTCGCCAAACTGAACCCCGAGCAGGGGATGCGGGTTGATGGAGGTAAAGGTAATGCGAAAGCCGTCATAAGGTAAGATGGTAATAAATTTATCAGGATAACGCACCGTGACAGCCTCCTGAATCACGACCGGCGGCTGGCGCAGCGCCTCCTGACGGACAATGCCTGCCGCTTCAATCAGGATAAGAAACGGCAGGGAACTGCCATCGGCAACCGGCGGCTCGACTGAGGATATTTCGACAATACAATTATCAAGCTCCATAGCATAAAAAGAAGCCAGCAGGTGTTCCACGGTAAAAACCTTGGCTGCCCCCTGCTCCAGGGTAGTAGCCCGCATGGTATTGGTTACATTGGCAGCCCGGGCTGCCACCTGTGGCCGGCCGGCCAGGTCGGTCCGGACAAAAACAATGCCGCTGCCGGCCGGGGCCGGCTTCAGGGTAATCGTGACGTCCTGCCCGGAGTGCAGGCCAATGCCGGTATAGGTCACAGGCGAAGCCAGTGTGGTTTGGCGATTCATTATGGTTCCTCCTGAGTTGTCTAATTCCAATTAATTTTACAGGAATTTAGCATTTTGTGCAAGTATTAGATTTATTCAGAGGCTTGTCAGGCGATACGTTTCCCGGCCAAAGTGCTGGCACTGGTACTGAGCTGATATTCGATCAGTTCCTTATATTGCCGGCCCACCCGGGAAGCAGGCTCAACAAATACCTGGCTGGGAAGCCCGGTTTCCACAACAGCCCCCTTTTCCATGAGAACAATGCGGTCGGCCACATGCAGGGCGAAGGCAATCTCATGGGTAACCACCAGCATGGTGGCCGCCCGGTATTTCGCCAGCTCCTCCATGACAATCAGCACTTCCCTGACCAGCATGGGATCGAGAGAGGCGGTAGGCTCGTCCCACAGCATGAGCTCCGGCTCAAAGGCCAGCGCCCGGGCAATGCCCACTCGCTGTTGCTGGCCGCCCGACAACTGGCCCGGTTTTTGATCAATTGCCTGTTCCATGCCCACCTTGCCGAGGGCTGCCAGGGCTTTGCCATAGGCTTCCTCTTTCGACTGGCCGCCCATGACCAGGCCCAGCATCACATTTTCGATCGCACTCAGGCGGCTGATCAGATTAAACTGCTGAAAAACATAACCGATGCGTTTCCGCATGGTTCGCAGACCGGCGTCGTCCAGGCGGGTAATATCCACATTGTCAAACATAACAGCGCCCTGATCGGGTTCGATCAGCCGGTTGATCATCCGGATGGTTGTTGACTTGCCGCAGCCTGATGGTCCCATAATCACCACCGTCTCGCCCGGAGCTACCGACAGCTCCAGATTATTAACGGCTACAAGGCTGCCAAACTGTTTATACAGGTTTTGAATGCTGAGCACACACTTCACCCCCGGTTATTTAAACTTTACTTTGCGCTGATTCAGTTTTTGCAGTAACCCCGGCCGGCCACTGGGGATAACGATCTCCCGCATCACCTCGTCCATGGTCAAACCAAGGGCCTCACCGGCCATGACTTCGGCCTCGGCAACGGGGCTGATTTTCTCGGTGTAACAGGCCACCAGCAGGCCCAGCAGGGCCCCCAGCACCGGTACACCGGCCCAGGGAAGATAAGGAATGCCGCCGCCGGCCAGAATAAACATGGCTGTCAGCATAGTCGCCCCCACTCCAATACCGTAAAGGCGCTCAGGGGCGCTGAAAGTAACTGCCAGCCGTTCAGCAAACCGGCGCCAGCCGGTTGCCGGGATCTTTTTACTCAGCCGCTTGCGGCGGATTACGGTCATAATCGCGGTGTGGTCAAGCACCAGCAGCAGGAGCGTGGCAATGATGGCGGTCAGGCCGGCCAGAATGCTTTTGACTTCAGTCAGCACCTGATACAGTTCGCCGCGCGGGTCTGGTTCGATAACCCCCAGCGCAGTGGAATACAGCGACATATTGGTATGACCGGCCTGCTGCTGCACAACAGGCGTTACCGCATTGATATCAATACTGCTGGTGGTCAAAATCTGAATACGGGCGCCCGGAATGACCTGGCCGGCAATAAATTTATCCAGCAGGTTAATGGAATTGTTAATCTCTTCATCTTTAAGGTTGGGCACCGCCCCGGACAGGTACTGAATCTGAGCGGCAACCAGGGGCGTATTCAGCTCCTGCAGGGCTCCCAGGCGCAGCTGGGCACTGGTGAGGCCGGCTCTGGCCCCGGCTACGTCAAAGGCTTTCAGCGTGGCAATGGTGGTATTGCCATTGGCGGCAATATGATCAATCGTTGCTTTGGCCCGCCGGGCATTAGCCGCTACATTATCCAGCTGAGCCAGATTTGAGCTTAAACTGGTCAGATTTTGCTGGGCACCGCTCAGCGTGTCAATGGTCGAGCCAACATCACCATTCACCATCCGCAGGACCTGCAGTGAGCCGGCCAGACCGCCGATGGTGCGGGATGAATTGTCAAGCTGGCTGCGGATACCGCTGGTATCGATACCGGCCAGCCCGCTGGTGGCGGCCTGAATAATGCCGCCGGCCGCCTGCAGGCTGGACAGTGTCTGCTCCAGGGCAGTTATACTGCTGCCATAATTATCAAGCGCCCCCAGGGCAATAGAGCTAAGGTTCTTGCTATCCTGGGCAAAGCCGG
This sequence comes from Sporomusa termitida, assembly GCF_007641255.1. Lineage (NCBI taxonomy): Bacteria > Bacillati > Bacillota > Negativicutes > Selenomonadales > Sporomusaceae > Sporomusa > Sporomusa termitida. The sequence continues at coordinate 3,645,077 of NZ_CP036259.1, forward strand.
GAATTTGGCTGACAAGCTTCCCGGTTTCCGTAAGGGCATTGCCTAATTGCTGGCGCGGATTCTTGTAAGCCGCTGTTACCGTTTGCCCGCCGGCCAGGTTTTTTTCCAGCTTGTAGCCGGCCTGGGTTTTTCCCTCCTGATTGCTCAGCCAGGCCGCATCGCCGGTGGTAATCCGACCCTCGGCGGTGCCGTTGGCGGCCATGGCCGTAATCTCAACAACAACATTGCCTGTTGCCGGTGCCTGGCCGGCCTGGGGCCCGCTGTCAGCCGTCCCCTGAAAGACAATAAGATCCCCTTTTGCCAGTTGAGTACCGGCGCTTGGGGTAAGTGTCACCTGGGCCGCATAGGCCTGCAGGAAGCGTTTAAGCTCCAGCATCGTACTGATCAGATAAGTCATGTCGTCATTGTTGCCGTCGACAGATACATTGCCGGCATAGGCCAGGCGGAGCTCCTGCTGCATGGCCTCGGCAATTGATGCCCCCAGGCGCAGTGGATTGGCCGGCTCACTGCCGACGGGGAAACTGATTTCAATGACCTGATACTCTTGCAAAAAGGTCTTAATTGCCGTATTGACGGCTGAAGATTTGTCCAGCGAACTTAAGATCACGCCAACCGACGAACCATCACGGAACACGAAACGCACGCCATCCAGCCGGCTAATCTGCTCCAGCAGCATGGTACGGGCCCCTTCAGGCACCCCTCGCACAGTCAGCCGCGGCTCGGTCATGACCCCGACACTGCCGCCGCCGGGCAGGCTGCCAAAGCTTTTCGCCAGCTCCTCATAGACTTTCTGGGTTTTAAACTGGTCAGGCAAGGCTACGAAGAACGGCGTCTTACCGGCAATCGTCGGTCCTTCTTTGGTCTTACCGCCCGGGAACACCTCATTAACAATCTTGTCGATGTGAACAGCCGCGTCCTGGCGGTTCTCCTCCCGCACCTGGACAAGCACGTCATATTCGCCATAGTCACCCACAAGACTGGCTAAGGTTTGAGAAAAATAACTATTCGCAGCCACCGAGACTGAACCAGCCACCAGCGAGCCTATGAGTACGCTAACAATAAGCAGCGTCAGAATATCGCGTTGAATTGAGTCTTGAAAGAACCTTTTCAGGAATTTCAGCTTATTTGTTTTCGGCGTCAGCAATGGTTCAGTCACCTCATTTCTGGTGTACATTATATCACGTATATCATTTTACTGTCCATAAGTATATCAAAAAAATGATATTTGTATATATTGTCAACTAAAAAAAGAGATTGCAGCCAAACTGGCGCAATCTCTTTTTCCGTTCCTGAACAATAGTGCCTTTATATAGCCGGCGGCTTGGTCTTCCAGCGGTTATGAAGCCAAAACCATTCATGGGGATATCGCCGGACATGGTTTTCAATGATCTTTGTCAGCTGCTGGGTGGTATTGCGGATGTCTTCCTCCCGGTCGGCGGTTTTCGGAACAGTAAGATGGGGATGAATGATTACCCGATGAGTACCGTCAGGGTTGCCCGTGATAAAGGCCGGAACGACCGGGGCCTGATTCAGCCGGCCTAAGGCCGCCGCTCCCTGCGGTGTCGATGCCGGCCGGGAAAAGAATTCGACAAAAACACCACGGTTGTGATTATCCTGATCCATCAGCAGGCCGATAATTTTACCGGCCCCCAGTAATTTAACCATTTCCCGGACCCCTTGCTTATAGGTAACATGCATTCCGGCTTTGGTCCGGTATTCATTAATAAAACTGTCCATGGCCGGATTGGTTTGCCGCTGCACAACAGCAACCAGCGGAAAATCATGCATGGCCAGCGCCGCCCCCAGCAATTCCCAGTTGCCGGTATGGGCGGTGGCCAGAACAGCCCCGCGCCCCAGCTGCAAGGCGGTTTCCAGATGTTCACGGCCGGTAATCTGAACATACCGGTCGATATTGTCCCTGTTTAGACAAGGCATATGGAGAACCTCCATAAACATCGGTCCAAACCGCACCGCACTGGCTTTGGCAATAGCCGCTGCCTGCCGCTCGTCCACCCGGAGGCTGCGGCTGATGTTGGCAACTGCCATCTTGCGTCTTCTGGCCGGAACCAGCGGCCAGCACAGAGTGCCGGTCAGAACGCCGATGAAATGCCGCAGCCAGGCAGGCAGCAAACATACCAGAGCGCTGAGCCCTTTTACTAAACGATACTGCATAAACCGCTCTTAGTAGGTGTAGGTAAGGCCAATGTAGGTCTCGCTGTGGCGCCAGCCGGCGTCAATTTTCAGGCCCGGCACCACTGACAGGCGGGCGCCATAGTTCATCCGGTCTCCATCCCACTCGGCAATCAGGGTCGTAGCCGGAAAGGCGTTGCTGCCGGTAATCACCCCGACCGGGTTAAACGTCTTTTCCAGTGAGGCGAATACGCCGTCATAGCGGCCATCACCAACACCGGCATGCAGCCTGAAGCCAAACGGCAGTGCTTTGCTGGCGGCAGCATAGAAAGTCCGCTTGTCCTCACCGCCAATATCCTCGACCCCAATGGCCAGGCCCGGGGTAACGACAGTCTCCGGCACCAGGCTGTATTTGGCATTAAAGTAGGTCTGATTATCCCGGTTGCTGTCACTGTCATAGCGGAAGCCGGCCACACCCAGCTCCAGCTTTTTAGCCGGACTGAAGACAAAACTGCCGGCGTTTCCTTCCTCCAGGTGATGATACCCCAGCGAGAACTGTCCCTCCTGCAGTACATCGGCGGAAGGGGTATTGATCAGCCCGGTGGAACCGTTAACCGACGGGGCGGCGTATACAGGCGCCGCCGCCATCAGGACAGCGACAGCTGCCAAAAAAGCTTTTTTCCTCATCGCAAATTCTCCTCCCTGCAAAATAATATGAATAGGTCCATATGCAGTAATATTAATTCCCTGTAATCAGTAAAAATCCTGCCCCCGCCCGCCGCCAATTTGTGGGTTGAAAAATTTCCTGACCTGCTGCGGGAAATAAAAAACCGCCGGCGCGGTCTTTAGGCTTTGCGCCTGACAGTTAATGCTGGCAAACAAGGGCCTGGGCTTACTTTTGGCATCGACCCAAAAGTAACAAAAAGTCTAGGCCCGAAGCCTCCAAAAGCTGAAAAGCCGGGGTTGCGGGAGATACGGGGCCGCCCTCTCCTTGCTCATGCCGGGCCTAACGACTCACGGGAACGACTCACGGGGACGGTTCTTTTGAGTCAGTTTTTTATATCGCACTTAAAATTCCTGAAAATACACAAAGAATTCCGCACTGTTCGAAGCGAGCTATGTGCACTAATTAGTGCCTTTGTTTTGCAAAGACTTTCAGCCTTTCCAAACTTGTGAAGAAAGGAGGTATACAGCAGCGTATACCTCCGGTTATTTATTTGCTTTCCAGTTGCGCCAGCCGCTTTTCAAGCTCGCGTATTTTCCTGACCATATCCGGCAGCCGGCCAATAGCGGCCTCTGACCGCAGCCATTGTTTGTGAGGTCGGGCCGGGAAGCCGGCCAAAAAAGAATTGGCCGGTACATCATTAATGGGTGCTGCTTTGGCGGCAAAGACACAGTTGTCGCCAATAGCCACATGGCCCGCACAGCCTGTCTGGCCGGCAAAAGTGACATTATTGCCGATTTTAGCGCTGCCGGCAATCCCGGTTTGCGCCACAAAGTAGCAGTTTTCACCAACGACCACATTATGGGCCAGGTGCACCAGATTATCGATTTTCGTACCGCGCCCGACAATGGTGCTGCCGGTGGTAGCCCGGTCGATACAGGCATTGGCACCGATTTCGACATCGTCCGCAATAATTACATTGCCTACCTGGGGGACTTTTTCATGACGGCCGCTGATGGTAACAAAACCAAAACCGTCACTGCCGATCACAGCGCCACTCTGAATAATAACCCGGCTGCCCACCTGGCAGTTTTCCCGGACGGTGACCTGGGGATAAATCAGCGTATCGCTGCCGACGGTCGTGTTCCGGCCAATATAAGTATGCGGATATAAAATCGTGTTATCGCCGATTACGGCCTGATCATCGACGACGGCATAAGCCATGACTGCCACATTAACGCCAAGTCTGGCGGTGGCGCTGACCGTGGCTGCCGGATGAACCCCGGCCGGGATGTCCGGCTTGGGTGTATACAGGCTCAGTAATGTGGTAAAGGCTATCCGGGGGTTTGCGACCCGGATAGCCGGTTTGGGAAACGCTTCAACAGAGTCGGGAATAATTACGGCGGCGGCAGCACACTTACCGGCTTTATCAAGATGGGGCGGTACCGCAAAGGTGATATCGCCGGGACCGGCGTCATCAATATTGGTAACGCCGGTAATCTCTATACAGGCAGCATCGGTAACGGTACCGTTAAGCAGGGCGGCAATCTCAGCTAATGACTTTTTCACACAACGGCCCCCTGCCTCTTATTGCATTTTCTGAATGACAGCATCGGTAACATCAGTGCCGCCTTGGGCCACACTGTTTTTATACAGCACAACACCCAGTTTTTGCTCGGTGCTTACCTGTTCAATGGCCTGTTTAATGCTGTTATCAATCTGTGTTTCCAGGTCTTGCTTAACCTTGAGGAAGTCGCTATAGGCGGTTTCCTGACGCTTTTGGAATTCTTCGGCACTGAGACTGGCTTTATCCTTTTCCAGCTGATCGCTCAATTCTTTGCCTTTGACATTAAGCTGTTCCTGCAGCTCCTTGACTTTCGGGCTGTCAGACATCACCTTATTTACGTCAAGAACCCCGACGGTCTGGTTGCTGCTGTTACAACCGGCCAAGGCCAGCGCCGCAACAAAAACCAGGACTAAGACCAACGCCATTCTCATTTGCTTGTTCATCAAAAATCCCCCTTTGGACCTAAGAATAATATTGAAAATAGTATACACAGACTGACTATTTCTTAACCGCCGCAATCACTGCATCGGTAATATCCACGGCACTCACATTGACTCTATGGCCTGTAAATACAACATCAAGATTGTCCTCACTGGCCACTTTGGCGGCCTTTTCCCGGATATCATTCAAAATAGACTGCTGCAGGACACTCATCTCCTGCTGTTTCAGCGCCAGCTGCTGTTCCAGCGCACTGACACCGGCCGCTGACGGCTGGCTCATCGCGCCTGGAATCTGGTCGGCCAGATTGCTGGTTTGGGCAGCAATCTTTTGGTTGATTTCAGCGCTTAGCTGTTTGGCATAGGCGGCAAGCTCCTGTTCACTGGCCGCTTTCTCAGGAGTCAGCGCCGCTTCCAGTTTTTGCGACAGCTCCTGTTCGCGCGCAGCCAGTTTACCGGCCTGCTCGGCCTTAAGCTCGTCCAGCTTTTGTTTGGTGGCCGCCGCTTCTTGTTCATTCATCCGGATGGTCTGCAGTTTTAGCTGCAGGTTAAACTGCTGCGGCTGATATTCCTGTTCCAGCTGCTCGGCATAGGTTCTTAATTCAGCGGCAAGTTCATTGTGCAGCTTACCGGCTTTCTCCGCCAGGCGGGCCTGCAGTTCCTGCTGCTTCGCCGTCATTTTGGCATTAAACTCCTGTTCAGCCGCAGCCTGCAGACCACTTGCGGCCGCTGCCGGCAGCTGCATTGCCGGCATTTGCGGCGAAGCCCCCGCCGCCCTGCCGGCCTCGGCCGCAAGCTGCTGCTGCAGGGTGGCAGCCTGCTCGTTAAGCTTCTGCCATTCGGGGTGCTTAGCATGGGCCTTTACGGCTTTATCCATGTCAATAACGCCAACCTGGGGCGTGACAGGGGGGGGGGTTTCCGGCGCAGGGCGGGCACAGCCTGTCAACAGCACGGCACCAAAAATCAGGGTTGCCAGAAACCTAATTGGTGTTGTCAGTTTCACACCAAATCACCCTCTCTAGATCAATCATTATTGTGAAGAATAGAAAGCCGAGCACAGGCTAAACCGGCTCGGCTGTAATGACCGGAGCTTTAATTTATTATTTGCCGCCCAGTTTTTTTACCACATCATCGGTGATATCCTGACCGCCATAGACGATGTTGCTCATGTCAAGAACCACAGCCAGGCCTTTAGAATCGGCAACGGCTTTAACCGCGGCGTCAATCTGATTCAGGACCGGTGTCCGCAGCTCCTGTTCCTTAAGGGCCAGACGCTCACGCAGCTGATTGTTGTAATCCTGTTTTTCTTTTTCATTCATCGTTTTGGATTTTTCATCAAAATCTTTTTGGGCCTGGGCAACCTCATTCTGCATGGTTTCTCTGAACTTGGCAAATTCCGGGGTGGAATTGACCAGGCGCTGATAATCGACTTTACCTACATTGGAGGCAGTACCGGCATTGGCAGCATGACCAACTGTGCTTTGGGTGATTGCCACACCAAATACACCTAATAGAAATACGGCAACTATAGATACAGCCACAATTCTTGCCACTTTTTTGTTTTTAAACATTCTTTGACCCTTCTTTCCTGCCACTTGGCAAATAAATTATTCTCCTCTATTTAACAATTATAACAGCCAGCCCTGTATTGAGCAAGTCTTACAGATTAGCCACCAGTCGCAGCCAGCTTTCCTTGTTGGTAATCACATACTCGGTGCTGAGGAAATCATGCAGCTTGTATCTTACACCAAACTCATTATATTCCGGCCGCGGCGTGTGCTCAAACCGGAGTGTCCAGTTAGCGCCCATATAGTGATTAACCCACAGGGTGCTCTCCTGTTCCGAGAAATTATACCGGAAACCGGCCATTGTATTGTCGGTAAACTTGTGCCCCCAGCCTGGTTCGAACTCCCAGGTCAGGTTATCAGGCAAAAATTCCACTTCCAGGAATACCTCGTCCCGGCTGCCGGTAAATTTACCGAAATGAAGCTTGCCGGCGGTATTGTTTTCCTCCCGCCCCATATCCAGGCTGCCTTCCAGTGTAACCCGATATTTGCTGGTTTCAGCATTCAGGATAATCTCCGTATTCCGGCCCGGCTCCACAACCGGTGTAAGCTGGAGTCCATACTGGCTGGTAATGGGATGGCCGGCGGCTGCCGCCGTGATCCTTTCCGTAAAATAGTCTTGATGGCGCTCCACAAACGCCACCGGCAAGCCGCGCAGCATGCCCGCCGCCCCGCTGACGGCCGGACTGGCTTTGGCCAGCAGGACATTGGGGATAGAGCGGGACCGCATAGCGACATGCACATTATCAATCACCGGCCCGATTGGAATCAGTGACAGCTTAATATGGGTTGTCCGGCCGCCCGCAATCTCCAGATTGCTCCGGAATTCCGGCAGCTGGTCTGCTAATAATTCCCGGATTACCGCCGTGGAGACGCCACCGGCCCATTCAATGGAATCGACCGGCAGGCCTGTCAGGACATTGGCAATCTGATCCTCCACCCGGCTCAGGTCTGTTTGTATCAGGCTCTTAACCGCCGGTGACAGGCCGCCGAAATCAACCTCCAGGGTAACGTCGCGGACCACATCCCCCCAGGGCACTACCTCCACCCGGATATGAGTGGTCGTGCCGGGGGTAATACGGACCTGGCCGACCGTATAGCCGACAAGTACCCGGTCAAATATCTCCCGTACCAAATTCTCATAACTGCCCTGACTGGCTTCCACCTCACTGACCGGCCGGCCGGCCAGCATCTGCGTGCCGACGGTCGTAACACTGGCGGTCATCCGTTTGGCTACCCTGGCCGGCGGCGGTTCGGCGGCACTAATGGTCACCGTGATTTTGTCCACCGTATTGGGCGCAGCCAGTCCGGTACCGGTACTCAGGGTAAGCAGCAGCACCACAAGGCCCGGATAGAGTAAGGGTCGCAGGCATTTTGCAATAATAACGCGCACCTCCCTAGTGAACGAGCCAGGCCTGTGGCCTGACTCGTTCGCTGCAACTATTAGAACTGACCGCCAAAGCTAAAGTGGGTGCGCCCCCCCTGATCGCCTTGGGCGTAGTCGATACGAATCGGCCCAATCGGGGTTGTTACCCGGATACCGACACCGACACTGGCATTAAGATCATCAAGCTTGTACCCTTCACCGTCCCAGGCATTACCGATATCGGTGAAGACCACACCCTGCACCTTGCTGACTACCGGGAACCGGTACTCAACAGAGGCTGCCAGCATTTTATCGCCATCGAACGCATCGTCCTCATAACCACGCAGATTGTCAGCGCCGCCGACCGAGAACTCACCGGACTCCGGCATATTGCCGTCGGCATAACCGGCGGTAAGCCGGGCGGCGATTACGTGGTTACGGCCTACTTTATAGTATTTGCGGCCTTCGGCAGTGTATTTGTTATAGTCAAAATCACCACCGAACATTTCGCCGGCAAATTCGGCCGACAGGGAGAAGCGTGCTCCTTCTGAGGGATTAAACACATTATCCCGGGAATCAAAGACCCGCATCAGGGTAACGCTATTGGTTTTACCAAAATTATCGTCAAGGTAGCCAGCGTAGTCGGGATCTGTCGAATAATCGACGCCGTCCACTGCCTCTACCCAGGTGTCTTTACGGTTTTTATAGGTGAGATAGTTGTGAACATATTCACCCTGCGGACGGCCGAGAGTAATCTCAAAACCTTTGCGGTTTTTATCGTAACTTGATTCCAGCTTGCCATTATTATAATAGTCGCTATACTCGTTTGTCATATCATAGACGCTGAAGCTTAACGAGGTTTGCCGGCTGTCAAGCCAGGGACGGGTATAGCTGACCTCATAGTTCTTATTGCTGGCCCCGCCAAACTCCCAGTGGAACTTGACCTTGTCGCCCTTGCCGTTAAAGTTGTTGTCACCCAGTTCCAGGATACCAATCAGGCCGTCGGCCTTGCTATAACCGCCGCCGATGGAGAAAGTACCTGTTTTCTGTTCCACAACGCTGGCCTCAAGCACAACGGCATTCGGTTCCTGACCAGGGTTAAGCTTCATGTTAACATCCTCGAAGTAACCGAGGTTGTACACTTTTTGCATACTGCGGCGCGCATCTTTTACATTAAACGCCTCACCCGGCTTAACCTTCATTTCCCGGGTAATTACATGGGTCTTGGTCTTTTCGTTGCCTTTGATCACAATGCCTTCCAGTGAACCTTCATTAATTGTCAGGGTTAACACCCCGCCTGGTGACATTGCCACATCGCTGACCTTGGCTAAGATATAGCCCTGGTCATGGTAATAATCCTCAATAGCACGGACATTGGCATTGAGCGTCCGTGTATTTAAGACACCGTCCTTACCGGTAGTCACTTGTTCTTTAATCTTATCGGCACTAATCTGCGTGTTGCCTTTAACAACAATGTCTGTCAACTTCGGGTTTTCCATGACGGTGTAGGTTACTTTCACACCTTCAGGCACTTCGGTAAAGTTGGCGACAACATCGAAGAAATAACCCAGATCATAAATTGCCTGCATGTCCTGCTTTATTTTATCAGCCGACAGGGTATCACCCGGTTGTATTTTCACCACGCCTCTGACTGTACTCTCAGCGATCTGGCTAAGCCCGGTAATCGTTACGGCTGTAGCGGTCTTGCCTTCAACGTCTGCTGCGTAAACAGGCAAAACCAAAGCTGCGGCCATGCTTAAGACAATGACTGCCGCAATATAAAGCTTACAACATCTAATGTTCTTCATGCATTACCTCCTTATCTATTTGTTACTGTCCACGCAACGATTTTCCGGCTAAACGAATCAGTTTGTGAATCTCCTCCGGCGTCAAAGGCACATCTTTTGTTTGGTCAGTTGATGCCGGCACGGCCGGCGGCTGCGGGGAGGTATCTGTATGTCCCTGCTCAACGGCAGCCGTACTTGTCTTAACTGCCGCTGCCGGTGCCGGCGGCACCGCAGGTGTCGTTGCTGTACCGGAAATGGCATTGAGTTGAGCCGGACCATTCTCAACTATAACAGCAGGCTGCGCAACCGGCAGCCGGTCCGGGGTGTTGTGGCGGCTTATTCCCCACATATAACTGGCAGTCATGCCACCAGCGGCAACAACAATGGCCAGGCCAACAGCCAGACTGTGCCGCAGAACAGGGTACCGGTACCGCCAATAGCGGGAGCGGTTAACCTCTTTGGCATGCGTAAGTTCGGCCTGAGCCAAAAACAGGTTAAGCTCACCCCGAATATCACTATCTTTGTCAAAAGCCTCTTCTGCCTCCGACAGCCACTGCTGAGCAGAGTTTAGATGCCTGTTGATATTTTGTTTACAATCCGCCACATTCACCACCCCTATTATAAACATTATTTATAGTCCTGGGAAGGGGCCAGATTTTGGTCATTAACAAACAAGCAAAAACGGGCAAATAATACAATTGCCTCATTATTGCTGCCTATTTCGTCAGCATTTGACTGATTTGCTCACTTTCTCAAATCCTTGCGGCGTGTTTGTAAAAACACGCTTCCTTACTCTCCGGCAACTGGCGAGAAATGTCCAGCCATCTTTCACCAATTGCCCATTAGTTTGGAAAGCATCCCCCGCAACCGGCGAATTCCCTGCTTTTGCAGGCGGTATACATGAGAAACGCTTAATTCCATTGATTCGGCAACATCTTTGGCTTCACAATTGTCAAGATAAACACTGTGCAAGACCTGTTGTTCCTTGGCCGGCAGGCGGTCCATGGCCGTCCGCAGCTGATCAACAAGATAATTGTGCTCAGCCTGGGCAGCCACTTCCGCCCGCGCGTCAATGAGTAAGTCGCCAATTGTGGCCTGACTGCTGTCTGCTGTCACCGGGCTGTCAATCCGGACCAGGTTATTGTCCTCCCGGGTCAGGTAATTAATCATCCGCCCCCGGATACGGTGTACGGCAAACAGGCTGAAAGCCACCCCCCGGGCATGATCATAGTTTTCCACCGCTTCGATCAGGCCAACCGTGCCTTCCTGAATCATATCAAGCATAGTGGCCTCAGGCAGCTGCCAGCGCATGGCGGTTTTAAAAACCAATGGCTGGTAACTCTCGATCAGGCGGCGGCGGCAGGCCAGATCGCCGCTTTCTTTGTAGCCTTGCCACAATACCGCCTCTTCTGCCGGCGTCATAATCCGGATATTTTTTAATTCAGCCAGATATTGACTGAGTATCATTTGTATCATCCTTTACAAAACCGGAATCTGGTCTATTTTAAAAAGCAAATCTGGTTTCTATGGTCAGCAGCGTTTTAGCAGTACCGCCGAAGGAACCGCCCAGTCCGATATTTTTGGTCAGGTCATACCTGAACCCGACACTGTTGTTATGCTGATCAAGCCCCACACTGTAGCTTATGAGGAATTTATCGGTAAGGTACTTGCCAATCTCGAGATTGTAGCCCTGGAACTGGTCGGACTGGTTGTTTCGCGCCCTTCTGCTGCCGGTCTCAAAGAGGGACGACCGGACCAGCCGGAATTCATCAAGCCCCAGCTTATCCTGCAAAGCACCTTCAATCTCGGCAATAAAACGCATTTGCAGGCCGGCATCGAGCAGGCTGATTAACTCATCCCGCCCAAAGGTGCTGTCATTATCGCTGCCGTCATTTTTAGTGAAATAACCGCCGCGCAGGGTTAAGAGCGACATGATTTCCTGCTGGCTCATCGCCGGCTCTGAGGTCAGTTTAAGATCCATCGCCGTAGCCGGGCCGTTAATCGCCAGATGAATCCGGGTGCGGGCGAACTTGGATTCCGCTTCCAGTCTGATGATCGGCACAATCGAACCAAACTGGGTAAACTCGGCACTGCCGCTCAAGATGGTAAAGCGATTGGTGAGGTATCGCACCGTACCGCGCCGGACTTCGACCCGGCCTGAAGCGGAAGGTCTTTTCAGCGACCCGTCAATTTTAACCTTGCCCGCAGCCAGGAAATCATACAAATACGGGTTATACATACGCACTTTGTCACCAACAACCACTTCAATATCCAATCCGGCATTAAAGGGCAATTCGCCGCTGTCCGGCATGGCCGGAATATCGACGGTGGCATTGTCAACTGTCACTTTGCCGGCAATAAATGGCCGCGAGTTTTTGCTGGTTACTGTAAAAGCCCCATCAATCGGCCCGGCAAAATACTTATGTTTTACCCCCAGCCGGTTTAAGGTCAGCCTGAGGTTGTAGTCATCAAGCGTTAAGCCGTTGATCCGGGCCGAGCCGCCCAGGGAATAGGAACCGCCGCCCATTTCCCCGTCAAAAGCGCTTATATCTATTTTATCATCTTTAAAATGAATATCAATCCCTACTTTTTGGATAGGATCTGACAGTGCTTTCAGCTTGACCGTGCCATTGGTCACGGTTAAGTGGCCATTCAGAGTCGGTTGCGAGAGGGTGCCGCCGACGGCGATCTCACCGGTAGTAGGGCCAGTGGCCCAGGCAACCTCTTTCGTCAGCATCGGCAATATCCTGAGGTCAGCATTGTCAAGCCGCAAATTCAGGTCCATAGCATCGGTCACATCGGCCTTGCCACGCCCTTGGCTGTTCAGAGCCTTTAACGGCACAATGCCATAAGCACTGGCTTTGTACGGACCGCGCGCCACAAACAGCTGGTTAACATGGATGCTGCCGTTGTTATAGATTAACAGGCCGTATAGGTTATCAAATTCGGCATTGGCGATACTGCCGTTCTGCATTTCCATCGATACCGACACATTGGGGTCGGCCGTAGCACCGCTGGCCTGGGCAGTAAAACTAAACTTGCCGGTAGTCTCCAGAGTTGTATTAAATAATGCTGTCAGAATACCGGTATCAATGGCCCGGCCGCCAATTTCCATATCGATCTGGCCGTTTAAATCGGCCTGCCCCTGCGCGGCCAATACCCCGTCAGGCCCCTGCTTGGCCATCAGCGTATTAACCGCAATGACCTTATTCCTGAGTTCGGCATCAATATCAATCGTATCAAACAGGTACTCTTTTATTTTGCCATTACGGATAGAACCCCGCAGCACGATATTAGGGTTACTCATACTGCCGCTTAAGACAATCTCACCATCGAGACTGCCGCGAATGCCCCGGTCTGGTACATTGGCCAGCGCCAGAATCCCGGCCAGTTCCCCGCCTTCGACCCTAAATAAGCCGTCGATGCCGTGAGTTCTAATGTCAACAGCCCCGCTAAACAGGTAACTGCCCTGGCCTTGGGAAAAACGCAGTTCCCTGATATCGGCCTGCTCATCTTCATAACTAAGCTCAGCAGAGATATCTTTCAGTTCCTGCCCGTTTGCCAGCACGCTGCCGGCAGTCAGCCGGCCGTTGACCGCCGGGCTGGCGATGGTGCCTGTTACCTGGCCGGTCAGGCTGAAGATACCGGATACCGGGTAAGGGTACTCCAGTTTCAGCCTGGCCACATCTATATTTTCCGCTGCCACCGAAAAATTCAGGTTATCGTCGGCCGACACGGTTCCGGCCAGCTTGATCCTGGTATTCAGGGAGTCTATCATCAGATCATTTACGGTTATGACCCCATTCTCCCGCTGATAGCTGCCTTCGGCACTGGCAATAAGATAACCGGCAAAACTGCCTTCCGATAATTTCAGCTTGCCATGTACAGCCAGGTTGTCTAACGGGCCGCTTATCGTCATTTCCTGGTCCAGATTACCGGTCAGGGGCAGGTCAGGCTTAATGATCCGGACCAGGGTCTCCGCCCGGGCTGAACGGGTTACCAGCGTGAGATTCACCACCGGCTGAGCCCCGCTAAGGACTACCTGACCGGCCAGCTCATGGGCAACAGCCCCGTCATTCAGGGTTACCTGTTCCAGCGCCACCAGGTCGGGTGAGGCGGTGAGAATGCCGCTGGCCTGACCCAGCAGCTGCTGATTAACGGTCAGACCGGCAGCCTGAAAAGTAAGTCTGAGCTCGGGCCGGGCGATTGTCCCGGTTAGTCCCCCCGTAAAGCCGGCATTGCCGCTGACACTGAGATCTTTGCCCGCAGACACAGGCAAGGCTGCCAGTTCGACCCCGTGGCCGTCTAATGTTATGGCCAGCGTATCTCCCGTAATCGTCCCCTCGGCGGTAATAAGGCCGGTGGGCAAAATCAGATCATAATGTTTAATGGCCGTAGTATTGCCGGTACGCTCGACAAGTGCGGTCATCCGGGTATAAGGCAGCCCCTCTAACTGACCGTCTGTAAGCGACAGCACGGCGGAACCGGCGACTGACTGCCAGTTGCTGCCCTGGCCGCCGGCAGTTACCGTCAGGTCCCCGCTGCCGCTGACAGCTACCGGTAAGTCTCTGATGGCAGCAGTATCAATATTGCTGGCAAGCAGTTGCACCTGATAGCGCTGGGTGTCTGTATCGAACAGGCCTTGCCCGCGCACCTGACCGCCAAGCGCCTGGGTGCTAAACTCAGCAATTGTTACGATTTTATCTGCATAGCTGACCCGGGCCCGGCTGTCCTGCAGGCTGTAGCCAGCGACCTCCACCCGGTCCGGAGCTGCCAGCTCAGCCGTAACCACCGGGCTTGCCGGCGTGCCGGTAACGTCAGCCTGAAGGGCAACCCTGCCAGCGAGCGGAAACCCGTCGCTCAGGGCAGCCAAATCAACGCCCGTTGACTCAACCCTGAGGTCAAACACAGGCTGCTCACCGGCGATGCCAATGTTGCCGCGCACCGCAACCGGCTGCTTGTTGACCAAGGCACTGGCACCAAGTATGTATACATAGTTAGTGGTGAAACTTACCCGGCCTTGGGCCTTTTCCACAGTGTATTCCCCGCTGGCGGCGGCAATCTGATCCATGACAAATTCACCGGCATAATGTAACCCGGCTGCATTTCTGGCGATGGTAACATCAAAGCCTGTAAGCAACCCGTTAGTAAAGTGAAGCGGTGTGCCTGTCAACAGCAGCTGCTCATAGGCAGCCGGGTTTACACTGTCGGCCTGAATTGTCAGGGACAGGTTATTTTGGTCAGTATTAATAAACCCTTCAACACTCAAGGCCGAATCATTGTGGCTTGCCGCCAGTTTTAACGCAATCGCCCGGCTGTCCTGCACCGTAAGCAGACCATCAACAGCAGTCAGCTGCCACTGTCCCTTCAGGGCATTGACAGCCAGCACCGCCTGTTCAATCACAATTTTGCCGTTAAATACCGGGCTGTCCGGCTGCGTTTCCTGTTTTAAAAATTCGATATTCCAGATGCCGTCAGCGTCTTCGACCAAGCCGACCACCGGTTGAGTAAGGGTAACTTTCCGTAAGGCATTGAGAGCGGTTTGACCGCGCGCCAGACTAAGCAGGCTATAGTCTACAGTAACCTGCTTAATAACGGCCAGCTCCCGGCCTTGTTTATCAAATATAATGACATCATTAATAACAGCAGTTGTCAGACCAACTGCCTGTAATTGTCCTATGACAACCTCCGTGCCCAGTGCCTGGGTTAATTCAGTCGCTAGTGTATTCTCAAGTTGGGCAAAAACAGCCTGGCTGTGGGTGGACCACCAGCCAAAGGCAGCCATGCCAAGCGCAAGCAGGAGCACTGCTAAGAGTGCAGCTTTGGTTCGCATATTGTGCCTCCCCTGGCATTTAGATATCTATCGGATACTTCGACAGCAGGCCGGCTTCTTCCTTTTTTGTTTTTTCTGGGATTTGGTTACACTGCGCCCCTTGGGAGGCTCTGGCAACAGGTAAAAGGCAGAACCGAAAAACCAGTTCTGCCTTAGCATTGCTTTACTCTACGGTCACACCCATCGCTTTGTCAAGTTTAGCCCGGCTGGTGTTGTAATCATACATAGCCTGGACATAGTCGGTTTGGGCTGAAGTCAGGGCCACCTGGGAATCAATAACATCAAGATTTGTGCCGACGCCGGCACTGTAACGCACCTGGGATATTTTGTAATCCTCTTCCGCTTTGGTAACAGCTACCTTACTTGTCTCGATGCGTTTCTCGGCTTCCTGCATATTGAGATAGGCTTGACGGACTTCCAGCTGCGCGCTGTCCCGGGCCTGACGCAGCTGCTCTGACGCCTTGCCAAGACCGGCTTCGGCCCCTTTCACCTGGGATCTGGTCACACCGGAGTCAAATAAATTGTAACTGGCATTGATACCGACAACCCAGTTATTGTTATCGGTGCCGGGAAAATCTTTATCATTCCACTTCTCGGACGCCGTAGCCGCAATGGCAATCTTATTGCCGCTTTCGGCCACTCTGATGTCCGCTTTGGCAATATCCAGATTTGCCGCCGCCTGGGCTAAATCAGGACGGTTAGCCAGGGCAGTGCTAATGCACTCTGCCAGCGTCTTATCATATTTGGCATAATTTAGCTCTTCCTTAAGCACCAGCGAAGTATCAAGCGGCAGGCCAATAACATTATTCAGGCTTGAAATTGCCAGCTCATAGGCATTGCTCGCTTTGATCAGGTTTTGCTCGGCACTGGCTTTCTCCACCTCTGAACGCAGCACGTCAGATTTAGCCACAGTACCGGCGCTATACTGAGCCTCTACATTTTTCAGATGGGCATTAAGGCGCGCCAGCGACTCCTCACTTAATTTGACCAGATTGCGGGTTTGCAAAATGCTGTAATAACCGGTTGTTGCGTCAAGCTTAACCTGCTGCAGTGAGTTGGCAACCCCCAGGTCAGATACTTTGAGGCCGAGTTTGGCTTTCTCAATAGTGCCTTCCAGCCGGCCGCCGGTGTATAGCGGCAGCGTCAGGTCAACACTGTTGGCATACCTGTTATCGATGCTTTCCGGAATAGGAACTATAAAAGGCTGCCGGTTAGTATCATAGCCAACCCCGGCTGAGGCGGCACTTTTGGTGCGGCTGGCATTGTGGGACAGGGTTACCGACGGCCCTTTACCGGCTTTGGCCATCTTTACATCCCAGTTGGCCTTTTCCATATCAGATTCGGATATTTTTATCGCGGGATTGCTTTTAAGAGCCATATCAATGGCCTCATCAAGTGTAAGTTCTACGGGCGCGGCAAGGCCTGGCAGAGCAGCAGCTGCCAGCATGCCGCCGGTAATCAAGGCCGACATGCGTTTGGCGATGCTGCCATATAATCTAAATTGTGCCATAAAATACTATGACCTCCTTGATGTTATCGCTATTTTTTTCGGGTTCTGACTGTTCAGTCAGGTACTTATAATTATATGTCCAAGCCTGGGCGGTGTCAATGCCAAGTGTATCAGAATGACCGCCGGACACCGAAATAAGATGCCTTTTCCTCCCCCTTGTTCAGGTCATCAGACTGACCGACAATAAAGGTATCAGGTGCCACCTTATACTGTGTCCGCAGCTTGACCCGCACATCATTCGGATCATACACATCCAGCGACAGCCGCAATTGACTGCCCATTTTGGCATCAACCCCGACCCCGGCTTTACTGTCAATCACCCCGAAGCGCTGATTAAAGACCGGTCCTCTTTTGCCCAGCTGGAGGTTCAGCTTGCTGTCTTCGCCAATATCGCTCACGCCAATAACGGTAAAGTCGCCGGGCCCGGTATTGATCGTAATATCGGCATTGCTTTTGTATTTATGGGTATCGGTATTATATAAGGCTTCTACATTTGTTTCTGTTTCTATCGCCGCTACCCGGCCCAGCATCTTGTTGGCTTTGGCACTGGCATCACGCGCGTTCTTCAGGGTTTCTTTGATATTTTGAGCTGTTGCCGGTTCTGTTACCACCCCTTCTAAAGCGGCAGCCATTCTCTCCACCCGGCTGCTGGTTTGTTGCAGGGCAGTGATGGTTGCCCGCAGCTCAAGGGCTGTCTTGCCGTCATTGTCGACAGTGGCAATCATTTTATCCACCCGGGCGGCGGTATCCTTAAGACTGCCGGACATGGCCTTCAGATTAGCGACCGCCGCGGTCACATCGCCCTGATTTTTCTCAGCCAGAGTGGCCAGCGTAGTCGTCAGTCTGTTTAGATTAGCCGTGATCTCCCGGGCATTTAAGGCCGACTCCTTCAGGGCCGCTCTTACTTTATCGTCGGCCAGCACATCATTCAGGGCCTTAACCAGTGTCCTCACCTCAGCCAGCACCTGATTGGCCGCTACCATCAATTCATCCATTCCCTGGGGACTCTCGCCATATACTCTGGCATGGGGGGCTAAAAACCCCTTGAGCTCCCGGGGCGGCATAATATTAATATATTTTTCCCCCAGTAAACCGTCAGACCCAATTGTCAGAGCAGACCCTGCCGGTATTTTTACCCCGGGATTAAGCATAATGTCGGCGGCCACACCGTCAGGCAGTACCTGCACAGCAGTGACCTCGCCAATTTCAACACCGGCATAACGGACAATATTGCCTGGCTTCAGCCCGCTGACCTGAGCGAAAACAGCCTGGATCGGATAACCTTTGTCACCAAAAGTAATGCCGCTTAAATAAGCAAACATTCCGGCTAGCAGCAGCAGGCCGGCAAGAGTTACAGCGCCGACTTTGGCCTCGGTATTCATACCCTTGCCCTCCCCTTACGCTCCGGCAGGACGGTCGCCCCGCGGATAAATTTAGCCACAATCGGATTCTCCGACTGTTTGAAACTATCGGGTGTACCGGCCTCAATGATGCTGCCATTATGGATCATGGCAATCCGGTCGGCAATCCGGAAGGCACTTGACATGTTATGGGTCACAACCACCGAGGTGGCATCAATCATTCGCCTGGTACTGACAATCATCCGGTCAATCGTATTGGCCATAATGGGATCAAGCCCGGCCGTAGGCTCATCATACAGAACAATATGCGGATTAATGGCAATCGCCCTCGCCAGGCTGACCCGTTTTTTCATGCCGCCGGACAGTTCACTCGGCATGGCATTTTCCTGCCCGCGCAGGCCTACCATGCGCAGCTTGCGGCGTATTGTCCGCAGAATCTCCGCTTCGGACATATCGGTGTGCTGCCTGAGGCCGAAGGCCACATTTTCCCCGACCGACATGGAATCAAATAACGCCGAATACTGAAAGACCATGCCCATCTCCAGCCTGATCCTGCCCAGTTCATCCTCGGTCAGGCCGGTGATTTCCCGGTTATTGACCCAAATCTCCCCGGCGGTTGGTTTTAACAGACCAATAATCAGCCGCAGTAATGTGCTTTTACCGGAACCGCTTGGCCCGATAATCACCATAATTTCCCCTTGTTCAATAGTAAGGTTAATGTCTTTAAGTATTTGCTTGCCGCGAAACTCCATATTGACATTAACTAGTCTGATCATAATTTATACCTCATTTAATTTTTACCGGTATAATAGTACCGATAAAAAATAGTTGCTGACAAAAATCAGGATGATCGATAAGACAACCGAACCGGTTGTTGCCTGCCCTACCCCCTCAGCCCCCTGGGCGGTGGTCAGTCCTTTATGGCAGCCGATCAGGGCGACAATGGCCCCAAAAAATATAGCTTTGATCATGCCGCCGATGATATCGTGGGGTACGGCAAAAACCTTGATCGAATTAAAGAAAGTGAAGGAGCTGATACCGGCATAGTATTTGCCGATCATATAGCTGCCGAAAGTCCCAATGACATCGGCAAAGATAACCAGTACCGGCAGCATCACCATGCAGGCCAGCATCCGGGGCACTACCAGATAGGCAACCGGGTTTACGGCCATTACCCGCAGGGCATCAATCTGCTCTGTTACTTTCATGGAGCCGATTTCGGCCGTAATTGCGGCCCCCACCCGCCCGGCAAAGACCACACCGGTCAAAACAGGCGATAACTCACGGGCCATGGCTACCGCCACAAGCCCGCCAACCGAGGACTGAGCCCCGTATTTTACAAATTCAAAAGCGGTTTGCACCGTCATGACCATACCTGTAAACAGCATGGTCAGCAAGACAATGGCCAGTGAATCTGCCCCCAGATGCGCCATTTGCCTAAGCAGCAGGGTAGTGTTCAGCCGGCGCAGATGTAACACAGTCTGACTAAACAGGATGAGCACCTGGCCCACATGCTCCAAAAAAGTTATAACAATTCGCCCGGTACGGGTGAATAGCTGATTAAGCATAGGCAAGCTCCTTAACCTTATTCGGTGCAGTTGATCTTTAATAGTATTCAATATTTATTTTTAATTCCCTGCCGTTTTTTTAACTGCCTCTATTTTCCTTGCCGGCGGCGGCTTAGGCCGGACTGAACAAAAGGCAAAAGCCGCATCTAATGCGGCTTTTCTCCAGCAGGCAATTTACTTGATGATATTTAACATGACCTGAGTGTCACCATCAATAATATAATCGGTTGTTACATACACTTTTTGTTTCAACTCGTCGCCTTTGCTATTTTTGCCGGCCGCCCTGCCAGCTGGCCCGTTTTTAGACGGCTGCATGGCGGTTGTTTCCGGTAATGCCGGGCTGGGAGCAGTCTCGAAGGTACCGGGCACCGGTTTTACATTTCTGCCGGCTGAGCCGGCAGCAGCATCAGGCATACTCATTTCAATGGTCTCAACAACGATATCGTTATTACGGTCACGGCTAACAAGGTCCTGAACGGCTTCCTCCAGGGACCGGGGTCTTGCTTTAAGCATAAACAGTTTACTTAGATCCTGTTCCATGCTGGGCCGTTGGCCAACAAGCTGGGCAATCGAAACCATACCGCCGCCCCGCACGGTCAGCATCAGGGTCCCCGGCTGCTGCTCTTTGGGTACGGTGTACGTGATATATTGGGTCAGCGGTTCACCGCGAAACGGTTTAATGATTACAGCGATATCAACCTTGTCACCAGGTTTGGCAGCCGCTGTATTGGCTTTAGCCTCAAGAATAGTCGCCGTCCGCCGCTCGCTGTCAATGGCGACATTGACCTTAACATCCATAATACTAACAGGGGTAAACTGGTTGCTGCTCAGCAGCGCCAGGGCCTCATGCACCTCGGCGATGGCCAGTTCCCCAACATTGCCCTGCGTATAAAACATATTTTCCCGCGCCAATACCTCACCGGGTATACCGGCAGCACTGATTTCAAAGCTGATTCTGGCTGTACCGGAGCCAACACGGTCCGTGGTTTTCTCAATCGCGTTAAAGACACTGACCGCCGACAGGGTCGGCGCCAGCTCTTCATCCTGCACAACCTGGGCCCATAATTCGTTCGTGCGGCCCAGATTTTTATCGGTAACAGTAATCCGGAGCGGTACTATATTGGGGAATTTGCTGATAGTACCGGCAATACCGGCCCCTCTGTCCTGGTTAATCACCCCGATTGTTTCGGTTGAGGTGCCGACTTTGAAAGAGTTTTCCAGACCGCTGATGGTAGTGTAGACCTCGGCATCGGTCAGGAAATAGTTGACTTTGCCTTTTTTAAGGAAAGGATGACCAAAAGCCAACAATTTATCGCCCTCAACATAGGTTACGGTGCCTAACGCGCCCAGACTGATATCCCCGCGCACCAGCTGCAAACCGATCGTACTGCCTGGCTCAACGGTTTTATTGTAGACAATGCCGTTATTGTCGTCGGCCATGCTGCCACTTACTGCATAGGGAGTCAGATTATAGGGCTTCAGCTTGTCTGCCAGCATCTTCAGAGCCTGGTCACCAAAACCGGAGGCCATTAAGGGTGTACTGACCGCATTATCGTCCAGTGGGGCTGCCGGCGTCTGCAATTCTGCCTGGCCGCCGTTCAGCTCCCATAATTTGAGCATGTCGGCAATTGGGGTTACCATCCCGATCTTATGGTCTGTCAGGCCCCAGCCATAAGCTACGGCGCCAACCAGCTTGCCGTTAATATATACCGGACTGCCGCTCATGCCCTGGGCAATGCCGCCTGTCCGTTCGATGACATCGCCATAGGTGCGGACCAGGATCAAGTCACCTGATGGTCCTTTTTGCTTCATAACCCCCAGAACTTCTACACCAAACTCTTCAATCTGACTGCCTGAGACAACGGTTTTGGCTGTTCCATGCATACCTCTGACAACCTGTTCAACAGGCATAAATTCAGGCGCAGCTTGAACATAACCAATCGGCAGCATAATCAGTATTGCCGCCAGCGCTGTCAGGCAACGCCTTAAAATATTAAACATAGGTTCATCCTTCCATGAAGAAGATTAGGGCGCATTGTTAGCCTTGCCAATTGCCTCCCTATCAGAGTAGCTTGTCAGCTCTAAAACGGTAGAATAATGGCGAGGCTATTTTTCGCAAACCAAGGCGGAGGAGGGAGGCATACCAGACGTATGCTGACTGACGACAACGATGGGTTGCGGAAAATAGACCGGCAGTATTCACTGGGTTAGGGCTGATAAGCTACTGGGTACCTACCTGCCCTACCGCTTAAGCGGTTCAATCCTGACTAAAACATCACCGCTCTTGACTTGGTCGCCCGGCTTAACCAGCACTTCGCGGACAGTGCCGTCGGTGTTGGCACGGACTGCGACCGCCGGACCGGTAAGGGTATTAACATAAACCAGGATATCGCCTTCCCGGGCCAGGGCGCCGGGGGCCACCAAACCATTGGCCAGAACACTGCCTGCTAATACACCGCGCTGGTCAACCGTCTGGCCTGCTGCCAATACCCAGGCTACGGCGCCGACAACAACCAGCAACACGGTAACGAGCATGATACTCTTTTTATGAACCATACAGAAACACCTGCCTTTGTCTTTTGCTGTAGAGGTTTCTCTACTTTATTATAGCGCATTTTTATCAATTAGCAACACGGCTTGAAATAATTGCCAAAGCGTCCCCCACCCGCCGTTCCCGCCGGTCTGAGGGCCTGTTGATAATCTTACCGTTTAATACCATCTCACTGGACCCGCCGCCATCGAGATTCATAGCTTCCTGTGCTCCCAGCTCCTGCATAAAAAGCGCCAGTTCCAGGAGTGTCATCCCGGTACTGAGCTCCTGCCGGCCATCCACAACCACCACCAGAATTTTCCCGTCGGCCTTAAGGCCAAGTGCCGTCCGGGGAGCGCGGCCACCGGCCACATCGGAGCCAAATTCTTCAATTTTAGTTGTTAAAAATACGCTGTTATTTTTAACAAGCATCGGCCCGGCGCCCAATGCGTGCCGGGTTTTATCCCACTCCGGCCCCAGTGTCTGCTGAAGCCTGACGCCGTCGCCAATGCTAAGACCGGCAAGGAGGCCGGCGGCGGCACCGTGGGCGGAAAGGACAAAGCCCGCCGGCGGTATCGGCGAATTGCCGGTATTGACTGCCGTTACTTTACCGTTTACAACCACATATTCTCTGCCGAAATTATTACTGCCGGTCGCCGGGGCATAAAGGCCATTGTAGAGCACAAGCTCGTTTTCCCCCCGCGGTCTGTTAACACCATGAATCGTCACGGTCCTGTCGTCCGGTAATTCAACCTGGCCTTCATACTCGACCTGATCAATAAGCATCCGGCCGTCAGGCATAATACCAAGGGCTGTACGGGGTAAGGCGGGTGTACTGGCGATTTCGCCGTCTATCTTCAGTAAGCCGATAATCGTCCCGTCAGGCCCAAAATAAGAGCCATTAACCGCAGCTATCGCCCCGGCCCGTTCGGCCATCGGCAAGAGTGGTTCCAGCCCCTTGATGACACCATTGGACAGCACCGGCTGGACCGCAAAACCGGCCTGGGGATCGACCTCAAGGATATGGGCCCATAAGGGACCGCTGGCTTGATTTCTCAGCCAGGAGGTATAGGTCAGGCCCGGTGCCAGTTCCTCCACCTGCTTCTGCTCATAGTCTTTAATAATATCAACAACCAGCCGGTTGGGGTCTTTCAGGGTAAACACCTTGTACAGATAGGGAGTTTTCAGATCAACAACCGCTCTGAGCTTGCCTGGCTCAGGCGCGGCCAGACGTACCCTGGCTACGGTCGGGTCATTGACCCTATATTGGGCGATCCCCTTATTGGCAACCCCGGGCATATCTATGACCAGCCGGAGCGGGTTCTCCAGCGTCATTATTTTGTATTCGGGCAAGTCGGAGACATCAAACACAATTCTAACTTTTTCCGCATCCTGGCTTAGCCTGATTTTGCTCACTACAGGTTCAGAGGCTGCCCAGGCAGCACCCTGAAGCAGCAGTACCACCAGGAAAATACAGGCTGTCAGCAGTGGCCTTTTTAGGCCCGGACGATTGAACATGAAACCACACTCCTTATAATAAAATAAGCAAACCGGTAATTATGCAAAAGAGGCCAGGCTATCGAGCCTGGCCTTTAACAGGGCTTTTACTTAGCTGACGGTACAGCATGGCGGCCAAGCCCATTCCCCCGGCTTGCGCCATATTTTTTGTTAACTCCGTGTCCAACAGCGATTGCATTATTTCTTCGCCTGAGGTATCGCCCATAAGCTTAGTCTTGGGTACACTGGCCCGCATTCGCGCCAGCATCATATTCAGAAAAACCGCTTCCAGCTCCTGGCAGGCGGCCTTGAGCTTAGCATCTTCACTGCCTTTTGCCGGCGCAGCTCCCGCCAGCCCGGAGGTCTGAACCGCTTGCTCCAGCCGGGCGGCAAAAGCCGCTCCCTGGCCGGACACCGCCGCCCCGCCGCCGGCAGGAATGGTATTGGGCTGTATGAGATTGGCAGGATTTATTTTCAACATTCACTCACCCCTTATCAGTATAGGCCCGCAGCTGGCTAGAAAGGTCCGGCTGCGAGGCGCGACGAGGACGTGACCGCAGTCGTACTGGGAAGTACTCGGAGGGAACGCCCGCAGGAGCAACGAAGCAGATGGGCGTTTATAACCTGCTGCGGCTTACATGACCTGCAGTTCGGCATGCAGAGCCCCGGCCGCTTTTATGGCCTGCAGGATAGAGATAATGTCGCGGGGTGTTGCCCCTACGGCATTCAGGGCGGCAACTACGTCGCCCACACTGGCTGAAGCCGGCAGGACAATAAGACCGGCCGGTTGCTCCTCGGCCTCAAGGGTTGTATCGGTGGTTACTACGGTGTTGCCGTCCGAGAAGGACGGGGGTTGGGAAACTTCTGTTGACTTGCCGATCTTAACGGTAAGACCGCCCTGAGCGACAGCCACCTGGTCAATGGTCACATTGCTGCCAATCACAACCGTACCTGTCCGTTCATTAATAACAACTTTGGCGGCAGTATCAGGTGTAACGGCCAGTTCTTCCAGGGCCGCAACAAAGCCGACAATATCCTCATTATAATAATACGGAATATTAATGACTACCGTGCCGGGGTCTTTGGCGACAGTAATCGGCCCGAAGCGCTGATCAATGGCCGCACTAATCCGGTTGGCAGTTGTAAAATCAGGCTGATTAAGCGACAGCGTAATCTGGCCGTTCTCTTTATCCGCGAAGGGCATTGGTACTGCCCGTTCCACTAAGGCCCCGGCCGGGACATTGCCAACGGTCGGAAAGTTTTTCTGCTGGCTGGAGCCACCGGCCCCAAAAATAAAGCCGCCGGTAGACACCGGTCCCTGACCGACAGCATATACCTGGCCATTAGCGCCCCGCAGCGGGGTTTGCAGGAGCGTTCCCCCCTGCAGGCTTTTAGCGTCGCTCATAGAGGATACGGTGATATCAATAGCATCACCGGGTTTGGCAAACGGCGGCAGCGTGGCTGTGATCATAACAGCGGCCACGTTTTTGGGCTTAATCGCCGATGAACTGATGACAACACCAAAAGATTTCAGCATATTGGCAATAGATTGCAGGGTAAATACACTTTTATTAGAATCGCCGGTACCGTTCAGGCCCACCACCAGTCCATAACCACTCAGTTGGTTGTTGCGCATGCCCTGCACCCTGGACACGTCCTTAATCCGGGTACTGACCTGGGTTGGGGCAGCCAGGGCCGGAACCGTTATGCTTACAGCCAGAACAGCGGTCAGGCAGATTGCTGTTAATTTGCGCATATGTCCTCCCTCAATATCATTATCCTTAAAATATAAAGTTGAATATTTGGGTCAGAATTCCCTGTTTTTGTTTGCTTGCCAGCGGGCCCTTGCCTTCAATTTTAAGCTGGGCGTCGGCAACATTACTGGACAGCACCGTATTGTCGGCAGTAACATCTTCCGGTCTCACGAGGCCGGTAACGGTAATCTTCTGCTCATCACTCAGCTGCTTTATCGATTGCGTGCCGGAGACAACCAGCAGCCCGTTAGGCTTAATCTCGGTTACCTTAACGGTAATCCGTCCGGTTACCCTGTTGCTGTTGGCCACCGACCCCTGGGCCTTAAAGCTGTCGGATGAGCCGCCGCTGACCGGTTCAATAAAGGTCAGCAGCCCGACCCCGGCATCCAGACTGGTGCTGGCCGATTTCGAGTTGGACGCATTGCCGATACGGCTGGCACTGGAAGACTCGCTGATAACAATGGTAATAATATCACCCACGGCATGAGCCCGGAAGTCACTAAACAGGCTGGCTGTCGGCCCCGAATCCAGCCAGAGGGAATTGGCCTGTACAGGAGGGACAGGCTGAGTCATAACAAGGAGTAATAACAGAAAACCAATAAGCTTACCCATCCTAATCACACCCTCTTTCGCTATATCTGGGCCAGGACCGTTGTTTCATCCATGATCCTGGCAGTAATTACTTTCCGGGAAGTTGTGTTTTGCACCCGGATGGACTGGCCTTCACTGCCGCTTTGCAGCGCAACCCCCGGCGCACTTACTTCAATGCCGCCGGTTTGGGCAACAATGCGGACGGTTTGGCCCCGCTTAATCAGCAGCGGTTTAACCAGTACACTCTCGCTGATTGCGGTCCCCGGCGACAGTTGACGCTTCACAGCCAAACCCAGGACTTGATCAGGATCGGTAAAATATCCCGGCGGCATGCGCCCGGTGTCGCGGCGCTCAAAAATAATATTGTCGGCAGTAATGAGGTCGCGTGGTGCTATTGCCCGGCTGGCAACAGCCACTTGCTCATACCTTTTTATATCAATTCTTACTCTGGCCGCGGTATAAGGCTGGCCTGCCAGATTCAGGCCGATATGTACGGTGGTTGGCGCATTATATTTTAACCCATAGGGCAGTTCAATAGTAAAACCCACAGCCCCCGGCGGCACCACGAGATCCTGAGGCTGACCCACCGGCAGCAGTTCAACATCGCTGCCGGTAAGGTGTTCCCGCAAATATTGGGCAGCCAGACCGGTAAGCCGTTCACCGGTAATGACCTGAGACAGGGCAGTTACGCGGAATTGCGGCGGCACCTGCCAGGTAAGGCCTGTCAGATCGTGGCTGCCGGTATTTAACCGGATCGCTAACAGTTCTGCGGAAAATAGTATGCTCTGGCCCGGCGCCGGCGTCCGCCCGAGCCGGATTTGCTCCAGGCTGGCAATCCGGCCGGCGTCATCCCCGCTAATGCGGGCAATATCACCGAGGGTAAAAAACTGGCCCGTAACCTGCGACTCAGGGGCAACAGCGATGGTCAGCCCCTGCGCCCTGGCGTTGCCGCCGGTAAATAATATACCGGCAACACATAGGATCACCATGGTAAGCCGGTATAGTTTATTCTTCATTGGCTATTGCTACCGTTTGAGGCTGGCGGCCTGCCCCAGCATATCGTCAGCCGTTTGAATGGCTTTGGAATTCACTTCATAAGCCCGCTGGGCAACAATCATATTGACCATTTCCTCAACGACCTGGACATTGGACATTTCCAGATATTGCTGCGCCAGCGTACCGGCCCCGTCAGCGCCGGGGTTGCCTACTACCGGCACCCCAGAGGCCTCGGTTTCCTTAGCCAGGTTGCGGCCCATATTTTCCAGACCGGCCGGATTAACAAACCGGGCAATGGTAATCTGCCCGATTTCCTCAGTGCCGGCCGGTGTTGTTGCACTTACAAGGCCGTCGGCAGAAACAGTCAGACTTGTTGCATCATCCGGCACAGTGATTTGCGGCTCCAGCGGATACCCCTCGGCTGTTACCATCCGTCCCTGGGAATCCTTTTTGAAGGAACCGTCACGGGTATAAGCCAGGGTCCCGTCAGGCATCGTGATCTGAAAAAAACCTTCCCCCTCAATCGCCAGGTCATAGTCATTACCGGTACTTTGGAAATTACCCTGTCCGTATAACTTCTGGGTAGCCACCTGGCGTACACCGTGGCCGACCTGAATACCTGTCGGCAGCTGGGTATCGGGGCCGGTAGCCGCACCGGCCTGGCGAATCGTCTGATACATAAGGTCCTGGAACTCGGCCCGGCCTTTCTTGAAACCGGTAGTATTTACGTTAGCCAGGTTATTGGAAATGGTATCAAGGTTGGCTTGCTGGGCAACCATTCCCGTGCCGGCAGTCCATAGTGCTCGAAGCATAGTAATGACCTCCATTGTGATTTTATTGCCTAACCGGCCGCATCAGTCGGTCAGCGGCCAAGGGGCTCCCGCTAAGTCCAGCCCCAAGCAGTTATTGTGATTTGCCAAGTATTAGACTTTACCCACTTCATTGACAGCCTTATCCAGCAGCTGATCATGAGCCTGTACCGTTTTTGCGTTTACTTCATAAGCCCGGTAGCCGGCAATCAGGTTCACCATTTCCGCCACTATATTGACATTGGATTGTTCCAGAAAGCCTTGCATGATCTTGCCTGTCGCCGGTTGTCCATTTTCATCGGTACGGTAGAGGCTGTTGCCTTCTTTTACCAGCTGGCGGTCATCGGCAAACTCCACCAGTCGGAGCTGACCGGCCTCAGCGCCGTCAACGGTAACCCGGCCTGTTTCCTCAACTGAGATTTTCCCGTTAGGAATGGCAATGGCGCCATTTTGTCCCAGTACCGGAAACCCTTCGCTGGTTACCAGCTCCCCCTGTCCGCTGCGGGTAAAGGCCCCATTCCTGGTAAAACGGACCCCGGCCGGCGTTTCCACAGCAAAAAAGCCCTTGCCATCAACGGCAAAGTCAAGCGAATTACCAGTTGAGCTGATACTGCCGGCGGTTTGGATTGTCGCGATTTCATCAATGACCGTCCCTGCCCCCAGGGTGCCAATGGGCGGCACTGCCGGTCCGTCATTGATACGCTGGATTAACAGACTGGCAAAATCCTTGGATATTGCTATATCTTTTTTATAGCCGGTGGTATTGCCATTAGCCAGGTTATTGGCGATGGTATCTGTTCTGGTCGTTTCCGCCACCATCCCGGAAGCCGCAGTATAAATACCTCGAATCAACGGGCTTCACTCCTTAAAAGAATCTATCGTAATAATTATATCGTAGTAATTGCTGGTTTTCTTAAGACAAGATTGCCCATACACTGGTACCGCCTGGCAATCTTTTTCCGGGTGGCCCCGTTAGCCGGCCAGAGTGCCTTTTTTGAGTGTTGTCAGGGTGTCCTGCAGATTTTCCAGCGAATCAAGGGCTTTACCGGTGCCTAAGGCCACGCAGGACAAAGGATCTTCGGCCAGATATGTAGGTATTCCTGTTTCCTGGTTAATTAACTTATCCAAACCGTGAATCAGCGAGCCGCCGCCGGTCATGACAATCCCCCGGTCAACAATGTCGGCCGCCAGTTCAGGCGGTGTTTTTTCCAGAACGGATTTAACGCATTCGACAATCAGAGCCACTGGCTCGGCTAAGGCTTCCCGCGTTTCCGCCGAGCTCATGCGAATGGTTTTCGGCAGCCCTGATACGAGGTCCCGGCCCCGGATCTCCAGGCTTTCATTACGTCCGTCCGGGTAGGCGGTGGCAATGGCTACTTTAATCGCTTCCGCCGTGCGTTCGCCAATCAGGATATTGTATTCTTTTTTGACATGGCGAATCAGCGCTTCATCAAATTTATCGCCGCCGATCCGCAGCGATTCGCTGACCACAATACCGCCCAGGCTAAGTACGGCAACATCGGTTGTGCCGCCACCGATATCCACAACCATCGCCCCGCATGGTTCAGCAATCTCCAGACCGGCCCCCAGGGCCGCCGCCAGCGGCTCTTCAATCAGATAGGTCTTGCGGGCCCCGGCCTGCATCGCCGCTTCCAGCACCGCCCGCTTTTCCACTGTGGTTACGCCGGAGGGGATACACACCATGATCCGGGGTTTAAAAAAGAAATTCTTGCCGGCAACTTTTTGAATAAAATGCCTGAGCATGCTTTCGGTAGTGTCATAATCGGCAATGACCCCTTCGCGCAACGGCCTGATGGCAATAATGTTGCCGGGAGTCCGGCCCAGCATCCGCCGGGCCTCTTCGCCGATGGCCAAAATCCGGTTACTGTCGCGGTCAATGGCCACCACCGACGGCTCCCTCAATACGATGCCCTTACCCTTTATGTATACTAAAACGTTGGCAGTTCCCAGGTCGACGCCAATATCCATGGTTCCAAACATGTGAAATCCTTAGCCCCTTTCAAGTCATCTGACTATCCCCCAGCATGTCCAATTTCTTCATAGGAAAAAAAGAGGTATATAGGAAGATAAATACAAGTGTTTTAGGTATTCTACAAATAAAATTAAATTCCTTTATTTTTCGCTATACCGAAAATAGTTCCTCCTATTTTTGTTGCTGATCTTATTCTGTACCCCCGATTATCCCGACCTCAGCCACACCGGCAACCTGTGCTCCCTGCATTGTCCTCCTGATCGCGACGCCGCTGCTTGCGGTTTGTTGAACCGGGCGGCAATGCAGTATAGCAATGAGTTTTGCCATGCCCAGGAAAAAACCGGCAGGCCTGTCCCTTGCTGCCGCAAATAATAATTTATTGCAAAAAAGAGGAAAACCGACCGAAACAGCAAATACTATAAACGGAGATTATTTTCTTCTTGTGTAAATTTAATGACGAAAATCTCCAAACACGGAGGTGATTCTGGTACATGAATCTTTTTTCCCGGATTCGGCTTCACAGCAACCGGCTCACTGCCTCACAGAAGAGGATTGTGCAGTTTTTACAGGCTTCTGCCGGTGAAGCCCTGCGGCTGCCTATTAACAAGCTGGCAGAGCGGTGTCAGGTGGGAGATGCCACGATTATCCGGTTTTACCGCTTATTGGGTTATGATAATTATTCTATGTTTCGCATTGCCCTGTCCCGGGAAACGGGAGAACAGGAGATGCGGCCTATTTATGAAGATGTGGACAGCCAGGATGGACTGGCTGCTATCATTCATAAGGTAATTCATTCTTCGATACAGGGGATTGCCGAGCTTGAACAGCAGCTTTCCCAGACGGCGCTGGCGAGAATTGCCCACAGGCTGCGCCAGGCGGCTTTTATTCACGTGATTGGCCTGGGTGCGTCAGGAGTCGTCGCCCAGGATGTTATGCATAAGCTGATGCGCCTGGGCTTAAAGGTTAATGCCTATACCGACTCTCATTTGATGACAATTGCGGCCACGGTTGCCCAGCCGCAGGAAGTTTTCTTTGCCGTCTGCCACTCAGGGGAAACCACCGATATTATCAGGACGCTGGAATTGGCCCGGGAACAGGGCTGTTATACCTGTGCGCTTACCGGTTATATGAATTCCGGTATTACCAGGCTTGCCGGCGACTACCTGCTCAGCAGCACGCGCGAAACAAAAATGCGCTCAGACGCTATGATTTCCCGGATTGTTCAGTTAGTTGTTATCGATATTCTGTATGTCCGGCTGGCGCTGCAGATTGGCGACGAGGCGACAGACCGGGTAAACCAGTCGCGGATTGCCTTAAAGCAGCTAAGAGGCGGCGCAGGCAGCAAATAGTTAATTCAGAACTGACTTTAGGAGGTATGGGCTTTGAAAAATCAGCGTAAAGCCATGGCGGTTATCGCCGACGATTTAACCGGGGCCAATGATACCGGGCTGCAATTTTCCCGTTACGGCCTGTGTACGGAGGTTTTGCTGGAAGGAGCCGAGCCGGGTCCGGCTTCGGCGGCAGATATTGTTATCTGGGATACAAACAGCCGGGCCATTGACGGCCAGGCAGCTTACGACAAGGTGCAGGCGGCAGTGCGGCAGGCGCAGCAGGCAGGTTTTACACGCTATTACAAAAAGCTGGACTCAACGCTGCGGGGCAATGTGGGTATTGAGATTAAGGCGATTCTCGATATGGGGCTTCATGATTTTGCTTTTGTCCTGCCTGCATTTGTGCAAACAGGCCGGACAACTGTTGGCGGTAATCATTTGGTACAGGGCGTACCGGTAGAAGCAACCGAGATTGCCAGAGACCCCAAATGTCCGGTTACCGAAAGCTGCCTGCCGGCGTTGCTGCAACGCCAGTCAGGCTTGCAGGTGGCTCATATTGGCATTGCCGAGCTTACCGGCGGTCCGGCTGTCATTGATGCGTTTGTTCGCCGCGCCCTTGCGGCCGGGTGCCGTATCATTTCCTGCGATGGCTGGGCAGATGAGCATTTTGACCTGGCCGCCCGGACGGTGGCCGGAATCTCCAGTCAGGTGTTATGGGCCGGTTCCGCCGGGCTGGCGGATTGCCTGCCGGCGATTTTCAACTGGAATGACAAGGTCCGGGAGCAAACGCCGGCTCTGGTCATTGCCGGCAGTGTCAGTTCAGTCACCAGGGAGCAGATTGCCGAGCTGTTGGCCGGCGGCTGTGAGCTGGTGGAAATTGAAGTGGCCAAATACCTGCCCTGGCAGGAGCAGAGCGCGCTGCCGTTGCTGGCCGCCATTAGTAAAAAACTGGCCCAGGGTACCTGCCTGGTTATCGCCACAGGGTATCAGCCGGCGGCCGTTGAACAAACGAAGGCCGCCGGCGCCAAACTGGGCTTCAGCGCGGTAGAGGTCAGCGAAATTACAGCAACAATGCTGGGCTGGATTGGCGCCCAGCTTGTTAACAGCCAAAAGCTTGCCGGCATTGTCCTTACCGGCGGCGACACGGCGGTGGCGGTCTGCCGGGCGCTGGGCGTAACCGGCATCAGGATACTGGAGGAGGTAACGACCGCTATTCCGCTGGGCACAATGACAACAAGGGAAGGCAAAACCCTGCAGGTTATTACCAAGGCCGGAGCCTTCGGCAAGCCTGGCGACTTATTGCAGGCTGTGCGCAAATTACAACAATAGAGGAAGTGATGTAATGACGATAAAGGATCAACGTCCGGTATTGGCCATCACCATGGGGGATGCGGCAGGCTGTGGTCCGGAGATCATTGTGAAGGCATTAGCCGACGACAGGGTCTATCAAATCAGCCGGCCGCTGGTATTTGGTGATCAGCAGCGGCTGCAGCAGGCCGCCGGTATCGTAAACAGCAAGCTGACGATCAGGAAAGCCGGCGGCATTGCAGCCGGAGTGTACCGCCCCGGCGTTGTTGATGTTCTGGATTTTGCCAACATCCCGGCCGGCCTGCCGTTCGGACAGGTGGACGCCCGGGCGGGAGATGCTGCGTTTCGCTATGTTGAGGCGGCGGTCCAGGCCGCGCTCCGCCATGAGGTGACGGCAATTGTTACGGCCCCCCTGAATAAAGAGGCGCTTCATAAAGGCGGGCATCATTTCCCCGGGCATACTGAAATTCTGGCGCAATTAAGCAACACTGCTGATTATGCCATGATGCTGGCCGGTGATGCGTTGCGGGTTATTCATGTTACAACCCATGTTTCCATGCGGCAGGCGGCCGAGCTGATTACCAAAGAGCGGGTGCTGCGCATCATTAAACTGGCTGACCGGACACTCCGGCTGCTGGGTCTGGAGCAGCCGCGCATCGCTGTCGCCGGCTTTAACGCCCATGCCGGTGAAAACGGTCTGTTTGGCCGGGAAGACATTGACGAAATTGCCCCGGCCGTTGAGGCTGCTTGCCGGGAGGGTATTGCCGCCACCGGTCCGGTGCCGCCGGATACCGTGTTTTTCCGGGCGGTAAGCCGCAAGGAATTTGATATTGTTGTGGTCATGTACCATGATCAGGGGCATATTCCGATTAAACTCTTAGGGTTTGATAATGGCATTAACGTGACTGTCGGCTTACCGTTTCTGCGCACCTCGGTGGATCATGGGACTGCTTTTGACATTGCCGGCAGCGGCGTTGCCGACAGCAGCAGCATGTATGCAGCCATCGAATTTGCCGCCCGGCTGGCGAATGGAGTCCGTAACTCAGATAAAAGATAAGGAGCATAGTTATGAAAATTAAACAATCTATTGAAAAAGTCCCTGGCGGAATGATGATTATTCCTTTGTTTTTCGGGGCAGTGCTAAACACCCTGCTGCCGGAATTCGGCAAGACCTTTGGTTCTTTTACCGGTGCCCTGATGACGGGTGCCATGCCTATCTTAGCGGTTTTTTATGTGTGTATGGGTTCAACCATTGACCTGAAGTCTACTCCGTATATCCTGCGCAAGGGCGGAGCTTTGCTGGGGGCGAAAATCCTGACCGGCGCTGTATTGGCCATAATTGCGTCAAAACTGCTGCCGTCAGGCTATGTTGAGGCCGGCTTCTTTGCCGGCCTGTCGGTTTTGGCGATTGTAGCTGCCATCAATGATACCAATGGCGGGCTATATATGGCGCTGATGGGACAGTTTGGCAAAAAAGAGGATGTCGGCGCCTATTCGGTAATGAGTCTGGAATCAGGCCCTTTCTTTACCATGGCTACCCTCGGCATTGCCGGGCTGGCCGCTTTCCCCTGGCAAACCTTTGTCGGCGCCATTTTGCCGTTGCTGATCGGCATGTTGCTAGGCAATCTGGACCGGGAACTGCGCGACTATCTGAGCCGGGCCGTCCCGGTACTGATTCCCTTCTTTGCTTTTGCCCTGGGCTGCGGCTTAAATCTTGGCAATATCGTTAAAGGCGGTATGCTGGGCATTCTGATGGGAGTTGCCGTAGTGGCGATCAGCGGCACAGTTTTGTTGCTGGCCGACAAACTGACCGGCGGCAACGGCATTGCCGGTCTCTCTGCCGCGTCCACTGCCGGCAACGCCGCCGCCGTACCGGCAGCCATCGCCGCTGTCGATACTTCGTATGCGGCGGTTGCGCCGACGGCAACCGTGCTGGTGGCAACCTGCGTAATCGTTACGGCTGTACTGGTACCTATCGTAACTGCCTGGTGGGCAAAACGAATTGGCGTAGGCGGAACTCCCGCCGCTTAGCCCCGGAGTATTACGCTGCCAATACGGCACCTGCACTTATATTCTGTACAGATGAAAAACAAAACCGCTGTTTGCCCTTCGGCAGCCAGCGGTTTTTTGGCACGGGCAAGCACCGGAAGCAAGGGGACGTTCTTTTTGCTTCTTTTTGCATACAGAAAAAAACCGAAGCAAAAGGACAGTGCCCCTGCTTCGGTTCCCCCTTTAATAATCAACCATTACTTCCTTTCAAAAAAAGCAAACAGGTTATTAGTTCAATAACTCCAGCATGTCAATAGAAGCAAAGGGACTGTCACTTTGCTTCTTGCCAGTAAATCAAGCTTCCCGCTTTTCTAATATTGGGTCAGGTTCATCATGGTGGTTCTCTAATGGTCTATTCTTCCTCTTTTTCTTCTTTGTATTTCTTTCTGGTAGCCTCACCGCCGCGGATATGCCGTTCTGCCTTATTTAGCTCCAGGATATTTTTTACCTTGGCAGCCAACCGCTTATTAATCTCAGGAAGACGTTCAATCATATCTTTGTGAACAGTGCTTTTGCTTACCCCAAAGACAGTGGCAGTCTGACGTACTGTATGCTTTGTTTCCATGATGTGGTTGCATATATCCAACACCCTTTTGCGAATATACTCTTTCATTCGGCCTCTTCCCCCTCGCGCCCGTCCTTTTAACCCTTTGCTAACATGTATATGCGGAGGAAAAGAAAAAATGACCTTACTCCAAGGTCATTAATTTTGTGAAAGTTAATTTAATTAATGATATTCGGAAACAGCTCCCGGGGGTCAATGCGATCGCCGCCACTGCCCTGGACGGCCAGATGCAGGTGGGGCTCCGGTTCACTGGTGCTTATTCCCATCGAACCAATCGGGCTGCCTGTTTTTATCATTGTATTTTTGTTTACGGCCACACTGGCCAGAGACCCATAATACACAGTGTATTTACCGCTGCGCACAGCGACTGTTAAACCGTGTTGCTTATCAGTAAATACTTCCACAACCTCCCCGCTTAACAGGGCCGGCACGAGCTGGCCTTCACCACCGCCGATGTCAAGACCGTTATTATAACGCCAGTCCTGGTACAAGGGATGAAGCTGCCAGCCGAAGTCCCTGATTATAGCGCCTTGCCACAGGTTGCGAATGGCTTCATTACCGGCCGCCATATCCTGCTGACCGGCCGCGGCTGCAGGTAATTCATCAGCAGGCGCCTGGGGGCCGGCAGGCAATTGGCTAATTGAAACAGCAGGCTGAGGCTGGGCTAGCGGCAGAGACTGGGCAGGCTCTGACACCGGTGCAGTTTTAGTTACCGGCGGCGTAGGCACTGTCTCCAGGGTACTGGCAACCGCAAATATCAGCAATGCCGCTACCGCCAGCAGCCCCCCTGCTGTCAATACCTGTCCTATGTGGCCGGAACGGACCAGTTTGGTAAATATTTTTCCGGGCATATCATCACCTCATGGATATTATGCCCAGTTTGCAAACAAATAATTCCGGTCAGGCCTGAGGAGTTAGACCGTGCCCACCTAAATTTTCAACCTAGGAACCAAATATATTCTTGATCGCCGTGCCTGTGTAATAGTGGGTTAATATCTGCCGGAAATCCCGGCTTTCTTTGGCTTGGCCATTGGCGCCGTATTGGCACAGGCCGACACCGTGTCCATAACCAAAAGTTTTAAATATTAGTGTATTCCCGGCCGGGGCAACACTAAAATTGGTTGAGCGCAATTCCAGCTTTTGCCTTACCTCAAGGCCTGACAACGTTTTCGTTCCTATCCTGACCTTGTTGACCCTCCCGGAGTTGGTATAGTCGATAATGCCGGCAATACTGGCACTACCGCCGCTCTGAGCGGCTGCCAGTATCCCGGCATCCGCCCCTAACCGCACTTCCAGCTCGGCCAGGGTTATTTCCTTGGTATCCTGGTACCGGGGTGATTTTTGATCCCAGGTACAGGCCACACTTTGCAGATAGGGATAGTCAAAGCCCCATACTTCCTGCGCACTGGCCGTCTTTCCGCCGCTGGTGGAGTGGAATACGGCATTAATGGGTTCCCCCTTATAGGTTATAATGAGGCCCCTGGTCTCGTTAGCGGCCTGACTGACTTTACCCCAGTATTTAGCGTAGTTTTGACCCCATTTATTTCTCAACACAGTTTCATTCTGCCAGGCCTGGCTGTCATTATGATCTGTCGTCACATCGGCGCCGGGATACTCGCTGGAACCGGTACCGCCGAACAAGGCCATATGCTTTACAGCATAAGTGCGCGCCGCCACAGCCTGGGCCTTGAGGGCCTCAGGCTCAAATTCCGCCGGCATTTCCGCCGCCACCACCCCTTTTACATAATCTTCCAGATTCATGGCAACGACCTGTTTAATATCATGCACATACACTTTAATCGTAATATCCTCGCCCCTGTAAACAACCGGGAAACCGGCTGCTGCCGGCTGCCGGCCCCAGTCGCTCACTCCCTGTACTATGAACGCCGGAATTGCAATAACAGTCACGATTACCAGTAAGATACTATATACTGCCACGTAACGCACCGCGCTCACCTCTACTCAGCGTTATCCATATTATTATTTCATAATATGCAAACAAGCTAAGCGGTATGAGTGGAAAAAATCAAGAGCGGGCTTGCCCCCGCTGGTGCAAGTCCGCTCTGCGATGATAAACAATGCTTATTATAATTATTAGTTCGGCTAATCTACACGTTCAATATTGGCACCAATACTGCGGAATTTTTCCACAAGCCGGTCATAACCCCGGTCAATGTGATGAATATAGCCAATCTCGGTTTGCCCTTCAGCTACAAGGCCTGCGAGCACCAGCGCCGCTCCCGCCCTTAAATCAGTGGCCTTGACAGGGCAGCCGGTCAGCTTGGCAACCCCTTCAACAACCGCGCTGCGGCCATCAATTTTAATTGCTGCCCCCATGCGTTTAAGTTCGTCAACATGCATAAACCGGTTCTCAAATACAGTTTCAGTGACAATACTTGTACCCTGAGCAACCGTCATCAGGGCCATAAACTGAGCCTGCATGTCGGTGGGAAAACCGGGATAAGGCAACGTTTTGATATCTACGGCGCGGATGCTGCCTGTAGCGCACACCCTGACGCCGTTTACATCCTCTTCAATCAGCACCCCGGCTTCTTTGAGTTTGGCAATCACCGGCTTCAGATGTTCGGTCAGGGCGTTTTCCACATATACGTCACCACCGGTCATGGCCGCCGCGACCATATAAGTCCCGGCTTCGATCCGGTCAGGTATCACGGTATGGCAGGCTCCCCGCAGCTCGCTGACACCTTCAATCCTGATCATTTTGGTGCCGGCCCCGCGGATGTTAGCCCCCATGTGATTAAGAATATTGGCCAGATCAACAATTTCCGGCTCCTCAGCCGGGTTCTCAATAATAGTCTGTCCCTTGGCCATACTGGCGGCCATCATAATGTTTTCGGTTGCCCCAACACTGGGGAAGTCCAGGTAAATTCTGGCCCCCTTTAAGCCCTGGGGCGCCCTGGCCTCAATAAAGCCATGGCCCATAACGATCTCAGCCCCTAAAGCCTCAAACCCTTTCAGATGCAGGTCTATTGGCCTGGTACCGATGGCACAGCCGCCGGGCAGGGAAATCTTCGCACAGCCTTCCCGGGCCAGCAAAGGGCCCATAACCAAAAAAGACGCGCGCATCTTTCTTACCAGCTCATAGGGAGCTTCACAGGCAATAACATTGGAGCTGTCAACATATAATGTTCCTGGTTCAATTTTTACCGCCGCACCTAAATGCTCAAGCACCTCGGCAATCGTCCGGACATCTTCCAGGTCTGGTATCTCTTCCAGGGTGCTGGGGGTTGTCCCCAGCAGCGTTGCCGCAATCACCGGCAGTACAGCGTTTTTTGCACCGCTGACTTTTACCGTACCGGACAGGCGATTGCCCCCGCGAACAATTAGTTTTTCCACAAAAGTTTCCTCCCACAACAGCGGTTACCTTACATGTATAAAAAACCGGTTCAACATGTTCGAATGCTAAACAGTCTACAGTTTTCCTATAATAGTTTATCATTACCCTAATCGCTAATCAATAGCCGGCGACTTATAATAAAGTAAAATAAAGCTGTTATGTTCATTTTTGCCAGGATTTAGGTACGTTATTCAATGTAAATTATGGTGTGCAAAAAGAAAATGAGAGTACTCTGCAGAATACTCTCATTTCTTTACATTTTAGAATTATTTTTTTTCAGCAACCCTTAGACGCACTATGGCCCGCTTAAGGGCAATTTCAGCACGATGTACGTCAATATCTGCACTTGTTCTTAACCGCGCTTCCGCTCGATCTTTAGCCGCTGCCGCCCGTTTAACATCAATTTCTTCCGGCAATTCGGCGCAACTTGCCAATACTGTTACCTTCTGGGGGCGAACTTCAATAAAACCGCCGCACAACGCCAGTTGGTGCTCGCCTTCGTCCTTCATGATCCGGAGTGGCCAGACATCAAGACCGGCAATCAGCGGGGCGTGCCCTGGCAAAATGCCCAGGTCGCCGTCAGTCGCTCTGGCAATCACCATATTGACGTCTTCGGAGTAGACCATCCTGTCAGGAGTAACAATATCCAGCCGAATCTTATTGGCCATCTATTATTCCCCCTTCATTTTTTGAGCCTTTTCCACTGCCTCGTCAATAGTACCTACCATGTAGAACGCGGTTTCCGGCAACTCGTCATGCTTGCCGCTTAAAATTTCCTTAAAGCCGCGGATCGTTTCCTTGAGCGATACATACTTGCCGGGGGTGCCGGTAAATGCCTCGGCCACAAAGAACGGCTGACTCAGGAATCTCTGGATTTTTCTGGCCCGGGCTACGGTCTGCCTGTCTTCATCAGACAACTCTTCCATACCCAGAATGGCAATAATATCCTGCAGTTCTTTATACCGCTGCAGCACTTCCTGAACACCGCGGGCTACCTGATAATGCTCTTCCCCTAAGACATGGGGGTCCATAATCCGGGAGGTGGAATCCAGCGGGTCAACGGCCGGGTAGATACCAAGCTCCGAGATCTGACGCGACAATACGGTGGTGGCGTCAAGATGGGCAAAGGTCGCTGCCGGCGCCGGATCTGTCAGGTCATCGGCCGGCACATATACGGCCTGTACCGACGTAATTGAACCTTTTTTGGTGGAGGTGATCCGCTCCTGCAGGGCCCCGACGTCAGTACTCAGGGTCGGCTGATAGCCAACCGCTGACGGCATCCGGCCCAGAAGGGCCGAAACTTCGGAGCCGGCCTGGATAAAGCGGAAGATATTATCAACGAACAGCAGTACGTCCTGGCCGCCGACATCACGGAAGTATTCCGCCATTGTCAGGCCGGTAAGGCCTACGCGCATCCGCGCTCCCGGCGGTTCGTTCATCTGACCGTATACCAGCGCCGTCTTATCGATAACGCCTGATTCGATCATTTCGTTCCATAGGTCATTGCCTTCACGGGTACGTTCGCCTACGCCGGCAAATACCGAGTAGCCGCCATGCTCGGTGGCAATGTTGCGGATCAGTTCCATAATCAGTACCGTTTTGCCTACGCCGGCACCGCCAAACAACCCAATCTTGCCGCCTAACGCATACGGGGCAATCAGGTCAACAACCTTGATGCCTGTTTCGAGGATCTGCGTAGAGGTTTCCTGGTCTTCAAACTTTGGTGCCGGCCGGTGGATTGGCCAATACTCATCGGCCGTAACCGGCTCAGGCTTTTTATCAACGGTTTCACCAAGTACGTTAAATACACGGCCTAAAGTTCCCTTGCCAACCGGTATTTTAATAGGCGCCCCGGTATCTACTGCTTTCATGCCGCGGGTCAGACCGTCCGTAGAGGACATGGCTACACAACGGACGGTATTATCGCCCAGGTGCTGCATGACCTCTGCTGTCAGTTTTACCTGCACATCACCGACGGTTTCGTCAATGGTAACGGCATTATATATGGCAGGCAGTTTCTCCGGGGGAAACTCAGCGTCAATAACAGGACCGATAACTTGAATAATTCTACCGATATTCACTAGGGTTTCCCCTCCTTAACTTCTTCGACCTTCTACTTAAGCGCCTCAGCGCCACCGACGATCTCGGATATTTCCCGAGTAATGGTGGCCTGACGGACCTTATTGTAGTTCAGGGTCAGTTTGGAAATAAGTTCTTGCGCATTATCAGTAGCCGAACCCATCGCCGTCATCCGGGCCCCCAGCTCGCTGGCCGCTGCTTGCAGCAGCGCCCCGTAAATGACTGTTTCCAGGTAACGCGGCAGCAGCAGACCAAGAACCTCAGCGGCCGATGGCTCAAATAAGTACTCGGTCTGGGGGGTCTGATCCCCTTCGCCGATGCCGGCAAGCGGCAATAATTTGATTGTTGTTGGCTTCTGATTAATAGGCGAATAGAAATGGGTGTAAACCAGATAAATTTCGTCATACTCACCGGCCGCAAACTTTTCAGCCATCAGCTGGGCTAGCATGACCG
Source organism: Sporomusa termitida (assembly GCF_007641255.1). Classification (NCBI taxonomy): domain Bacteria; kingdom Bacillati; phylum Bacillota; class Negativicutes; order Selenomonadales; family Sporomusaceae; genus Sporomusa; species Sporomusa termitida. The sequence goes on from NZ_CP036259.1 coordinate 3,686,178, forward strand.
CATCTTGAAAGGACGGTTTTTCCGTGAAACCGGTATATTCGCCGTCGATTGTATAACCACGCCGTTTAAAGTAGTCGCGGGCTTTACGGCCCACAGTCACCAGTTTGGCGTTGTCTCTGCCGCGGACCTGTGGTAAGACCTCTTTCATCAGGTTGGACGAGTAGGCCCCGGCCAGCCCCTTGTCGGCACTTAATACCAGATAAGCAGTTTGCTTAACTTCCCGCACCTCCAGCAGGGGGTGGGAGGCATCCCGGATATTGGCAGCTACACTTGTCAGCACTTCTTTTATCTTATCGGTATAAGGCTTGCTGGCAATGGCCCGTTCCTGCGCCCGGCGCAACCGGGCGGCGGCAACCATTTTCATGGCTTTGGTTATCTGCTGAATATTCTTTACGCTTTTAATGCGACGGCGGATATCTCTGGCGCTAGCCATGCATTATCACCTCGCCGCTTCAACTTTAACAAAAGTGTCTTTAAATTCTTTCACAGCTTTTTTAATGGCCGCTTCGGTATCGGCATCAAGAGCTTTCTTTTCTCTGATAATTTTAGCCACTTCCGCATAGTTACTGCGCATGAATTTCAGGAAGTCCTGTTCAAATTTAGTAACATCCTCAATCGGCACATCATCAAGATACCCGTTGATCCCGCTATAGATAACCATAACCTGTTCATCAACAGCCATTGGCACATATTGGGGCTGCTTCAGAATCTCCATCATCCGCTGGCCGCGGTCAAGCTGGGCCTTGGTGGATTTATCAAGGTCGGAACCGAACTGGGCAAAGGCTGCCAGCTCACGATATTGGGCCAGGTCCAGACGCAAACGGCCGGCAACCTGTTTCATGGCTTTAATCTGGGCGGAGCCGCCTACCCGGGATACGGACAGACCGGCGTTAATGGCCGGGCGAATCCCGGAATAGAACAACTCACCTTCCAGGAATATCTGACCGTCGGTAATCGAAATAACGTTCGTCGGTATGTAGGCCGACACGTCACCGGCCAGTGTTTCGATAATCGGCAGCGCGGTAATGGAACCGCCGCCCAGTTCACTGGACAGCTTCGCGGCCCGCTCCAACAAGCGGGAATGCAGGTAAAATACGTCACCCGGATAGGCTTCACGTCCCGGTGGACGGCGCAGCAGCAGGGACATGGCCCGGTAAGCAGTGGCGTGTTTGGACAAATCATCATACACGCACAATACGGCGCCGCCTTTGTACATAAAGTACTCGCCCATAGTGACACCGGCATAAGGCGCCAGATATTGCAGCGGCGCGCTGTCAGAGGCGGTGGCGGCGACCACAATGGTGTACTCCATAGCACCGGCCTCTTCCAGGGTTTTAACAACCCGGGCCACGGTCGATGCTTTTTGGCCAATGGCCACATAGATACATATGACCCCCTGGCCTTTTTGATTAATAATGGTATCAACAGCAATTGCCGTTTTACCGGTACCACGGTCACCGATAATCAGTTCGCGCTGACCGCGTCCGATCGGTACCATGGAGTCAATTGCTTTAATGCCTGTTTGGAGCGGCTCTTTTACTGACTGTCTGTCAGCAATGCCTGGTGCATGGTATTCAACCGGACGAAACTCAGTGGTGTTTATCGGGCCTTTGCCGTCAATCGGCTGACCAATGGCGTTTACAACCCGGCCAACCATGGCTTCGCCTACCGGCACCTGCATGATGCGTCCGGTCCGGCGGACAGTGTCGCCTTCCTTGATCAAAATCTCGCCGCCCAGGAGCACGGCACCCACATTATCTTCTTCCAGGTTTAAGACCATGCCAAATACTTCATGCGGAAATTCTAATAATTCGCCGGCCATGGCCTTTTCCAAACCGTGGATCCGGGCGATACCATCGCCTACTTCAATAACGGTACCGACATCATCAACATTGAGGTCTACCTGATAATGCTCAATCTGTTGTTTGATAATCGCCGTTATTTCTTCTGGCCTCATTTTCATAAGTTAAGATCTCACCCCAATCATAAAGTAGACTCAGCTTCAGACAGGAAATAACCCTGCTGAACTATAGTCGACCTTATCCAGGGACTTAGCCGTTGGCGCTCCCATTGGCAAGCGGGAGACGAAAGCGGCCTGGTCATCGGATAAAGTCCGCGGCTATACGGCAGTGATTTGATTTGTCAAAAGCGCTGCTTTCAGCGCTTTCAGCTGACGGGCTACGCTGCCGTCAATCAGTTTATCACCGATTTTAACAACTACACCGCCCAGCAGTTCTTGATCTATGGTTGTCTTGAGTACAATACTCTTGCCGGTAACACTGCTAAGTTTGGCAGCCAGCGCCTCAAGCTGCCCGGCGCTGAGCTCCTTGGCAGTAAAGACTTCGGCCTCGGCAATATTCCTGGCCTCATTGGCCAGGCGTATGAATTCACGGATAATGGCCGGCAGTGCGGGCTCGCGGCGTTTATCAATCAGGAGCTGCAGGAAACTTTGAACAAAACCGTCCAAATCGCCGGCAAAAACCCGGTTGATCGTTTCTTTCTTGGCAGCAGCCGGCACCAGCGGATGATACATAAGGGTAGCCAAATCAGTATGGCCGGCAATGGTGGCCTCTACCAGCCTGAGCTGTTTCTCCACATTGTCGAGCAATGCTCTTTCGCTGGCAATTTCATATATGGCCTGTGCATATTTGAGCGCCAACTTATTGGTTAGCATGGCAAACCACCTATTTTCTTACCATCCAGGTTTGTGATAAAGTCTTCAACAATCCTGGCATTGGCAGCATCGTCCATGTTTTGGGAAACAATTTTGGAAGCTGCGGCAACCGCCAGCGTAACAACCTCACCTTTAAGTTCGGCAAGGGCGAGCTCACGTTCACGGGCAATTTCTTCCTGCGTGACTTTTAACAGCCGTGCGCTTTCTTCGCGGGCTTCTTTCAGTATTTCTTCTTTGGTTTGTTCAGCCAGCTTGGCGGCCTTTTCAACAATAACCTGGGCCTGGGTACGAGCTTCGGCCAGTTGAGCAAGATATTCCTGCCTGAGCTTCTCAGCAGCTTGCCTCTCCTGTTCAGCTGTTTCCAGACTGTCAGCAATTTTGGCCTGCCGGTCAGCCAGCGCCTTCATCAGCGGTTTGTATGCCACTTTAGTTAAGATAGCAACAAGTATAAGAAAATTTATAATTTGCGCTATAAGCGTCGCGTTCAAGTCAACCAATTGAGGGCCCCTCCTCTTTCCGGCGTATAAGGGGAGCGCTGGCAGAAAGCAGCATAGGCTTCTGCCAGACGCCCGATAACGCTTTGATTACTTAATAAACGGATTGGCAAATACCAGTACAATGGCAATAACCGCCGCGATAATAGGAATAGACTCGATCAAACCTACTGAAATCAGCATGTTTACAAGAATAGTCCCTTTTGCTTCCGGTTGTCTTGCCATACCCTCAATGGCCTTAGCGGTAACCGCACCGTCACCGAGAGCGGCACCAATAGCGGCAAGGCCAATAGCCAAACTCGCACCAATGGCTGAGGCTGCAATAATAATAGCTTGTTCCACAAAAAATTCCTCCTTTTTCCTCTGTTCAATTATGTACATAAAGGTAGCAAAAAACTAATGTTCGTCTTTTAATGAATTAGACAGATAAGAAACAGACAATATCGTAAAAATAAATGCCTGTACCACCCCGACGAACACACTGAAGGCCAACCATGCCGTTGGAATAACATACGGCACGAGCATGCCCAGGATGATGAGCAGAATCTCACCAGCCAGAATATTACCGAATAGACGGAAGGATAAAGTAATCGGCTTGGCCACTTCTTCAACAATATTGATAATAACAAAGGGGATATAGGGTTCAAAGAAATGTTTGAAATACCTGACAGGCCCCCGGTGTATGGCTCCTACAACATGTACCAGCACAACTATCATCAGAGCTAAACCCAGTGTTGTATTAATATCATTGGTCGGTGAGGTAAATCCCGGTACCAGGCCCAGTTCATTACCGACTAGCAAAAACAGAAACAGCGTAATAATAATCGGTGCCAATTTTCTGCCTTTAGGACCCATGTTATTATCAATCTGGTCTAACAGGGCGGTCACTGCCATTTCCAGGATGTTTTGCCAGCCACGGGGGACAATTTCTACCCGGCGTGTGGCGATCACTGCCAAAAAAATGACAATCGCCATAGTTAACCAAGTCATGTATAAGGTGTCGAGATTAAACGTAAGTCCGGCAAATTGCGCGAGCTTATGTGCGCCAATCTCATGGCCTCCTCCACCATGTCCCATACTTTCACTTTCACTCCTTTCCTATTTTAGAATTGGACTTGTTTACGTTTTCTAAAAGTCCGGTAATTACGGTAATTACGGCATTAACCATTAATACTATATGAAGTGAGAATAATCCCACTACTGCCGCCCAAAAATCAATACCCGGCACATATATTGACAAAACAAGTATTGAAATGGCAAAACTGAACCGGATAAGCCAGCCGGCCCACATGGAGGCGACAGCCTTTCCAGGTGGCAGTTCAGCACTTTTCTTTACCCGGCGGCACATCAGGAGAAAATAGATTACACTTCCCGACCAGCCTGTCAATAAGCCAGGTATAACAAATATTTTGTCTGTAATAAAGGCACTACAGGTTATAAAAAAAACCCAGGCCCCCAAATGAGCCAGTGTTCGCCGCATCTGCACAGCGAAGTCATCAGCAAAACCGGTTTTAAGCACTTGTCCTCCTAAACTGTTTAGCAAAGCTTGGCTTGGGCTAAGTATCCTTTACAGTCTCATTTAACAATCCTCTTATAGGTGCCCCATAACCCGGCAATCATGCCCACCACAATCCCCCCCACCGTAAACCAGGGAGATGAATCCCAAAACCGGTCGGCAGAGCGGCCTAAAAACAGGCCAACAGCCACAGATGCCACCATATTAAGCCCGATAGATCCGGCTAGACCAAAGGCTGTCCATAGCCCGTCATTTTTGCCAGGCATATCCTCACCTCTTACAATTAGGCATCTTAGCGATTATATAGCACCACATTATTTTGGCAAAAACCCCAAAAATAGGCTAATATCCGATATGTTTTATTCTCTATTGGCGGGCAAAATTCCTGCATAGACATACAGGAAATAATAAAAATTACACATATTCAGTAAAATGCAAATTCATCGGGCCGACTGTTCACTATCCCATATTTGTGTAAAATAGCGGTGACAATCCGCCGGGCTGCCTGGCCATCGCCATAGGGGTTAACGGCATTGGCCATTTTATGATATTCACAGCCGTCAATAAGTAAACGCCGGGTTTCAGCATAAACACGGTCCCGGTCAGTGCCGATCAGCTTAACAGTGCCTGCGGCTACCGCCTCCGGGCGTTCCGTGGTATCCCGCAAAACCAATACCGGCTTGCCGAGAGCCGGCGCTTCTTCCTGAACGCCGCCCGAATCGGTAAGCACCAGATAAGATCTGGCAATTAAATTGGCAAACGGCTGGTAATCCAGCGGATCGATCAGGTGCACCCGGTCCAGTTCGCCCAGTTCTTCCTGGACTACCTGCCGGACAAGCGGATTTTTATGTACAGGAAAAACAATTTCCACATCAGCGTGATCGATAACAATCTCTTTCAGGGCCTGGTATACATGGCGCATTGGCTCACCAAGGTTTTCCCGCCGGTGGGTTGTGACCAGAATGACCTTGTGGTTAGCATAGTCAATATGCCGGAGCAGGCGGCTGGTAAAGTGGTAGCCGTCATCAACAGTGGCCATCAGCGCATCAATGACCGTATTGCCGGTAACAACAACAGCCCCGGGATCAACATTTTCCTGCAGCAGATTCTGCCGGGCCGTCATTGTCGGGGCAAAATGCATGTCAGCCAGCGAGCCGGTCAGCTTGCGGTTCATTTCCTCCGGAAAAGGTGACTGCTTATTGCCTGTTCGCAGACCGGCCTCAACATGGCCGACCGTGGTCTGGTGATAAAAGGCCGCCAGGGCCCCGGCAAAGGTGGTGGTGGTATCACCGTGGACCAGTACAATATCCGGTTTTTCCTTAACCAGCACCTGATTAAGGCCGGACATCGCCCGACAGGTAATATCGAACAGGGTCTGTCCCTTGCACATAATATCCAGATCATAATCAGGGGCAATCCTGAACAGCTTCAGTACCTGATCAAGCATCTCCCGGTGCTGGGCGGTCACAGCCACCACCGGGGTGATAGCCTCAGGATATTTCGCTAACTCCAGCACAACAGGCGCCATTTTTATCGCCTCCGGGCGGGTACCAAAAACAGTCATCACTTTAATGCGGGACATAAAAATTCTCCTCTCGGTCGGCATCAAGTGGAAAAGTTCCCTTTCACCACGGGATAACATAAAGCGGGCAAAGATTGCCCGCCTTATGTGCGTTATAAGCGCGACTCAAGCCTAATGGCTTTTGACATCGGTGCTTTTCAACACACCTTCATTGTTTTTAAGCACGCCAATCTTTTTAGCTCCCAGAATAGCGACTGTGATAATTGACAGTAAAATCAAGGCGGCATACACGTTGCTTACGGCCGTCAGGGCAATAGCACTTACGCCCAGACAGCCGCTGATCACATACATGAGTAATACAGCCTGTTTCTGACTTAAGCCCATCGCCAGCAGGCGATGATGAAAATGTCCTTTATCCGGCTTAAATATCGGCCGTCCGCTCATATAGCGCCGGATAATAGCAAAGGCGGTATCCATAATTGGCAGCCCCAGGGCTACGATCGGCACAACAAGGGCGATGGTCGCCGCACTTTTTACCGTCCCCAGGATGGAGACAGCGGCAAGCATATAACCCAAAAACATGCTGCCCGTATCACCCATAAAAATTTTCGCGGGATTAAAGTTATGCTGCAAAAAGCCAAGGGCACTGCCGGCCAGGGCCGCCGTTAAAATGGCCACTGTCCAGAAATCCTGCTCCAGCGCCACTAACAGTATCGTCACCGACGCGATTGTCGATACCCCGGCGGCCAGGCCGTCAAGGCCGTCAATCAGATTGACGGTATTGGTCAGGCTGACGACCCACAGAATCGTGAGCGGTATCGATAAATAATTAACATAGATCATATCACCAAATGGATTTGTCAGCCATTCAATGCGAATATCAAACATAATGAGTACAGCGGCAGCCACAATCTGACCTAAGAGTTTAACTTTTGCCGGTAATTGCTTTAAATCGTCAATAATACCAACTGCTAAAATAACAGTGCCGCCTAACAGCAGCCCCCAGAGTTCATGCGTGATATGCATACTGAACAGTACAGCCAGCACAAAACCAAAATATATTGCCAGTCCGCCCATCCGGGGGATTGGAATTGTATGCACTTTACGGGCGTCAGGAGCATCAAGCGCTCCGGCCTTAATGGCCAGATCCTTAACATGAGGGGTGATAAAGTAAGCTGCTGCCAAGGCAACAGTAAAAGCCACTACATATGTTTGCAAATGCTAACACCTCTTTTCTACGCAACACTCATTGTACCTCATCTGTATAAAAGTTGTCAATCAGCCCTTAACCGCCAAATCATCCTGTATCGGTAGTATTTAATTACCAAAACTATATGAGCCGTCTATATGCAGTATACCTCGATTTATTGCGCCCTTATACCTTTTTTTTAACAGTAGCCTTTATGGCGCAGTTTATCCACATGGGTGGCCACAAGGGCCGGTATGCTTACAGCATGCCGTTCAGCCAGAATATACATCATCGTAAAGCAGCACTGAGCGACATCCAGAAGCTCCAGGGCCGCACCCCGGTTAACCTCGTTGCTGTCGAGCCGGGCTTGTTCCCCGGACGCGCCGGCATGCTTGCCCAGAAACTGGGTCAGTTCGCCAAGTTCTTCCTGAATCTTGCACACGGTTGTCAGCAGGGTGACATCCTCGATATTCAGATGGGGCAGGCTGATGTACTTAAAGTTGCCGCCATGCAGGTTTTTTATTGTGGTAATCGAATAGCTCTGGCTTACGTCATACATATATCCCTTTTCAAACAGTTTGGCCAGATGCTCACCGATCAGACTGTCGGCATCAATACCGAAGGAATCCTCCATGACAAAAATCATGGTCACACAAGTCTGGGCAACATCCAAAAGCTCTTCTTTAACATCGGCGAGCAAGGCAACGGCCTCCGGCTGCGCACTTAATGCCGCCGGGCTCAGCTGCTCCCAGGGCATAAACTTCAGCACGGCCCGGGCCAGTTCACCGGCCTCTTCCATAGCCTTCAGCAGGGTTGAGTCAAGGGTTGGCGTCAGCGCCTCCAGTTTGGGTAAGTAAATAGCTTCTACCATGCACATTCTCCTATAGCAAGGCCGGTACAACCATCCAGTCGGATAACAAACCGGCCTAAGATTATGAATTTCAATTCGCCGCAAGCCGATAAAATCCCTTTTAAGCCGCGATTTTTCCTGGGTAATGTGAAAAATCCGGCTTTTGCCAGGTACTTGCGGGCACCGGCCGAGGCCCTAGTGCCTTGACAAAGTCAAATGTTAGGTTATACAACGCATCTTTTCCCGCACTGCTTCGTTGTCGTCGCCTTACAGATTGCCGATCTGCGCGGCTCCTCCGCCTTGCATTGCGAAAAAATCTACGTTGTCTAAAACTAACATCTAACTGTGCCAAGGCACTAGCCGTTCTTAACCTCATCGGCAAGAGGCTATAATTCCTGTCCATGAAAAACCGCTGCTGCCTCAATCAGGCGCAGCGGCTTCTAACTAACCGAAACAAACACATTCAATTCCGGCTTCGCCAATCAGTTGTTCAGCCAGTTTGTCAGGATAGCTGTATTGATAAACAACCCGCTTAATACCGGCATTTACAATAATTTTGGTACAGGCCGAACAGGGCTGGTGGGTAGAATAAATGGTCGCGCCCCGAATAGAAACCCCATACATAGCAGCCTGAACAACAGCACTTTGCTCGGCATGAAGACCGCGGCAAAGCTCCTGCCGCTCACCGGAGGGGATCTGGTTGTCGGCGCGGACACAGCCGGTTTCTCCACAGTGGGCCAGGCCGCAGGGTGCGCCATTATAACCGCTGGCTAATAACCGCTGTTCCTTAACAATCACCGCCCCAATCTGGCGGCGCAAGCAGGTAGACCTGGTGGCCACCACCTTGGTAATCTCCATAAAATATTCATCCCAGGTGGGACGGACAAGGTCCGGTTTTTCCTTCATTTTCCTCTACCCCCTTGGCCAAACAGTGTAATAACAATGTATTCCCGGCCCGGGTATAAAATGCCCTTACTTTGTACCAAAAATACGGTCACCCGCATCCCCCAGCCCGGGCACAATATAACCATTTTCATTGAGATGACTGTCAACAGCCGCAACATACACCTCAACATCAGGGTGATGGTCATTAACCAGGTTAACGCCTTCCGGCGCAGCTACCAGGCACATCAGTTTTATATGTCTGGCACCTTTGGCTTTCAGCATATCAATCGCCGCCACCGAGGAACCGCCTGTCGCCAGCATCGGATCAATGACAATGAGTTCGCGCTCAGCCACATCGGTAGGCAATTTGCAATAATATTCCACAGGCTTCAGGGTTTCATGGTCACGGTACAAACCAATATGTCCCACCTTGGCGGCCGGGATCAGCTTCACAATACCGTTTACCATCCCCAGGCCGGCCCGCAGAATCGGCACTATACCAATTTTTTTGCCTGACAGCATCTTGCAGGTGCAGGTTGTCAGCGGCGTTTCGACCTGAGTCTCCTCCAGCGGCATATTCCGGGTCAGTTCATAGGCCATCAGCATCGCCACTTCCTCTAACAGCTCCCGGAACTCCTTGGTCCCTGTTCTTACATCGCGGATCAGCGACAATTTATGCTGAATCAGGGGATGATCGATTACTTTTACCTGCATGGTTATCTCTCCTTATTTTTCCTCAGACCCCAGCCTCGCCGTTTATGCGTAGAGAGGATATTTACGGCACAAGCCGGCCACCAGGGAACGGGCTTTAGCCTGAGTTTCACTGTCTTCCGGCTTGGTCAGCGTCATAGAGATAATGTCCCCGATAACCACCATATCCTGCTCCGTCATGCCCCGGGAGGTGACGGCCGGGACACCGATCCGGATACCGCTTGTAACCATCGGGCTGGCCGGGTCGTTCGGAATTGCGTTTTTATTGACCGTAACCCCGATCTCGTCGAGGAGATGTTCAGCCTGCTTGCCGGTAATCTTCTGGGTCCGCAGATCGACAAGCATCAGATGATTGTCGGTACCGCCCGACACCAGGGTAAAACCGTTCTGTTTCAGGCGTTCGGCCAGAGCCTGAGCATTTTTCACGATTTGTCCCTGATACCGGCGGAACTCCTCACTGAGTGCTTCTTTGAAAGACACGGCCTTAGCGGCAATCACATGCATTAACGGCCCCCCCTGAATGCCGGGGAATATTGCTTTATTAATAGCCTTGGCATACTGGGCCCGGCACAGGATCATGCCGCCCCGCGGGCCGCGCAGGGTCTTGTGCGTCGTGGTGGTAACAATATCGGCATGAGGCACAGGACTGGGATGATAACCGGCGGCCACCAGACCGGCAATATGGGCCATGTCAACCATAAACAAAGCCCCGGCATCACGGGCAATCTGGCCCAGCCGTGCAAAATCGATCACCCGGGAATAAGAGCTGGCGCCGGCCACCAGCATTTTAGGCTTGTGCGTTTTGGCCAGTTCGGCCACCTGATCATAGTTAATGCGATGGGTAACATCATCAACGCCATAGGCAACAACATTAAAATACTGACCGGAGATATTCACGGGGCTGCCATGGGTCAGATGACCGCCATGGGCCAGATTCATCCCCAAAATGGTATCACCGGGCTTCAAAAAAGCAAAATATACAGCCGTATTTGCCTGGGCCCCCGAATGGGCCTGCACGTTAACATGCTCAGCACCAAACAGCTCTTTGGCCCTGTCAATCGCTAGCTGTTCAACAATGTCGACATGCTCGCAGCCGCCATAATAACGATGCCCCGGATAACCTTCGGCATACTTGTTGGTAAGTACCGATCCCTGGGCCTCCATTACGGCTTTGCTGACAAAGTTCTCCGAGGCAATAAGTTCCAGCTTGTTTTGCTGGCGTTTGCGTTCAAGCTCAATGGCTCCTGCTATTTCCGGGTCCACTCCTGCAAGTATTGTCATAACTATTTCCTCCTCAAATAAAGCAAAAATTATTTTGTTAGCACAGCTCATAAACGGCCCGCGCCCCGCCGATTAACTTAGGCCGGGTGCGCGCAGCCGTCAAATAAGCCTCGCCGATATTCCGCTGCGCTAACCGTACCGGAATAGCAACTTTCTTGATATGCATGCCGATAAGGGTACTGCCGATATCAAGACCGGCATGGGCAATAATCGCTTCCACCACCACCGGCTTGGCAAATTTGCGCATCGCCATAGCCGCCAGCGCCCCGCCGGCCTTGGCAACCGGAATAACAGTCACCTCGTCCAGACGGTATTGTGAAGCCACAGCCTGCTCTACAACCAGCGCCCGGTTAAGGTGCTCACAACACTGGATGGCCAGCGCCACCTGATACCAGGAACAAATTTTCTGCAGGCTCGCTAAAATCCGGGCCGCGACCACATCCGAGCCATAGGAGCCGATCCGGGCTCCCTGCACCTCGCTGGTACTGCACCCTACCACCAGAATTTGTCCCGGCTGCAGCCCGGCCGTCTTCAGCAGCTCTTCCGCCGCCTGCATCGTCTGCCGGCCAATCATCGACAAGTCTGTGTCCATGGGTTACCACTCCATTACTTCTGCGCTTTTTCCAGATCCATGATTTTTTCGACCCGGCAGGTATGGCGCCCGCCGGCAAATTCTGTTCTCAGCCACATCTCGACAATCATCCTAGCCAAACCGGCACCAATGACCCGCTCACCCAGGTTCAGGATGTTGGCATCATTATGCTCGCGGGCCATCCGGGCGGAAAAAACATCATGGCACAGCGCCGCCCTGATCCCCTTAACCTTGTTGGCAGCAATATTTACACCAATCCCGGTACCGCAAATAATAATGCCCCGCTCATACTCGCCGCCGGCTACCGCCTGGGCTATCTGGCAGGCAATATCGGGATAATCAACAGATTCAGCCGTATATGTACCGAAATCGTGGCTGTCGACCTGCAGTTCAGTCAACAGGGCTTTAATCTCCTCCTTGAGGCGGAAACCACCGTGGTCGCTGCCAATGGCTAGCTTCATTGCGTAACACTTCCTATATTATAAAATTTGCGGATCTTTCACCTTTTCCACGTGAATTACTTTTTTCCTGCCAAAGTGACAATTTTTCCCCAGGCGGCCTGCAGGTATTGTTGGATCTGCCGGGCACAGTTACGGTACTGGACCTCACTGCCGCCGTACGGATCAACGACATCACCGGCCTGGCCGGCCAGTTCTGCCAAAGTATATATCTTGCCGGCCAGACCTGGTGCCATACTGGCCGCCGTCTGCTTGTGGGCCAGTGTCATCGTCAGGATCAGGTCGGCATTCTGAAGCTGGGCCAGTGACAGTTGCCGGGAATAATGCTTGTCCAGGTTTAAGCCGGCCTGACGCATTACGGCCTGAGCCCCGGCCGAAGCCGGCTGACGCCCGGCAGCAATTCCCGCCGACTCAACGTGGATACTGCCGGCCAGCCCGGCCCTGGCCGCCAGCTCAGTCAGGAGCGCGGCCGCCATCGGGCTGCGGCAGGTATTGCCTGTACATACAAACACAATCTTGAACATTCTCGATCAACCCCCTTTTATTTTGTGTCCGTAAAAACTATCTCATACCCGCTGAGTACGGCTAAATTGTCGTCCATAAAATATGCACTCCCAGCAGGAGTAAAACAATGCCGCCGATCAGTTCGGCCTTCTCGCCGATATAGCGTCCCAGCTTGCGGCCCAGTCCCAGGCCCATCAGGGCGATCACAAAAATAACGGCCCCCAGAATAATACTCAGCCGCAATAAATCAACGTCAATCATTCCCAGGCTGAACCCTGCGGCCAGGGCGTCAATACTGACACTGGCGGCAAGCATAAAGAGGGCGCCGCCGCGTAAGGGATTGCCGGCCGCTGCCGCCTCGGAGCCGCTGATATTTTCCTTGATCATGTTTACGCCCAGGCCGGCCAACACCACCGCGCCGATGATGGTAGCAAAATTTTGCACATTGGCCACCGGCCAGTCAATGTGGTAGGCGCCAACATGTTCCACAACATGGCCCAGCCAATGGCCGATATGGTAGCCGGTCAGGATCATGATAATGTGAAATAAAGCAAAAACAATGGCCGACTGGACAATAACCAGCCGCCGTACCTTATTCATGCCAATCGGCACGGCCACTGAAAATAGGTCAGTACCCAAAGCTGCGCTTAAGATGAACAGTTCGAACATGCTCATAACATTATTCCACCCCTTTACCCTATCGGCTGCTTAACCACCCGGCTGTGGCCGGAAGCTCACGCAAGACCTGGTAATATATATGTGTGGGCAAAGGGCAATATGTAAGCATGGCTTGTACTATTCGCGGATAATGCGGTAGCCGGAGGCTTTACGCAGCCGGTTCATTACCGCCAGCCCCAGTCCCTGTTCAGCAATGCCCTCGGCATAAATAACATCAACCCCTTTATGATCAAAGCTCCGCAGCGCGTTATACAGGTTGGCGGCAATAACCCCGGCTCCGCCCTGTGGTCCATACACGGCGGTTATGACCGGGGCCGGCAATACCGGTGCGGTCTCGGCCGACACAATGGCCCCCACCGTTTTACCTGCCGCCAGTGCCCGGGTAATCTCCCGCAGCAGCAGCACGGCGGTGTGTTGCGGGCCTGTTTCTATTAAAAACAGGGGTGCCGCCGGTGCATAATGCGTATATTTCATCCCGGGCGAACGGGGAACCGCCGGCGAACCGGCCAGCGCCGGGTCAATCTCGACGGCCCCTAACACGGCCAGCAGCATTTCATAAGTAATGCCGCCAGGCCGCAGCAGGGTCGGCACCGGCGTGGTACAGTCCACAACCGTCGACTCCACCCCGATTTCACAGGGACCGGCGTCGATAATGGCGTCAATCCTGCCGGCCAGATCAGTTTCCACCGCCCGGGCCGTTGTCGGGCTCGGGCGGCCGGACGTGTTGGCACTGGGAGCCGCCACCGGTACCCCGGCCAGCCGGATAAGCTCCCTGGCGATCAGGGAGTCCGGCAGACGCACCGCCACCGTGTCCAGCCCGCCGGTAACCGCATCCGGCACCTGCGGCTGACGCTGTACCACCACACTAAGCGGGCCGGGCCAGTAGCGGTCAATTAAAGCCCGGGCACTGGCAGGAACGGCCGCCGCCAGTTGAGCCAGCTGCCCGGGGGCATCAATATGTAAAATAAGCGGATTATCGGCCGGCCGCCCCTTGGCCCTGAATATCCCGGCCACCGCCCGGGCATCCAGGCCGTTGGCCCCCAGTCCGTATACAGTCTCGGTCGGAAAGGCCACAAGCCCCCCCTGCCGCAGCAGCTGCGCTGCCGCCGTCAATACCCCCCGGTCAGGATTAACCGGGTCCACCTTATAATATACAGTACGCAATTCCAATTCATCTCCATTGATCACTGACTCAACAGACTCAGGGGGACGGTTCGTAACCACTGAAAAAGTCAATATTAAAACCGATTTCCTACAATATATTGAGAATGAAATTATATTGGACAACTATATATAGTATGTATTCGAGGACGAGTGGCACTTTTTCAGCAGTTTCGGACGGTTCTGTTGAGTCACCCCTGAATCGTTATGTTAAAGAAAATACCACTACCCGCTCAATGCCGGCATAATCTTTGATAATGGCGGCTGCTGTAAGCCTGCTGGCGGTATTCGCCAGCGCCGCCACCGGCCGCGCCTGGTTAACGCCAACCTCGACGGCGATAAACCCGCCGGCCTGCAAATAGGCAGCCCCGCTGTCCACAATACGGCGGTAAAAATCCAGGCCGTCCGGCCCCCCGGCCAGCGCCAGCCGGGGTTCCCGCCGCACCTCAGCGCTTAACCCGGCAATATCTCTGTCCGGGATATAAGGCGGATTGGACAGGATAGCGTCAAACTTGCAGCCCGCCAGCGGGGCAAACAGGTCCCCCTGGCGACACATCAGCCGCGGTAAAACCCCGTGCCGGCCGGCATTCGCTTGTGCCGTTGCCAGGGCCGCCGGCGAAATATCCACAGCCACGCCCCTGGCAGTCATTAGTTTGGTCAGAATGCTGACAATAATTGCGCCACTGCCTGTGCCCAAATCCGCAACATACGGGTCCGGCCCGGCAGCCAGGCGGTCAAGCGCTGCTGCCACTAAGATTTCCGTATCCGGCCGGGGGACAAGTACCGCCGGACTAACGGCAAAGTCCAGGCCCATAAACTCCTTATAGCCGGTGATATAGGCCACCGGCAGCCGCACCGCCCGCTGTTTGACAGCGTCACGGTAAGCGGTCAGCTCGGCCGGCGTCAGGGGCTGATCAAAATTCGTATATAAATACAGCCTGTCCTTACCCAGGATATGGGAAAGCAGTACCTCGGCATCCAGACGGGGGTTGTCAATCCCCTTGGCGCCAAAATACTGCCTAGTCCAGTTTAAGATTGAACTAATCGTCCACTGCTCAGCCATTTCACTCTACGTCCTTTAGCTTCTCGCTTTGCCCCGTTGTCACCAGCGCCGAAATGAGTTCATCCAAATCGCCATTTAAAACAAAATCCAGTTTATGCAGTGTCAGCCCGATCCGATGGTCGGTCACCCGTCCCTGGGGGAAATTATAGGTCCTGATCCGTTCACTGCGGTCGCCTGTGCCGACCTGGCTCTTACGGTTTTCCGCCACCTCAGCCGCCTGCTCGGCCTGCGCCAGTTCCAGCAGCTTGGACCGCAGCACCCGCATAGCCTTGTCGCGGTTCTTAAGCTGTGATTTTTCATCCTGGCACTGTACAACCACCCCTGTCGGCAAGTGAATAATCCGCACAGCCGATTCGGTTTTATTAACATGCTGGCCGCCGGCCCCACTGGCACAATAGGTGTCAATCCTGAGGTCATTGGGATTGACATCAATATCAACATCCTCGGCTTCAGGCAATACGGCCACCGTCACGGTTGAGGTGTGAATACGGCCGCTCGACTCGGTTGTCGGCACCCGTTGCACACGGTGGACACCGCTTTCATACTTAAGCCGGGAATAGGCGCCATCGCCCTGAATCGAAAACACAACTTCCTTAAAGCCGCCCAGATCAGGGGCATTGGCATCAAGCATTTCGACCCGCCAGCCTTGGGTTTCGGCATATCTGGTATACATCCGGAATAAATCACCGGCAAACAGGGCTGCTTCGTCACCGCCGGCACCGCCCCGGATTTCAACAATCACGTTTTTGTCATCATTGGGATCTTTGGGCAGAAGCAGAATTCTTAGCTCTTCCTCCTGCATAACCACTTTGCTTTTGGCCTCAGTGTATTCGGCTTCGACCAGCTCACGAAACTCATCGTCCAGTTTGTCTTTCATCAGGTCGCGGGCGTCATCAATCGCCTGCCTGGTCTTCTTATATTCCCGGAATTTCTCAACCACAGTGACCATCTTACTATGGGCTTTGGTCAGTTTCTGCCATTCACCCATATCAGCCATAACTGCAGGATCGCTGATTCGGCCCTCTAATTCCAGAAACTTGTCTTCAAGGGCCTGCAGTTTATCAAGCATTTGTCTTCACCTCTACGTCTTCATCAGGGCGCACAGCGTTTAAGGCTGCAATGGCCACTTCAATCTGGTCGTCACTTGGTTCACGGGTAGTCAAATGTTGCAGCCACATGCCCGGGGTAATGGCACAGGCTACCCATCGGGCCTGACTCCGGCCGGCAAACCGGATAATCTCATAAGCAATACCGGCTACTACCGGCAATAGAATGACCCGGGACAAGATGCGCAGCCACAGATCCGGCCACCCGAGAAAAGCAAACAGTACAATACTGACCACCATTACAATGAGTAAAAAGTTAGTACCGCACCGTGGATGCAGCCGGCTGTGCCGCCTGATGTTTTCCACCGTCAGTTCCTGGCCGGCCTCATAAGTGTGAATAGTTTTATGCTCGGCGCCGTGATATTGAAACACGCGCTGAATGTCTTTCATCAGGGAAATTCCCAGAATATACAGGAAAAAAATCGCCAGCCGCAAAATCCCCTCAAAGGTGTTCAACAACCGGGAATCTGTCACCGCACTATGAATATACTTGGCCGCATAGGTGGGAATGATGACAAACAGAACAATCGCCAGACTCAGTGAGAACACCATCGTCATGGCAATTTCCCTGGTTGACAGCGCTTCTTCTTCCTCACCTGCCGCCTGAGCTGAAAATGACAATGCTTTCATACCGTATACCAGGGATTCAAATAAAGCCACAACACCCCGCAGCATTGGCTTTTTTAATACCGGATAACGGTCAGTTATCGAGGTCAGACGCTCTTTTTGCACAGTGATAGTGCCGGACGGTTCGCGAACTGCAGTAGCAATATATTCCGGCCCGCGCATCATAACCCCTTCGATAACTGCCTGGCCGCCGACAAAAGGCTTTTTCTCACTCATGCTCCCGCCCTCCTTTATTTATAAGTACAGCAGAGCATTCCTGCTCTGCTGCCTTTGTCTTGTTCAATTGGCCAAGCCGCAATTATTCCTGGGTATTGCTGCCATAACGCTTGTTGAATCTTTCTACACGGCCGCCGGCAGCTATCTGGCGCTGTTGACCGGTATAGAACGGATGGCACTTGGAGCAAACATCTACACGCAGTTCTTTTTTAACTGAACCGGTTATGAATGTATTGCCACAGCCGCAAACCACCTTAGCTTCATTAAAATTAGGGTGAATTTTTTCTTGCATGTCTTGCACCTCACTTTTACAGCCACTTAATTTATCCGCTAGCTGTTCGTCCCGCCTCGCCTGCTGTTATGCAAAAGACCCAGCCGGAACAAGCTCCTGGATAGGTTCAACTACGCCTCGCCCGGCATTTTAAGCACCCTGGAGGTAAGTTTCACTTTATGCGTAGTAATTATAGCATACCAGGCGAAGAAAGTGCAAGTTATCTTACGGCAACTTTGCCAATATCGCAATAAATACTTTGGTTAGTTCAGAATCAAACTGTACACCGGCATTTTTCCTGATTTCGCCGCTGGCCGCGGCCGGCGGCACAGGCAGCCAACAGGGCCGTTGATGATGCTTTTTCCCGCATCGGCACCCTGTTATCGCCTTTTGCTTCTATTATATTATAACGGCCAGGCCCATTACACAATAGGTAAGGCAAAACCGGCCTACAGTTCGCTGAGCATACCGCCGGCCAGATAGAGGGCCGCCCCCCAGATAAAAACAGCGGAGATCTTGCCGATAATGCCCAGCATCTTTCCTGTACTGTCTAAATTCCCCATCAGCCGGCCGGCAAAAGCCAGCGCAAAAAACCATAGCCAGGAGACTGTAATACAGGCCGCAGTAAACACGACTTTGTCATTGCCGGTATAGTTTAAGGAACTTGTCCCGATCACCCCGATGGTATCCAGGATGGCATGAGGATTTAAGAGCGATACCGACGCGGCAAACATAACCTGCCTGGCCGGCGGCAACCCTGCGTTGCCAGCCACCTGATTGTCATCAGGCTTGCTGCGCCAGGAAACCCAGCCCATATAGGCTAAAAAAACTATGCCGGCACCGATGAGTGTCAGCTTAAGCCAGGCAAAACTCAAAATCACCAGCGACACCCCGAGCACTGCCGCCAGAATCAGCAATGTATCACATGCCCCTGCTGTTAAAACAGCAGGCAGTGCCTGCCACAGGCTGGTTTGCAGAGCACCTTGTGTAAAAACAAATAAGTTTTGCACCCCCAGTGGTAAAATCAGTCCGAAAGCCAAAATAATGCCATGAATAAACGGTTCCATTTCTCTCTCCCTCAACAACTGCCGCCAAAATCAGTCTCTATATATTTCCGGCCGCCGGTGCTTAAGCAGCGGCAGCTCCTCCCGCACTTTATCTGTTGTCCTGAAATCAATCTTGCCTGTAATTACGGTTTCCACTTCACTGGCCACTGCCAGTACCCGGGCCCAGGGGTCCACAAGCATGGAATGTCCGTGCGCCTCATATTCAGCGGCGGCATTCAGTGCCGGTGCCGCCGCCACCACATATACCTGATTATCAACAGCCCGGGACCGCATTAACAATTCCCAGTGCGCCGGGCCGGTGACCGGACCAAAAGCAGCCGGATAAATTAAAATCCGGGCACCTGCTAAGGTCATAGCCCGGGCCAGCTCGGGAAAGCGGACATCATAGCAGATCGCTACCCCCATCGTCCCCAGCGAGGTTCTGACAACCGTCATGCTGCTGCCTGCTGCCAGCGTCCTGGATTCCTGAAACATCGTGCCGCCTTTAATGGCTATATCAAATAAATGGATTTTACGGTGACGGCCAATCAGCGCACCCCTTTCATCAAAGATAAAGCTGGTGTTATAGATATTACCGGCCTCATCCCGCTCAGGGATTGAGCCGCCTACTACGATTACCTGATATTTGGCGGCGCATTCCGCCAACATGGCTACTGTTGGGCCGTCTTGAAAACTTTCTGCATACTCCGGAAACAGGTCGGACTGATACGGACAGTTAAACATTTCCGGCAAAACCACTAGCCGGCTGCCCCGGGCCGTTGCTTCACCAATCATTTGCCGCGCCCTGTCAAGGTTCACCAGCTTATCGGGTACGACCCCCATTTGACATATACCTACCGTAAATACTGACATAAATATCCCTCCACTGTCTGATATTACCAACAAAATAGTATGATTTTTTTCGAATCAACATCCTTGACTGAAGGATTTATTCCCCTAGGCTGTCGAATAACATAGCCTGGCAAATAAATAACTTTACATCATAGGGAGGCTCCTTCACATTCATGCAAAAAGTTGCCATAAAAAGTTTACAGCCTGGTATGGTCATTGCCCGCAACGTTTTCAGTACTGAAGGGGTGCTGCTCCTAGGCTCCGGGACAGAACTGAACCATTCCCAGATCGAGCGGTTACGGCAGTTTGGTCTGACAAGTTTATATATTAAAAATCCGTTTACTGATCAGATGGTCGACTCTGACCTCATTGACACGATCCCTGAGGTTGTCCGGGAAGAGACGCGGGTACAAGCGGTACAGGCGGTGCATACGGCCTTTCAAAATATTGCCAGCACGCGCCGGGTAGATACCAGGGAGTTCAAAGAAACCGCGGCATTTCTTACCGATGAGGTGATTAAAAACAGAGGGGCAATGATCCATCTCACCGATATCCGCTCCTGTGACGGCTATACCTTCGGCCATTCGGTAAATGTTTGCGTTTTGTCAACACTTACCGGTGTCAAGCTGGGCTATAGTCTCCCTCAGCTCCGCGAACTCTCCTTGGGGGCTTTATTGCATGATACTGGTAAAATGCTGATACCCAAAGAAATCCTGGTTAAACCGGGCCCCCTCACCGGCGAGGAAAGAAAAATCATGGAACAGCATCCTGATTATGGCTTTGATATCCTTCGCCGCCAAAGCGAGATCCCCCTTATCTCCTCCCATGTCGCCCTGCAGCATCACGAAAAATTTGACGGCAGCGGCTATACCCGCCATATGGGCGGTGTAACTATCCATCAATATGCCAGAATCGTCGCCATCGCCGATGTTTATGACGCGCTTACCTCAGACAGGCCTTAT
Organism: Sporomusa termitida; assembly: GCF_007641255.1. Classification (NCBI taxonomy): domain Bacteria; kingdom Bacillati; phylum Bacillota; class Negativicutes; order Selenomonadales; family Sporomusaceae; genus Sporomusa; species Sporomusa termitida. The sequence goes on from NZ_CP036259.1 coordinate 3,706,836, forward strand.
AAAGAGGGCACACTGCCGCATGAAGCCTATGAGGTCATGCTGTCCCTGTCCAATACCCATTTTGATCCCGTCATTCTCAGAACCTTCCTGAGTCAAATCGCAATCTATCCACTGGACAGTATCGTCAGGCTCAATACTGGTGAAATTGCCCTGGTAATAAAAGTAATCCCTGGTTTACAAACCCGCCCTGTTTTAAAAGTACTTATTGATGCGGAAGGCCACAGGCAAACCGATGGACCCGAGATTGATTTGACCAAACATCTGACTACTTTTATTGATAAAATCTTCACGCCGGCAGAAATAATCTGCCTTAAGGCTCATTTAACCTAATAAACAAGCCGGAGGCATCATCCCAGCGGCTGCTGGTTTTTACCAATAGATTAAACCAGTCGACGGTAGCTGCAAAATCCCGCAGCTTAAGTTCGGCCGGCAGGCCATTGACCTCCACCAGATCCAATATTCCGTCTGTCACAAAGTAGATAGTATCACCGGCCTTTACCGGCATTTGCAGCTCGGCAATGTCAAGTTCCGGCATGATTCCCAACAGCGAGCCGCCTGTTTTTATCAAACCCTGGCCGGCATCGGTGGCAGCAAAAAAGCCTGTAATACCTGTCGGCACCAAAGTAAGTATCTTGCTGTCGAAATCAAGTTCAAAACACAGCATGGCTGCAAAGGTTTCCTCGGTAAAGTAACGCATAACTGTCTGGTTTATCCAGCGGACTCTATCAATGAGCGGTACTTCCATTAAATAGGTTTCCTGCATGAGCACATTTAAGGCCGATGTCTGCAGGGCGGTTCCCAGACCGTGGCCGGCTACATCAATCATATAGCCTGCGAGGACATGACCGCCTTTGATAAACGCATAATGAAAAAAATCACCACTAACCATATGATAGGGTTCAAAGATCGTCCGCACACTCACCGGTCCGGTATCAAGATCAACAGGCAGCAAACTGCGCTGTACTTGAGCGGCTGTTTTTATGTCCTTTTTTAGCGCCTCCTGCAAACGTACATACTCGGTAATATCCCGGAAAGTTGCCACAATAACCTGTTGACCGCTGTAACTGATCTGAGTTGCCGAAAACTCAACAGTAATACCTTGCCCGTCTTTGCGCCGGAACGTCTGCTGCCGGCGGCTCACACCAGTGGCCAGGGCCGCTTCCAGATCGGCCACAATATCTGCTGAAATTGCCAGATCGGCAATATGGAGCCAAACTACCTCAGCCTCTTCAAACCCCATAATATGCTTGAAGCGATCATTGACTTCCTGAATGCGCCAGTTAACAGCATCTAAGACAATGATCCCGTCGCTCGACTGCCGTAAGAGCGCGCGGTAACGCTCATTCCTGGCATTAAACACCTCAGCCTGGCGGGCCGTTTCCCGCATTTGCTGTTCGACCTGTCTGACCATATGGCAATTCTGTTTGTATAGCCAAGCAGAAATCATACATAGTATTAACAAAAATACGATTAAAAAATTGATCCAGTCCATGGGGATTACCTCCGTCTTGATTAACAGCTATTTTTTTATTATATAATATTTTCCTGCCAGTGAAAACAACGTGGTTGCCATAAATAAAGAAAACGAGATTGCCGGCCCCAAGGCCGCAATCTCGTTTTGCTTCTAGCGATGGCTGATTGTTAATTTATTTTTACTCAACACCTTGCCGTTCTGATCAACAAACGTAATATCTACGCCACCCCGGCTCGAGAAGATTGCTTTATCAAGTACGATATAGTCGGCCGGTTGTGTCAGCGCCATTGTTACAGCCGCTCCGCGGCCCGGGCTTTGCGTGCGGACAGTAACAGTCATTTTGCTGCCGTTCAGCACTACTTTTTCAATACCAATACCGTAACCGCCTGACGGGGCTGTGCCAAGGTAGGCAAACAGTACGACTTTTTTATCATAATTAATATTTTTTATTTTGCTCAGAACATTTTCCGGAATCCGTTTGTCCTTTTTAAGCTGGTAGTTATAATCGACAACAGTGGCAAAAGCCATATCTTTCAGATATCTCCCCTGCTGCCAGCTCCAGCCGTCATATTTAGTTGTGGAAAACAAGGTTTTACCGGGATTTTCAACCGGTGGAACCGGTTTATACTGACCAACGACCTTATACGTTGTCCAAATGGCGTCACCGCCCCCAAATGGTTTAACCAAAATCATGGTATAGTCCTTGCCCTTATGAGTTACTTTGACGTGGATCTCGCCATGGCGGGCCAAATTGCTTGTGGCCAACCGCTTAACAATCGTAAAGGTATCCTGATCGGTAAAACCATATTGTTTCCCTTCCCGCCGTGCGACCTGCAAGGGGTCAAGGCGCCAGCGCTCGTAACCGGCATCAACATTTTGCTGCCACTTAATGACCTTGGCATAATCAAGGTTTGCCACCCCCGGGCCCACGTCAATTTTACTTGTGCTGGCTGCAACCCGGCCTGGCAGTACTACCGAAACCTTAGTAAGAGTGTCTGCCAGTCCCTGCATTGCAGTATCTTTAAGGTAAACAGCCGGCTTAGCCGCCGTAATTGCCTGATCAAGCGGGACGGCAAATATTTTGCTGGCTGTCGCTTGTGGCTGGACACTGGTCGCTGCAGCGGCCTGAGCGGCAGCAGTCCCGTCTTCGGTCACCGCCGCCGGGTCAGTTAACTGCATGTTGGCCGGCAATAACTGAACCCCGGGTTCACTGACAGTAGCAGGAATCGGCTCCAGCCGTTTGGCAGCTGCCTGTCCAGGGAAAACTGCCCCAGGCCCCATCAGCATTACTCCCAGACCGGTAACAGCGGCAATAAATTTTACCTGCTTCTTATTGAAATTCATTTTCTAACCCTCTCACTTCTTAATTAATTATACCACTGACGCTTTGGTCAACTCACCTAATTAAACGCCCCGGTCAAACAAAGGTAACGCCGGCAGCCCCAGCAAAAATTTCCAGACTTTTTGACTCAAGGGGACGGTTCTTCTGAGTCGCTTTTCACAAAAAAGCGACTCAAGAGAACCGTCCGAAAGCACTGAAAAAGTCAATAAAGCAAGCGCCCCTGAATTATGGTAAAATATAACGGTAGATATTTGCGTAATGGAGGGGCTTGCCTTGCTAAAAAATGTGCCGCACCAATTAAGTATATATAGCGTGCTCTATGATAAAATTCCCAGTAATCATATTCTGAAGATTATCGCTGGTAATGTGGATTTTAGCTTCATTAACGAGTTGCTGAAGGATTCGTACTGCCAGCATCTGGGGCGGCCGGCCAAAGAACCGGAAATGCTGGCCAAGATCCTCATTTTGCAATATCTATATAACTTATCCGATGTCAAAGTCATAGAAGAAGCCCGATTAAACTTAGCCTATATGTGGTTTTTGGGACTCAATCCCGAAGAGGATCTGCCGGACGCCAGCCTGCTGGCCAAGTTTAGGAAACATAGACTAAAAGAAACCAGTGTGGATGATATGATTCAGGAAGTGGTTCGCCAGTGTGTGGAAAAAGGCATAATTAAAGGAACCGGACTAAGCATTGACGCCACGCATACCCAGGCCAATACTAAAAAAAAAGTGCCGGAAAGAATCATGAAGCATCTGGGAAGAAGAATCATAAGGGCCATTGAGAAAGAAAACGGGGTAATCCCCGCCGAGCTCATTAGCGAAGTTCCCGACTATAAGCTCATAGAAGACCACAACGAAGCGAAGCAGAAAATGAAGTCCTATGTGGAAGAACTGATCGGGAAAACCGAAAGCCATGTCGATTTGTCTATCCTGCCCAACAGCCAACAAGCGGTTAACGAAGCCAAAGAAATCCTGGAAGATCCGAAATTTATGGTCCAAAAAGGAGTCCGATCGCTGGTAGATAAAGAGGCGCGCGTAGGCTACAAATCAAAAACAGACAGCTTTTACGGCTATAAAGTAGAATTTGCCATGCTCCCGGAAACAAGGATCATTACGGCGGTAACAGTGGAAAGCGGCGCCTATGTGGACGGCAGCCAATTTGAGGAATTGTATCAGCGAAGTAAAGCCTGCGGCTTACCCATCCAAGCGGTGTATGGAGATAAGGCCTATTTTCGCAAACCGATTCTTAGATACCTTACAAACCGAGGCGGTAGAAGCCATCATTCCCGTAAACGCCTGTGTCTACAAGCTAGACGAAAGCCGTTTTAGTTACAACAAAGACAGCGACCAGTGGTTTTGCGAAATGGGCAATCATACCGAGAAGAAAGTGCGCCAAAAATACAAGAACAAAAATGACGTGTACCGCTATCATTTTGTGAAATCGCACTGTGTGCAGTGTCCGCAACGGCTGACCTGTGCTGGCAAGAATACGAAGAAAAAAGTACTGCGCGTCAGTGAACACTGCGCGCAATATTACGAACATAGTCAGCTTGCCAAGAGCGATCAGTTCAAGCTAAAGTACAAAAAGCGAGCCAGCCATGAGTGGAAGAACGGGGAAATGAAACGTTTCCATGGATTAGACCGTGCACGGGGGTATGGTCTAAAAAGCATGTCCCTGCAAGCCAAACTGACGGCCTTAGCCGTAAATTTGAAAAGGATAGCAGCCCTGATATCCTTTTGCGGCCATGCGTTTATGCAACAAATTGTCAATTTTGCAGCCTATTGCCGATTGACTCCGATTTTTACCCAAGGTTAGTTAAAAAAAACAGGCTTATATCAGTGGTTTCGAACCGTCCCCTTGAGTCGCTTTTAATTGGCTATGCTTACTTTGGTGAGGGTTTTGGCCAGGTTCAGGAGTTCTTCCTCAGTGGCTGCCCCCTCCAGGGTTACTTCGGTGTTACCGACTGTTACCGTTACTTTGTTACGGTCAGGCGGTTTGATCTCTACCGATTCATTGGGAACAGGGGCCGCCATTTTCATCTGGATTTCCGGGGGTTTGGGAGCAGTCCGCAGGCTGCGCTGAATTTTTGGGGCCTGGGTAATGATAATCTCATCCGGCGCCCCCTGGTGATAAACCTGACGGATTGTTTTGCTGACAGCATCAATGGTAACAATATCCGCTTTTCGCTCGGCCAAAGCCAGCATTGTGTCGCTGGCCGCCGGCACAGGCGACTGGGGCGGCATAAGGGCTACGCGGGGCGGCTCATCTGCAGGCGGAGAAATCTCAGCGGCTTCGGGCCGGCCGGCCGGGGCTTCCGGCGCCGGTACCGCCGGTAAAACCGGGGTTCGGGTGTCAGCCGGCGGGGTAATTAAATCTGGCGGCGTCTGGGTAATTGACGGCGCCGGCGGTGGGGCCGTATCTGCTGACGGCGGCATCGTCTTGGCCAATTGCTGCTCCGGGGTAACCGGCGGCATAACCTGCAGCATAACCACTAAAACAACAGCAGCAACGGCACTTGTCACACTGGCAAACCCCCAGGCCAGGCTCCGCTTGCGTTTTTCCCGGGCAATGGTGCTGGCTGCCTGATCTACCAGGTGATCAAGCACCGGCGGCGGCGGGGCGGCCATTGTCACTGTCGAGGCCTCCTTAACCAGCCGGGCAGTATGCAGCAGTTCTTTTATTTCGTCGTCCTGGCTCTCTGCAGGCGCCATACCCCGGTTAAGGGCATCAATGGCAGCTGACAGGGCCTCGGCCTGACTTTTTTCCAATTTAGTATTGTCCTGCACCGGCTTCACCTCCAGTTATCCCCTGCTCGGTAAACAATTCTTTCAGTTTTTTTAATGCCCGCTGCTGCAGCATTTTTACCGCCGCGCCGCTTTTGCCCATAATCCGGGCCGCATCAGCAACTGCCAGCCCCCGGACAATGCGCAGCTCAATGACCTGTCGCTGTTCATCAGGCAAGCGGGCCAGCAAACAGAGTACCTCTTGCCGGCGTTCGGTGTTTAACACCGCCTCTTCCGGCCGGGAATCAGGATCAATAATCGGTTCGTTATAATCCGCAATATCCACGACCTGGGGGGCACGACCGCGGCGGCGGTAATGATCAATAATAAGATTAAGCGTAATTCGCGACAAATAGGTTTTAAAAGTGGCATTGGTCTCTTTATAGCGCGGCAATGCGGCCAGAGCCCGCAGAAAAGTATCCTGGGCAATTTCCTGGGCATCTTCAGGATTACTGGTTTTAGCCAAAGCCAGCCGGTAAATGGCAGGCCAATGGCTGGAGACCAGCGCATTAAGCGCCGCCCGGTCACCTTCCCGGGCCTGGGCAATTATGAAATTTTCATTCTCTGACACCATTGTCACCACTCTTCAGGCTTACATATACTTTAACGTCACAGCAGCCAATAAGTAACGCCGCCATTATGCACCTTATAGTTTTCTATGAATGACTGAAAAAAATTCTCAAAAAGATTATTTTACCAAAAACTCGCCCAGAGTGAGCGGCAGCTCGCTCAGCTTCTCTTTAACCTCACCAACAACAGCGGCAAACCCGTCAGCCGCTGCCGGGTCGGCAAACCGTACTTTGACATCCACGGTGTGTCCGTCATATAAGCGGAACGAGGTCTCCACTAACCCAATATTCTCGGTCTCCAGGCTAAGCCTGAGCCAGGTTTCGACCTCGGTCCCGGCCGGATTATTTTTATCTTTCTGTTCCTGGTGGTAAATATGAATATGGGCCGGATAAGCTGTCTGGCCATCACCAAAATAGAGCGGTATGGTAAAAGTTAACAGACTCTGCTGCTCCTGGCGTTCGGCGACACCACCGCCCGGCTTGGCCATCGTCTCCGCCAAGCCTCTGATGATACCGGCAGCAGCCTTCAGCTCCTGCGGGCTTTTGCCCGGCCAGGCGGCAGCAGTCTCAGCCGGATTCACCGGGGTACCGGCCAGGGCTTTGGCGGCAGGCCGCTCCGCTGGGCCGGACGCCTCTGCCGCCTGCTCCAGGGCGGCGGCAAACAACACCAGTTTCTCCGCTAAGGGTCTGGTTGATTTGATAAAAGCCGCCAGGGCTGCCGGCAGGTCCGTCAGGCCTGGCTGGGTTTGCAGCTCCGGACGGGCCGGCAGGCCCGGGGGGACCTGCTGGCCTGACTTCCCGGTCTGGACCGGCAGTTCCTGCCGCAGCAAGGTTTGAATTAATTCCCGGATCTCCGGCCGCAGGCTGTTAGCCATTTCCGGCCGGCTTAGGACAGTCTTCACCAAGTCAGATACATTCGCCGGCGGCGCTGTCCCCTCAGGTCCCGGCCGCAGGGGTATTGCCGGCATATCTCTTACCTGCCGTGGTGGGCCGGGCAGTGGTATGACCGGCGCTTTATCAGACGCCGGTGCTTTATCGCTGAGCTCCGGCTGAACCGGCGCCTGCGGCTGTGCTGCCGGTTCAGCGGTCCCGCCCCTGAGCGGAGCCGGTACTGCCGCGCCGGATCCGGGCTTGGCAGCCAGACTGCCGGGCTGAGTAACAGTTGCCGGCACCGGCGTCCGGCCGGCCGGGGCTTGCTCCGGCGGCGTCAATACAGCAGCGGCCAGTTCACGTACTGCCCGGGCCATTGTTTTAAGCTCGCGTGGGGACAGCTGCCGCCAGGCACTGATAAGTTCAGTCAGCGCAGCCTGAGGCTTACCGGCCGGCGGACCGGCAGGTGCCCCGGCTTCGCCGGCTGCCGTTTGTTCCAGTGCCGCCGCCAATGCCAGCAATTTTTCCGCCGCAGTCCGCGGCGACTTCAGCAAGGCGGCTGCCCCGGCCGGCAACGCCGTTGCCGCGGCCTGCGTCTGCTGTAATATATTTTTTACAAGCTCCTGGATTTCGGGGGCCAGGCTGCCAACAAGTGCGGTGCGGCCTGCCAGCGTTTTGCCAAGCCCGGCCAGTTCAGTGGCAATAAAGCTTTCCAGCGCCAGAAGCAGCGCCGGCGTGGCGGCCGGTTTCGGGCTGGCGGCACTCGGGGGAACATCCCCGGCGGGCTGCTGCCTTACGGCCAGGCTGTCGGCTGTTTCCAGCTTGACCGGCACTACCGGAGCGGTACTATTACTATTAATATTATTCATGGTTCACAACGCCTGCCTTCCTCATTCCCGCAATAAACACGGCAATACTGGCAATAGCTACTACCGCGCTGCTGTAAAACATGGCCGTATAGCCAAATAATTCACCGACAAACCCCAGAATAACGGAACCGGCAGTTATACCCAGATCCATAAAGGCTGTAAAAAATCCCAGCGCCGCACCTCTATCCCGGGGCGGCGTATAATCAACAACCAGCGCGTTAAGGGTCGGCATAAAGGCACCAAAGCCAAAACCATATAACAGGGCTGTAATAATCAGCATCTCTCTGCTGCTTAGCTGAGCCAGTATACAAACTGCCAGCACAATCAGCGCCATGCAGGGCAGAATAACAGGCTGGCGGCCAATACGGTCAGACAGCTTACCGGTAAATATCCGGCTGACAACGGTACTGGCCGCAAAGGCGGTAAAAAAAATGCCAATATCAGTGATTCCCCGCTGGGGCGCAAATAATGGCAAAAAGGCAATGATGGCACCATAAGTGGTTGCACCGCCAAATAAGGCCAGCGCCGGCAGCAGTACCTCACGCCGTTTACCGACAGTTAAAAATCCCGCCCCCGGCCGGCTGCCGGCGGGGGCAGCCGCCAGCTCCCTAACCGGCAGGATGCAGAGAAAAGCCAGCCCCGCCACCGCTGCCGACAAGCCAAATAAATAATTAAAATCACCGGTCCTGCTGATAACGGCCGTACCCCAGGCCGGGAATAAAGCCATGGCCAGGACATTGGCCGTACCGTAAACACCCATTGCCTCGCCCCGTCGCGCCGACGGCGCCAAATCAGCAATATAGGCGGCGGCAGCAGCCAAAAAAGCAGCATGAGCCAGGCCATGGACAACACGCAATATATACAGAGGGTAAATAGCCTCGACCAGACCATACAGCATAAATAACAGCGTAAAGCAGCCGGCACCGGTCAGCATAATTTTTTTCCGGCCGCTACGGTCGGCCAGCTGACCAAAATAGGGCCTGACCACGACGGCGGCCATGGTATAAAGGCCGGTGACCAGTCCAACCTGCGCTGCTGTCCCGCCCAGGGTATCAACATACTGGGGCAGAATCGGCAGCAGCAGGTAGAAGCTGCCAAAATAGAAAAAATTAGCAAGACAACTAAGAGAAAAGTTTCTGGACCAAAGTACACCGTCCTGGGGGTTCATACCATACCTCCTTGCTGCATTACTTATATATTTGGCCTGCGCTGCCCCGGTTCCTGCTGCCGGGTTTATTTTCAAACTGTTTTTTACTTAATCATTTAACATAAACACACAAATATTTGCGTGGCAACATAAACTATAGTAAAAGCCATAAGGAGGCAACATAATGGCAACTTTCCAAAGTATGATAACAGGACGCAACTGCAAGCCCAATCCAGTGGTTCAGCTGGTGCCGAGCCAGTCGCTCACTGCCGGTCATTTTTTGTTACAGGTGGAGCCTGCCATTCGTCATGGGATCAGGGAGCTTGAAAACACAAGTACGCGCCATGCTATGACCGAATTAGCGCTTATGAGTTATTTAATGGGCATGGGTTTTGAATATCGCACAGCTAAGGTAATTGTGGAGTCCTGGGAAACTGACGACAGTCTGCTGGCACAGGGGTTACTCTGCGAATAAAGAAAAAAGATTGATGGCACCGGCCCGCGCTGCCGTTGGCATGTACGCCCAACGGCAGTGGGGCTTTAGTGCAGCAATCTTTTTTATCTAACCCCATTAGAATTTATAGAATTTCAAAACTATCTCTACAGGGATAAGAAAAATCTTTACCCTCAAGGGCACAGGCGGCTTCTGCCGGCATCCTAAAGGACTTGGCACAAGCCAGGTTTTTTCTAGTCAATTACCGTAACCAGTTGCCCAAACAGCTCTTTACTGGCCTTAATTTTCTGTTCGCCCCCGAGCACACACAGGTAGTTGGCTTGCATAACCGCATCAACAACGTCAGCAAGTTTTCTGATGTCTTCCTGTCTGGTAGCTAAAACCTCAGCCCGCTCCTGCTGCAGGTCGGCCTGGCTGATATTTCTAATGTAGGCGGCATCGGCCCGTTCGCCCTTCATCTGCGGTGTCAGCGGTGTATCCAGGGCACTCATAGTACCTATAATATATTTGGTCATTTCCCGCTTGCTTACCTGGCTGGCAGTAAAATTGTTCAGATACTGAACAGTCTCGTCATAGACCCTGACGGTTTCCGCCAGATTAGGGTCCCGGTACGAACCAAATACAACATTACCACTCCGGTCAAACTGGGTAAAGGCACCATAGGCACCGCCCTGAACCCGGATCCGGTTCCAGAGATAATCATAGCGTAGAATCGTCTCCAGGACTTTCATGCTGCCGTGATAGGTGTAGCCGAGGCGGCGGAAATTGGCCCCTTTGGCAACATACTGCACCTTGCCGGAGGTCAGCAGCCCCTCGTTAAGCGCCTGGGCTTTGAAGCTGTATTTAACAGGTTTAAACTGGCGGGAACCCAGTTTTTCAATAAGCACGGCCAGGCTCTCGCTGAATTTCTCATAATCCTCCCGGGTGCAGGTGACACCGGCCAGAAGATTATCCTTATTAAAGATTGTTTGCGCTACCGCCGCCAGTGTCCGGCCTATTTCATTCACCCTGGTTTCAAGATTGTCTTCCAGAGCAGCAATAAACTTATAGTAGGTCAGCAAGCCGGTCTCATTGTATTTGGCAACAGGTGATACATAGGATAACAGACGGCTGGCAACCACCTGTTGGCCGCGGCGGAACAGGGCCGTATCCCACGCCGCCTTGGTTTCGCGGATCAGTTCTTTGAGCCGGCCGCTGTCATTAAACAGGCTGCTGCCGGCCACATCCCCCAGGAGGCCAAACATCTCCGGCAGCTTGCTCACAAGGGCCTTGGCTTTCACCCTGAACATCGGGGTAAAGGTTTCATCATCGGCATTTTCAGAAAAAGCAAAAACATCATAGGCAAAACCACCGGTGTGAATATTAATCTCCTTGGCCAGTTCGGTATATGGCAGCCTGGCAGTATCCACCTTACCCAACAGATCAGCTAGCAAAAACACGTATGGCAGCTCGGCCTCGGCTACCGCGCCGATATTGAAATAAAGGTTGACATAAGCAATCTGATTTGTAAAATAGGGATGCAGCAGCACCGGTATTCCCTGTTCTTTTTGTTCAACAGTTACCAGTTCCTCTGCTTTCGGATCAATATCTTTCAGTTCCAGCAGCGGGATCGACTCCAGCGCTTCCGGCGAATCCGATGTTTCCTGCCGTTCTTTTAAGGCCTTGGTTTGCTTAACAAGGGCAGCCAGCTGGGCCGGACTCAGACTCTCTTTGTAGTTGGCTAATTTTTGTTTTAACTCTGTCGCCTTTTGGGCCCCCACATCACAGCTTGGTGTTAAGGCAACAAGAGCCTGATGGGTATTATTCAGGAGACAGGTTTTGATCAGTTGTTCAAAATAGCCTTTTTTAGCCTGCCGCTTAATGGCAGCCAGCGCCGGTTCATAAGCCAGATGGATCAGCGGGTCCTCATCATACAGCCAGCTGTCAAGGCACTTCATATTATATACAAGCCCCTTAGGCCTGTTCCCATAGTTCGCTTCCCGGAGGTGAAATTCGAAAATGTTGACTGACGACTCGACCAGTTTTTTATCAAGTCCTTCATTAGCCAGTTTTGCCAAAGTGGCCGCGACTGCAGCCTTAAATTCCTCAACCTGGCCGGGGTTCGCCCCACTTACACCAAAGGTCATGGTTGGCTGCAGGATGCTCTTGTTGTAGCTGCCGAATACCTCTTTACCCAGCCCTGCATCCAGCAGCGCTTTTTTAAGCGGGGCAGCCGGTGTCTCCAGCAGGATATGCTCCAGCATCATCAGCCCCAGATAGCTTTCGGCATCGGTGGCCTTACCGGCAGCAACATTGAGGGTAATAAAAGTCTTATCCTTGGTCGATTCCTGGGGCGATACCGGATAATCCACCACTTTAACCACCGTTTCTTTAAACGGCTTTTGCAGCGGAATCCGGGAATCAATCTTTACGGCCGTAAAATCTTGCAGATAAGCCTCATCCAGGAATTTGAGCTGATCGTCTAAATCCAGATCACCATACAGGAAAATGTAGCTGTTGGCCGGGTGGTAATACTTTTTATGAAAAGCGGCAAACTGCTCCTGCGTAAGGTCAGTAATATATTCAGGGTCGCCGCCGGACTCCACCCCATAGGTTGTATCGGGAAACAGCGCCGCATAAATCTGATGTTCCAGGATAGCATCAGGTGAGGAAAATACGCCTTTCATTTCATTATAGACAACACCTTTATAGGTAAGCTCGGCGTTCTTGTCAGGCAGATCATAATGCCAGCCTTCCTGCATAAGGATTGCGGGCGTCTTCAGCATCTGGGGATAAAATACGGCATCCAGATATACGTCCATCAGATTGCGGAAGTCTTTTTCATTCCGGCTGGCCACAGGATACATGGTTTTGTCGGGAAAGGTCATGGCATTAAGAAAGGTATTGAGCGAACCCTTTACCAGTTCAACAAACGGTTCTTTAATCGGAAATTTGCGTGAGCCGCACAGGACCGAGTGCTCGACAATATGCGGTACACCGGTTGAGTCTTCAGGCGGGGTGCGGAAGGTAACGGAAAAGACTTTGTTATCATCATCGTTGCCCAGATACAGCAGGCGGGCGCCACTTTGCTTATGCACTAACAATTTGGCATCAGAGTTAATCTCGGCTACGTGCTTAGCGTCCATCAGTTTAAATCCGTGGTAGGTCTGGCCAATCTTAAAGGACATGCTCTTACCTCGCTTTTTGTAATTTTATTTTTTATCCTATGTATTGCCTTGTCAGGAGGTTAACTATTTTGCCTTTCGTCAGCATGGAACAGTTTTCCTGCAACAATGGGCCGCAACAGCTAATAATAGATTCTCCCGTTTAGCGAGAATTAAGCATTGAACCTCTTGGTTAAATAAACTTTTAAAAAACGGCTGCTTCCAGCTTACTGCCTGCCACGCCCAGAAGTTCGAGGTTACTGGGTTCTACAGCAAATTCCAAGGTAAAAAAGGATGTCAATTCACGTGGGGGGCAAAAAATGCCGGCAATATGCCGACATTTTTTTAGCTTACTCATTCTTATTTTTCAATACCAGCCCCGCAGCTTCATAGCCTCAGTCAGCCGTTCAAGAGCAACAACATAGGCAGCCACCCGCAGGGTGCAGTTATATTGCTGACCGGCTTCATAGACCTTCGCAAAGGCCTCTACCATCATTTCCTCCTGGCGGGCATGCACCTCTTTTTCCGTCCAGTAATAGCGGTACAGATTCTGCACCCATTCAAAATAGCTGACAGTAACACCGCCGGCATTAGCCAGGACATCGGGGATAATCATAACCCCCCGTTGATCCAGCAGCTCGTCGGCGGCCGGGGTTGTGGGCCCGTTGGCGCCCTCGGCAATTATTTTTGCTTGTATGCGGCCGGCATTCTCGCCTGTAATCTGGCTCTCAAGGGCGCAGGGAGCTAGTACGGTGACAGGCAGCTCCAGCAATTCGGCATTGTCCATGCTGCTGGTGCCGGGAAACCCGGCCACCGAACCATGGTCCTTCAGATATTCCTCGACAGCATAAGGATTAAAGCCGTCCTCTTTATAGATCGCCCCCTGCACATCACTGACCGCCACAATGGTTACACCAATATCGTACAGCAGCTTGGCCGTAAAGCTGCCCACATTGCCAAACCCCTGCACGGCTGCCGTAGCTTGTCTGGCATCAATACCCAGTTTTTTAAAGGCCTCCCGCACGGTAAACATGACCCCGCGGCCTGTAGCCGAGCCCCGGCCGGCCGAGCCGCCGATCGTCTTCGGCTTGCCGGTAATCACGCCCGGGGCCAGGCGTCCGTAGACCTTGCTGTATTCATCCATCATCCAGCCCATAATCCGTGAATCGGTATTAACATCAGGGGCCGGAATATCCACATACTCACCAATGACTGGGGCTATTTTTTGGATATATCCCCGCGACAGACCCTCCAGCTCGCGCCGGGACAGGTTGCGGGGATCAACCACAACCCCACCCTTGCCGCCACCGTAGGGCAGATTTAAAATTGCACTTTTGAAGGTCATCCAGAAACTGAGCGTCTTTACTTCGTCCATAGTAACATGCTGGTGAAAACGGATGCCGCCTTTGGCTGGTCCCAGGGCGGTATTGTGCTGGGCCCGGTAACCGGTAAATACCTCAAGCCGGCCATCATCCATAATTACCGGGATAGATACCTCGAGGGTCCGCTCCGGCTCAGCCAGCAGCTTAGCGGCAGCAGGATTTATTTTAATCAGGGCTGCTGCTTTGTCTAACGGGATTTTTGCCATTTCAAAAATATTTTGCATCTTAACCTCCCGATATGTTAAAATATTCTCACTTTTATTATATATTTGCCCGGACTGTGTGTCTACAGAATACATAATACAAAACCAATCCCAATATAAGTTAATTATTTCACTATGCATAAACGTCTTTTCACTGTCATCAGCTCATTTACGCCAGGCATTATTATCCTTCATTAATCAATAGTAGTGTAAATTAGCCGCGAAAATATGCATCAGTTAAAATTCCGGAAGGATATTTTCCCTCCCCCCCGAAAGATGTATGTAAGAAATCTTTTATTGGCGGCACCGATCATCAGCAATTTTGTTTGTAAGAAGGTGAACTTGATTGTCAGAAATTGTCCTCATCGCCCCTGACCATGAAATTGTGGAGTTAGCAGAAAAACTGGGCTTACAGGGCAGGCAAATCTCCTATATTCCCGCCCGTTTGCACGAAGGGGTAACTGCGGCTAAAGCCGCGGTCAGTGCCGGCGCCAAAGTACTCATCACCAGGGGCATAACCTTTCATATGATTCTTAACGCCATTCCCAATGTTCCTGTTATTGAAATACCCTACACCGGCTATGATATTCTCCGGTCTCGCCTGACAGCCGCCAGACAAGGCGGGCAGCTGGCTTTGGCGACGGATAAACAGGTAGCCGGCGGCTTCGCCAGCATTGAAGAGATTTTGGAATTGCCGGCCAGCATGCAGGTGCACTTAGAGGACGGAGCGGATATTGCTGCCGCAATCCTAAAGGCCAGGGACCTCGGGGCAACAACGATCATCGGCAGCCGGTCAGTGGTGGAAACCGCCGAGTCTTATGGCTTAACCGGTATAACCCTCGCCTCCGGCCGGGAAGGGCTGGAGCAGGCGATCAGCCTGGCGGTCCAGCACCTGTCAAACCAGCGGCTGGAGGAGCAAGCCGCCCGCCAGCTGGAAACAATTATTAACTCGATTAACTACGGCGTGCTGGCCATTGATCATACCGGCGCCGTGACCGCCATGAATATCGAGGCGGCCCGGTTATTTAATCTGGCCAAGGCCGGCTGGGCAGCTGCGGAAAGCTCTTTCATTCAAAGATTATGGGAGTGTATGGCGACCAGGGAACGGCAAATCGGGGTTGTGGAGCGCATTGGCCGTGATTGTACAATTGCGGTCAGCTTTCAGCCGGTTGTTGTCAGCGGCGAGGTGGCAGGGGCAGTGGCCACATTTCAGCTTATTGACCAACTGCAGGAGTTAGAACAAAAGACACGGCAGGAGTTATCGCTGCAGGGCCGGATAGCGCGGGCATCTTTTCTTGATATCGAAACCCGCACTCCCGCTATGCACAAGGTTATTGAGGAAGCCAAACGTTTTGCCGGTTATAACAGCACCGTGCTAATCCTGGGGGAAACAGGCGCCGGCAAAGAATATTTTGCCCAGGCCATCCATCAGGCCAGCCCCCGCCGGAACGGACCATTTGTCGCCGTCAACTGTGCGGCGATCCCGGAAACCATCCTGGAGAGCGAGTTATTCGGCCACGTCGAGGGCGCTTTTACCGGCGCTAAGAAAGGCGGCAAGACCGGGCTGTTTGAGCAGGCCCACCGGGGAACCATTTTCCTGGATGAGATTGGCGAAATGTCGGACTCGCTGCAGACAAGGTTATTGCGTGTCCTGCAGGAACACCAGGTATACCGGGTCGGTGATGACCGCGTAATTCCGGTGGACATCAGGGTCATTGCCGCCACGAACCGCAATCTGCAGGCAAGGATGACCGACCAGAAGTTCCGGGCTGATTTATATTACCGGTTAGCCGTGTTAACAGTAAGCATCCCGCCGCTTAGAGCGCGTAAAGATGATATCGGGTTATTTGTGCGGTCTTTTGTTGCTAATTGCAATCAGAAATTCCATACCTCTGTTAAGTATATAGAGCCACAGGGCATCAGCCTGCTGGCCCAGTACGACTGGCCGGGCAATATCCGCGAGCTGCATAATATAATCGAAAGGCTGGTGGTACTGGCAGCTGCACCGGTTATCACCAGACAGGAGGTCTGGTCCTGCCTCAAAAACCTCCTGCCGGCGCCAGACCAGGCCCCTGCCGAGCTCAAAGATTTTGAAATCGCTGCTATTCGCGAAGCCCTGGCCAAGACCGGCGGCAACAAACAGCAGGCCGCCAAGCTGCTGGGGATTGGCCGCTCGACCCTGTGGCGTAAATTACGGGAATGGGGCGAATGATCCAAAAAGGAACAGTTTTTGTTTCATAACGAAACAGAAACTGTTCCTTTTTGGATGAAAATAGCCTAAAAGCGAGCATTTAATATTCGGCACGAGAATTGCATATTATATAGGTATAAAGCCCTTATTAACGTAAACCCTATAAATAAGTCACGGCTCTAAATTAACACAAGGAGGTGTCGTTATGCAAGAAATGAAACCTGGCTCCGACCCGACTCGATCGCTCCCGCAAAGAACCCCAGGCTTCGAGTTTTTTACTGCCATCCACAGCCTGTTTATGGGCAAAGCCGAATCCAAAGCCGAAGAAGCCCAGCAGCTGCTGAATCCGCAAATCTCTGATGAAAACAATCCAGCCGACAGCCTGGACACCGGCAAACTAACCAAGCTGATTAACTATATCAGGGGCGGCGCACCCTCGCTACTATTGGTGTATACCGCTTATGGCCTGTTAGTCTGATACTTCCGCCCAGTTGCTGGAGCGGGTATCGGGTATAGGGAAGACGTGATTGTGCCGAGAGGCAGCAATCGGTCTTCCTTTTTCTGTTCCGGCCGGCTGATATCTGGTATAATCAATTCATCAGTCTGGCAAATTTGGAATATGAACTGCGGAGGCCCGTATGAAACCGATTGTTGGAATCACCAATGCCACAGGCATGATTTATGCAACGCGCCTTTTAGAAACCTTTTATGCCCTTGGTGCTGAAACCTGCCTGATCATGAGCCGCGAGGCCGGGACCGCCCTGGAGCGGGAAACAGATTACTCATTGCCCCGGCTGCAAGGCTTAGTCCGGTATTTTTGTTATGATGACGCCCCTGCCTTGCCCATCAGGGAGTACGACGCGGCGGCCATGATTCTCGTTCCCTGCAGCCTGGCGGCGATTGCGCCGCTGGTGCAGGACTTACCGCTGAGCACCCTGCAAAAAACTGCCGGCGCTATTTTGAAATTGAAAAAAAAACTAATTATGGTCACCAGCGAGCCTGTCCTGGCGCCGGAGCATTTAAAAATTTTGCTGGCCATGGCCTATAAAGGGGCCACCATTATGCCCTATATGCCTAGCTTCTATCATAAACCAGCCTCTATTGACGATATCGTTACCCATCATACCGGCCGGGTCCTGGACCTGCTGGCAATTGACCATAATCTGTTGAAACGCTGGGGAGAAGACATATTATAACCGGAACCTAAGAGGGGACTGTCTCATACTGAGACAGTCCCCTTTTGTTAGCTATGCACTTTGGTGAGACCGCATTTATTTTTTAAATGAATCGTATACTACTTTATACTCAGGTGTTGGCGGAATGGAGGTATAAATATACAGATGAACCCCGGTCGGGTCATTAACCACAAAGCTGCGCTCCCCCCACGGCTTATCGATAAGATCCTCGCAAGGTTCCACACCCGCCGCTTTCAGCCGCCGGTATTCGGCATCCACATCATCCACTTCAAAGGAAATGATAATGCCCGAACCATGGAAAAACTCACCCGCATCACGCTGCGGCTTGGTAAAGCTGATGCCGGCCGGCAGACCGGGAGCAATCAGCTCAATATACCAGTCGCTTTCATAGACCAGTTGAAAATTAAAGTGCCTGATATAAAACTCTTTGGATTCAGTCAGTTTATCGGTGCTAATCGTCGTATCAACCCGTTTTATCCTCATAATGCTACCTCTCCCATTCCGGTTTACGCTGCTTAAAATAGACTACCTTCAGGCTGCAGGCTGCGGCCATCGCCTGGGCCACCTCCAGCCGGCAGCCGATGTTTTCCGGTATATGCGCGTCAGACCCCAGGGTAACCATCCGCCCGCCCAGCTCATAAAACCGCTTATAGATCGGAAGCAGCCTGGCGACCGCTGCCGGACTTGTCAAACGGCGGGTATTAATCTCCAGCGCTTGTTCGTTCTGAACGGCAACCTTTATTATTTCATCAATCCAGTCAGCAAATTCATGATAATAAATCTCCGGGTCCTCAAACCGCGCATACCGGGCTATATAGTCAATATGACCCAGGCTGTCGATAAAATCGTATACCTTCAGACAGTCCAGCATGGTCTCAAAATAGCGGCTGTAGGCATCCATTTTGGTGCGGTTATGATAGAAAACCTCCTGATAGATTTCAATATTATCCACAAAATGAATTGATCCAATCACATAATCAAACGGATAAGCGTCAATTATCGCGCGGTTGTCGGCCAAACATTCGGTCCGCATGCCGACCTCGATCCCCAACAGCAGCTTTTCATTCCGGTATTTTCTATAATCCTGCCAATATTGTTCAACATCCAAAGCAACGTCTGGCTCCGGCTGCGCCAGATCAACATGTTCGGTAACAATAATCCCCAGTTTTAGTTCGGCGGCCCGGCTGATCGCCGTTTCTATTGCCATCTCGGAGTCATCAGAATACCGGGTATGGATATGTGTGTCAAATAACAAGCGAATGCCTCCTAATCAGCTAAAGAACTACTTTATGTATCTATATACCATTCTAATATAAAAATACCCAAACTTCAAACATTGGTTCAGGAATTATTCACTGCCTAAACGGCTATACTGTAATCTTGGGACTAGAATATGTCTGGAAAGGAACTGATTACACGCATGCTCAAAGTACTGTTCGTCGCCGGCGAGGCTGCCCCGTTCATCAAAACCGGGGGCCTGGGCACCGTAATCGCGTCTCTGCCGCAAGAACTCAGGCAGCAGGGTGTCGATGCCAGGATCATCATTCCTAAATATGGCGGGATTCCGGAGAAATTCAGGCACAGCATGTCTGTCAAAGCGTCCTTTCCTGTCCCGCTCTCCTGGCGTTTACAGCCTTGCCGGCTCGAAGAGCTTGAACTGGACGGCCTGCCCTGTTATTTTATCGATAATGAATACTATTTTAAGCGGTCCGGGGTTTACGGGCATTATGACGATGCCGAGCGCTACGCCTTCTTTAGCCGGGCCGTGCTGGAGGCCCTGCCGCAGCTTGGTTTTCAGCCCCACATCCTGCACTGTCATGACTGGCAGTGCGGCCTGGTCAGCGTTTTCTTAACCGCCCATTACCGGGACCAGCCCTTTTACAATAAAATCAGGACCCTCTTCACCGTCCATAACCTGAAATATCAGGGCATTTTTCCCAAAGCTATCATGCTTAACCTGCTTGATTTAAGCTGGGATTACTTTACCGTCCAGGGTATGGAATTTTACGATAACGTTAATTTTATGAAGGGCGGACTTATCTTTTCCGATTTAATCAATACAGTCAGCCCCACCTACGCCCGCGAAATTCAACACGCCTATTACGGGGAAAAGCTGGAGGGTGTATTGGCCGGCAGGGCGGCAGACTTAGCCGGGATTATCAACGGCATTGATTTTGCGGTCTATAATCCGGCCACCGATCCTTGTATTTTTGCCAACTATGACTGGCAGACCCGGGAACGCAAAACCAAGAATAAGCTTGCACTGCAGAAACTGCTGGGACTGACGGCCGACCCGGCGCGGCCGCTGTTAGCCATGAACTGCCGCCTGGTGGAAGCGAAAGGCCTGGACCTGGTGCTGCGGGTACTCGCTGAAATCCTGGACAGCGGCGCCCAACTGGTTATTATCGGCCAGGGCAGCGAACACTATCAGCAGTTGCTCTGGCAGGCCTCCTGGCTGCACAACGACCGGCTGGCCGCCATTATTCCCTTTAGTGAGGATATGAGCCGCAAGCTGTATGCCGCCGCCGATTTATTTTTAATGCCTTCCCGCTATGAACCCTGCGGTATTGGCCAGCTCATCGCCCTGCGCTACGGCTGCCTGCCGGTAGTCCGGGAGACAGGCGGCCTCAATGATACCGTCCTGGCCTATAATGAGCAGACCGGCGCCGGCAATGGCTTCAGCTTTACCAACTACAACGCCCATGACTTTTTGCACACGGTCCGGCGGGCCATCCGTATTTATCACAACAAAAAAGTCTGGAATATGCTGTCCGGCCGGGCCATGCGGATCGATAACAGCTGGCATATACCGGCAGGCCAATACCGGCAGTTATATACTAAGCTGTATACTGAAGAACACCTCTACAAAGCAGCAAGGATTGCACCGGGGACTACCCCCGGTCCTGTCCCGTACACGGTCTCCCCTTACAGTGAAAACCCATTCCCGGTAAAGGAGGTTCCCTATGCTCATTAACAGCAATCTGTACAACTGTGAGCCGTTGACAGCCCCGGGCACAAAACCGGAGGCGCTATCAGTCACTGAATTCAGAGATTCCTTTGTTCATAAATTTGCGGCTATGCACGGCAAGCCGCTCAGTACAGCAACTGACGGGGAAAAGTTTGCTGCCCTGGCCGCCCTCCTCCGGGAGATAATCAGTAAAAACCTGATCACAACCCGGCAGGAGCGGGCCCGGACTGACCCCAAACAGGTCTATTACCTGTCAATCGAATTTCTCCTGGGCCGGCTGCTGGCAACTAACCTTGTCAACCTGGGCCTCCGGGAAACCTGTGCGGAAGCGCTTTCCCAGCTTGGCATTCAGCTTGACAGCTTATTGCCAGAAGAAGAGGACGCCGGGCTGGGCAACGGCGGCTTAGGCCGGCTGGCCGCCTGCTATCTGGACTCGATGGCCGCGCTGGGTCTGGCCGGCCATGGCTGCGGCCTGCGGTACCGCTATGGCCTGTTTGAGCAGAAAATAATTAACGGTTATCAGCATGAATACCCTGACAACTGGCTCCAAGACCGCAGCTATGTCTGGGAATACCGCCGCCCGGACGAACAAATAGCGGTCCGGTATGGCGGCACCGTCCGGATGCAAACCAACGGCAAAACCCGTTTTCTGCATGAAAACTACGAACAGGTCATGGCGGTCCCCTATGATGTGCCGGTGGTCGGGTTTCAAAACAAAATTGTCAATACCCTACGGCTCTGGAGCGCTGAAATCGACATTTC
Organism: Sporomusa termitida; assembly: GCF_007641255.1. NCBI lineage: Bacteria > Bacillati > Bacillota > Negativicutes > Selenomonadales > Sporomusaceae > Sporomusa > Sporomusa termitida. The sequence continues at coordinate 3,728,193 of NZ_CP036259.1, forward strand.
CCACTACACCTGCTGCCGGCAGGGCGCCGACTGCAACAGTGTGATCGACTACAAGCACGGGGTCGAGGCCCTTACCGACCTGCTTTACCCTGATGATACCCACTATGAAGGCCAACTGCTGCGGCTTAAGCAGCAATACTTCCTGGTATCGGCCAGCCTGCAGAGCATTGTGCGCAGTTTCCGGCTGAACCATGACGCCCTCCGGCTGCTGCCGGCTAAAGCAGCCATCCATATCAACGACACCCACCCGGCCCTGGCGGTGCCGGAACTGATGCGCATCCTCCTTGATGACTGCGGCCTGGGCTGGGATGAGGCCTGGCCGCTCACGGTGGCCACCATCTCCTACACCAACCACACCATCCTGCCTGAGGCCCTGGAAACATGGCCTGTCACCATGGTTGCGCAGCTGCTGCCGCGTATCCACATGCTTATTCAGGAAATCAACGAGCGCACCGGCCGCGAGCTTTGGCACACCTACCCCGGGGACTGGGACCGCATCCGCGCCATGTCCATCGTGGCCGACGGCCAGGTCCATATGGCCCATCTGGCCATTGCCGGCAGCCATTCCGTCAACGGCGTGGCCAGGATTCATACCGAGATCCTCAAGCAATCAGTGATGCGCAACTTCGCTGCCTGTACGCCGGACAAGTTTACCAATGTTACCAACGGCATTACCCATCGCCGCTGGCTTTTAACTGCCAATCCCCGGCTGGCGGCCCTGATTAACGATGCAATTGGGCCTGACTGGATAAAAACCCCCGCTAAATTAGCTGAACTGGCCGCCGCAGCCAGCGACCCCGGCTTCCTGGCGGCCCTGGCCGCAGTCAAGCTGGACAACAAGCGGCAGCTGGCCCGGTACATCAAAGCCAAAAATAACCTTACGGTTGATATTAACTCCATCTTTGACTCGCATATTAAGCGCATGCATGCCTATAAGCGCCAATTCCTCAATGTCATGCACATTATGGACCTCTATAACCGCCTGCGGGCCGACCCCGCGCTGACGATCGCTCCCCGCACCTTCATTTTCGGCGGCAAAGCGGCGCCCGGCTACTATAAAGCCAAAAAGACCATTAAACTGATTAACACCCTGGCCGACAAAATAAATAACGATCCGGCCATCAGGGACCAGCTTAAGGTGGTATTCCTGGAAAACTATAACGTCTCGCTGGCCGAACTGATTATCCCGGCCGCCGATGTCAGCGAGCAAATCTCGACTGCCAGCCGTGAAGCCTCCGGCACAGGCAATATGAAGTTTATGATGAACGGCGCTGTGACCATCGGCACCCTGGACGGGGCTAACATTGAGATCCGCGAAGCCGCCGGCGCCGACAACATCTTTGTGTTCGGCCTCTCAGCCAATGAAGTCCTGGACTATTATCAGCAGGGCGGCTATAACCCCCGGGAGCTGTATACCAGCGACCCCAGACTCAAAACGATAACAGACCAGCTTGTCAACGGCTTTTTCCCGGTCGGGCCGGAGGAATTCCGGCTCCATTATGACGACCTGCTGCATCATGGCGACGAGTACTTCCTGCTCCAAGACTTTGCCGGCTATGTCGACACCCAGAACCGGCTGGCCGCAGCCTACTGCGACCAACAGCGCTGGCAGCGGCTGGGCCTGCTGAATATCGCTTATTCCGGCTGGTTTTCCAGTGACCGTACCTTCGCCGAATACGCCACCGACATCTGGCAGCTGACTGAGCCTGTTCCCTTCTGGAACCAGGACCAGCCCGGGATTTATGACCAGCTGCGGCCACTGGCCCGGCAGGATGTGTTGTGTTAATTCTGGTTATATAAATATAGAAAAAAGCCGCGAAATTCGCGGCTTTTCCCGTAGCTAGGCCTGTTCTTCTGCTTCGTCGTCGATCTCGATGGTATCCTCAAAAGTGTCGAGAATGTTTTGATGATGGTCCTCAATCGCATCATTAATCAGCCGCAGCACCGCGTTGGTCTGCTCTTCCGGCAAACCCATGGCAATAATAATATCCATCAAACGGTCGCCAAGGAGTTCAACATCATCAGTAAATAGTACCGGGATTTCATCTGTCAATTCTAGAGTTTCTTCATCACACATAATATTACACCCCTCGTCACTGTTATTATCGGTCTCAAACGAAAAGCCCTGCCAGTTGTCCCGGCCAACGCTAATGCTTGATTCACTATTATTGTAACACATCTGCCGATAAATAATAGTTAAATCTGAAAGATCACGAAAGTTCGCCTCTGATCCGGGCCAGCTCGGCCTGACTCTCCAGATAATACCAGCGCACAGAATTGCCAAACCGGCACTGAATGGCATGCAGCTTGCCGTCCTGGGCCAGCTGCCGCATTTTTGCCAGCGAAAACCCATTCGCCGAGAAATAATTGGCGGAAATAAAGCCTCTGCGTTTTAACCATTTTCGATGCTGCTCAGCTTCTCTGGATTCCAGGTCAACCTGCCAAATCGCCATAGTTACCACAGACCTTTCTTTGTAATTGCTTTTTATTATAGATCAGCCTGTGAATATAAGTGTTAGGGGCAGGTAAAATTATTGTTAACAATTTGGTCGAAACAAAACCCTGTCCCCCTGTTTCAAGAGAACAAGGGGCCTGGACACACGCTCTGTCCAGCCCCCCTGTTCTCTTACTTTTCTGCTAGTCTGGCTATAGCAGCCAGCAGGCTGAATTAATCAAAGCTAAGGATTCTTTGGCCGTTGACAATTTTCAGGCCTGTTTTCTTTTCAGCAGCCTTGCGGGCTTGCTGGGCCAGGACGGAATGAGCGGCGAAGGATTTAGCAACGCCAGCCGATTGGAGCGCGGCACCGGCCCGCGAGGTCAGATCCGGGGCCAGAATGATGGCCGAGTTCAGGTTGCCGCCGCTATAACCGAGCTGGGTCGGGGTGAAGGTTCTGGTGGCCGTGTCGCCAGTGCTGGCAGGCAGGCCGGGATAGATGTCGATCTGGTTGCCCTTAACGAACCAGAAACGGGTGCTGTCGCCATAGATGCCCCAGAGGTAGCCGGGGGAGTTAATCGTGCTGACATTGGTCCAGGTTGAAGGGGAAGTAAGGTTGGCTACGGTAGTACGGTAAACATTGCCGAGCATGTTGGCAAACGATGCATTATAGTTGCCCAGGAATACATAGGCGGTGTTGGCGTCAACGATGGTAATGTCGCGGAAGTCGCCGATCATGCCGCTGGTTTTGGTAACGGTGGTCTTGGTGAAAGTGGCCAGGTCAATGATATCCAGACGGGTGTCAGGATTGGCGCTGCCGGCATTCTGCATGCCGCCTACGGCGCAGACATAAAGTTTGTTGTTATAGTGATCCAGGGTGAAGGCGTTTTTGCCGACTTCTAAGTGGTTGACATAAGTAAGAGCACCCGTGATTGTATTAATTGTAAATTTGACAACAATACTGTTCGAATATACTGAATAGCCGCCATCCGGATTAATGGTAAATAGGGCATATAAATTGTTATCAACAACAGTTAAGCCTTCTCCATGAACCGCTGCACCGGCAGGCACAGAAATGCTCGGCCATGATGTCGGGAATTGATAGTTATGTGCTGTTTGCGCATAACCGCTATTCATATTTACAACAGCAATTTTTGCTAGGTCATACCCGGTGGCATACAGCCACTGGTTTTTGGTAGCCACTGCATGCAGATTGGCCACATTACTCCAGCTTGGTGATACAAGCGGGTTCCAGCTGGCGGCAAAGGGATCAATGATTCTGTTTGGCGGTGCTGTAGGCGTATAATTGTACTCACGCAGTACCAGCCGGCTTTCATTGCCCTGGAAGAAATTGAAGATCGCCGGGTCGCCGTTTAAACCGGTAACCTTGGTGCTGGAGGTAAAGGTGGTCGGGTTCCCGGTCCGCTCACCGCTGATGGCGCCGGCCAGGCCTTGGGAGTAACCGGAATCGACAACCGTATAGCCGAATAAATTTTCCGGGGCGGCCTGTACGGCCGAACTGCCGATAATGGACAGCGTCATCGCCGTTAGGAGTATCCGTTTAAGAAAACCTGCTTTTAGTTTCATTCGTTTAATCCCTCTTTTCCATTTTTTTTAGTCTACCCGTGTTTGAACTACTGCCGGCTTACCGCCGCTTTTCACCTCCTTCCGCAAGGCCGGCCTTGCCTGTTTTGGCATAGGGCATCACCTCCTTAAATGAACTGAATTAATACTTGTACTGCAGCGTTACATAATAGGTGCGGCCCTGCAGGGGATATTCAAGCAGCTTGTTTTGTGCATCGAATGCATAGCCAGTACTGGTAAACGTCATCTCCGGCCCTTTATCAAAGAGGTCGTTGACACCGGCAATGATTTGGCAATCTTTATCCATTTTATATTTGGCCCCCAGGCCGACGGTGGTTAGGGAGCTTTGGACCTTCTCCGGATCTTGCTGCCAGCAATACATCTCATCAATATATTTTACTTCACTGAAAATCGCCAGCCGGTTGTCCGGGCGGTAGGTCAGGCGCACCGAGCCTTCCCAGTCCGGGGCGTAGAGATGCGGCATCCGGTAATATACATCGCCGGTGCCGGTAGGCGAATCGTTCTTGGTCCACTGCTTGGTACGCATATAGGTACCTGCCAGATTCATATCCCATTTGCTCCAACTGAAATTGCCCTGCAATTCCGCACCGTTGACCCGCCCCTTGTGCGCATTGGTATAAGACCAATAATTATAGCCAAAGCGGTAGAGCTGGAGTATATTTTTCGAATCGCGACCGAAATAGGTCAGTTGCACCTTGGAGGAGTCGGCGCCCAGCAGTTTTCCGTCCCAGCTGGCCGACAAATCCCACTGGGTTCCTTCCTCGGGTACCGGGAATATGCTTTGACCAGCGTACTTGGGGTCGTTATAAGCATTAGGCCGGGGCAGAATGCCGCCGCCGTCGCCAGCAATCTCATACAGGTTGAGCAGCCGGTAGTAGGTGCCATATGTGGAACGCAGGGTTAGATGATCGTCCACCTGCTTTTTCAGCGCCACCTGCCAGGTGACCTTATCATTAACCTGGGAATCTTCCTGATCGACCCATTTATTTAAGTCAGATTTTCCCAGCGCCCTGCCCATAACGTTGGAATAATTGTAGCGAATACTGGGAGTCAGCCAGAGATCGGCCGCCTGGTTGAGGGTAATGGTATCCTGCAATTGGAGATTGAACAGCGTCTGTTCATAATATGTCCGAAACCTCTCGCGATTGGTAAGACTAGGTTCAAAGTCATATTTGTCCATCCGGCTGCCATCAACATCCATTTTCTCCTTGGACCAGTTGGCCAGAAATTCGAGCAGGTGCTTGTCGCTGGTTTTATAAGTACCGTCAATGGCCCCGCCAAGCCGTTGGGAATCATAGGCGCTCCATTCGCTAAATACTGCCGGCATGGAATTAAATTTCAGATAGTCCGGGTTGCGGTAACGCTTATCCTGGTCCAGGTAATTGACCTGCCAGCCCCATTCCAGGTTGCCGTCCGTATCCCGCCGGCCCACCAGCACATCCTTGGTGGTTAGTTCCTGTCTCTTGTGTTCGATCTGGTCAGGCAGGTCGATAAGGGAGTACGTAGGATTTGAAATATCCCCGGTAAGAAACATCTTTCGCGGCATGCCCCGGTCAATTTTTTTCCAGCTGCCCTTGACCAGCCAGTGGTCGTCCTGCCATTTGATAATGGCGTCGGTGTTTTTATAGTCGTTATTGCGGCGGTAACGTATGTCATCCGCAAGTTCCGGGTGTGCGGCCTTTTGTTCATCCCACCACTTTTGTTTAAAATCAGGATCATAACCAAACCAATCATTAGCAGAAAGCAGATAATTAAGTGTCTCTGTATCATAGCCTGCAGCTATGCCCGCATTCATAAGTGCATTATAAAATGGACTACCTGCTGTAGTTGCTTGTTGAACCTCTTCTAATGACGTAAAAGGCTCCCAACCTATATTTAAACCTAAACCATACTGACTATCTTGCAACGTATCAAGGCTCGCATTATAATTCTGAAGCATTGTAACCGTCAACTGCTCATACTGCTGGACTATCTGGTCATACCCTGCTTTGACGCCAGGATTCTTATAGCGGAAATCGCCGTCACTCTGGTCGCGGTTGATACCGATCATCAGGCTACCCTTTCCCAGCGGCTGGGTGATCTCCAGGCCTACGGTATTACCGCCCCAAGAGCTTTTGCCGACCTGGGCCGAGATATTAGCCTTGTCCGGCTTCTTGGTAACGATGTTAATAACGCCGCCCATATAGGTGCCGCCGAACCGGGCCGGGATATAGCCGCGATAAACCTCAATCCGTTCAACATTATGGATGGGAATAGTCGAGATGTCCATGGCGGCATCACCACCCAAATTAGAGAGCACCCCGTCCACAAAAACCCCTACCTGGGCTGCCGTGCTGCCGCGAACGGTCACGGTGGTGTACTGGCCCTTGCCGGATACATAGCGGACATGGACGCCAGGCACATCTTTCAAGAGTTCCGGCAATGTCTTTTGCTCGCCTTTGTAATCATCAGGCCGGATAATAGTCACCGTCCCCGGTGACAGCTTGGCCTCCCAGTCGGGGCGTTTGGCCTCAACCGTAACCGCCTCCAGGGCATAGTCCTGGGCGGAGCCGGCATCGGCGTCCACAGTTTCCCCGGTTGCCGGTGACGTCTTGCCGCCGGCTGCGGCCGCCTGGGCAAGGCCGCTGTAGTCCGGGGTCAGGCTGAAGGCCAGGGTACAGGCGATCCCCATCGCCAGGGCTTGTTTGGACAATTTACGTTGTTTCACTGCAAATCTCTCCTCATATGTCTTACTCTTTTCTGAAAAAATTGCTGAGAATGGTAGCCCGATTTAGCTGTTGCTTACTTCTTACCCTCCCCTCGTACCGATTGCCTGATCTTCCCCTGTCGCTCGCAGGGTTGGCGAAGACCGTCCTTACAGGCAGTTCTCCTGACTCCAGTTCATCATCAGCCCGGCCTTCCCGGAAATTTCCTCCAGTGGCGTCTGCGGACTGACTCCTTGTTACAGTGGCGGGACCGCGCCGGCTTCAACCGGACTTCTCTATTAAACCCTCTGCAGGGCACCTGTACGCAGTGAAATACGGCCAAATAAAAAATGGATTTCTCATATAGTCATCCAGGAGCGTTGACTACATGGGAAATCCATTTACCCTCGTTTTATCAGCAGACTTACTGCTATAAACCAAGAACAGACTACCGCACATAATCCCCTACCCATCGCTCGCAGGTCACCGGTGATCGTTGTATAGGCAGTTCTCCTGACTTCTGGTTCATGGCGCCTCCAAACCTTCCCACGACAGTTGTCCGCATCGCAGTGGCATATCCTGGATTTGCTCCCCATTACAGTGGCGGGACCGTGCCGGTTTTGCACCGGACTTCCCTATTAAGCCCCGTAGGGCACCTATACCTGGCAATTATAAAATTGTCTGACTCAGGCTGCCAGCCTTGGCAGCTTACCGCTTCTAAACGGGTTAGTACGGATTGCTCAGATAATTACAGGCTCTTACCGGCCGGCCCTGGAAATACTGGAGCAGCTCGCCGGGTTTTGCCAGCCAGTTGAGCCGGCGGTACTCCCACACCCAGGGTACGGTAACCTTAACCTCATTATAGCTGTCAAACGCACCCCAGCGGGCAAAGACCCGGCCCTGGCCAATATCCTGACGCCGTTCCCATAACTGGGTCAGCGGTACCAGCCGGTAACCGCCATGGGCCCCGCCCGGCAGGACTTTGCTTATCGGCCCGGCCGGCTTGTCACCGGCCGGGATCTCATAGATGCCGGCCGCCGGCAACCCCTGTCGGCTCCGGCCGGCAACGGTAATCTCATGGCAGCCGGGCCGGATATTCAGTACCGGGTGCCGGCCTTCCAGGCGCACCTGCGCGCCCGGCCACTGCCGCCATTTTTTATTACTGTGGGTCAGCAGCATATCAAGCCGCCCGGTCTGATCAGGCGTTTTGGCCACCGCCAGCAGCACCCCGGTCAGATCATGCTCATGCTCGGCCCGGCCTGTGTAACGCGGGTAATACTGATAGTAGCCGATAAAATAGTGGGTGTCGCTTTCCACCACCGAATAATACATAACCCGCTCCAGGGGATAAAACAGCAGGTTATACCAGTTATTATTGAGCCGCCAGTCGCGGTCGTAATTGACCAGCGTAAATATATCTTGCTGAGCGGTGAGGCCATTACTGTTGTCGGTCTGGCAAATAACCGGCGACCACCGGCTGGCAATGTCCGCTGCCGGCACCGCCGCAACCGGCAAGGGGAAAAACAGGAAACTATATAAAAGCAGTAGGAAGACTTTACTTTTTGTTATATACCGTGACTTCATCAATTTGATAGACCTCCATATTCCAGGTGCCGCCGCGGGGAGGCGACTGGACAAAAACGCCCTGCCCCACAAACGAGACAAGATTGCCTGTTGCCAAAGCAGTTTCCAGCAGGCTTTGCAGCCTTTGCTCGGCCGACCGGATCACAATGCTTTTCCCGGGGGTATCACGGAGATCAATCACGGCATAGAAGCTATTGGCAGGGGCATAACAGTTTATCAGGGCGACATGACCATACAAATGAACGGCCGGCGGCATTAAGACAACGCCGATAACAGGCTGCGGCCCAGCGGCGGCAAAACCGGTCTGAACAAACGTTATATAGAAAAATACTATCAACAGGAACAGTCGGCTCGCCCGCACTAGGTACCTCATGATGTTGCTCCTCCTGCTTATATTAATCAATTATCTTTGGCGTCAGCATAATGACCAGTTCCGTCTCCGTCACCTGCTTGGAGCTGGAGTGAAACAGCCCTCCCACTAGCGGCAGCTGCCCTAATATCGGTACTTTAAAGGTATCGCTGGTCTCCTGGCGCTGAATCAGGCCGCCCAGCACAATGGTTACACCACTTTTAACCCTTAGGGTCGCATCCGCCTGGCGGGTACGGATATTGGGGTTGCCATTTTTCGTGGTATCGGTCTTATTGCTCACTTCGGGCTGAATGCGGGTGGTAATAAAGCCGTCTTTGTTGACAGTGGGCGTTACCTCCAGCTTAATGCCGACATCCACATAAATCACGGAGATGATGGGGATGCTGCTTGTCGTCGGCTGCTGGCTCTCAACCGCCAGCTTGTCCCCGATCAGAATCTTGGCTGTTACCCCGTCTAAGGTCGCAATCCGCGGGCTGGCCAGCAGCCGGCCTTTTTTGTTCTCGAGCAGGTGATTGACAACCCCCTGCAGATTTACCCCGTATTTCCCGGTACCGATCCTAAATTGCAGGTCCTCATAGATAATGGGGGCGGCAGGCAGCTTAAATGATGCCCCCCAGTCGACACCAAGGTTGGACAAATCATCGCGGTTAATCTCAAGGACCTGCACCTCGAACATCACCTGCTGGGGCGGTGTATCAATCTGGGCCAGCAGATAGTTAACCTGATCATACACCTCCGGGCTGCCCATGATCACCATGGTGTTGCGCACCGGATCGGTTTTAATCTGTTCCTCAGGCACAAGGGCGCTGATCAGGGGTCTGGCCTGCTCCACCTTCAGATAGTTCAACTGCACCACCAGGGGCCGTCCGTAGTCAGCGGGCGGGCTGACAGGCTCAGCCGGAGCCGGATACTCGCTGTCACTGCTGACGGCAGACGGCAACTCCAGCGGGCTGTCCGGGAAAGCCTCCTCCATGCCTGCCGGCAACGCCTGAGCCAGCCAGGGCAACAGGAACAGCAGTAAGGCCAGTACCAGGGAAAAAGCACAACACCGGCGGTAACGGGCCACGATATTCACCGACTTTCACTGATGTATACTTTATCGGCAGACCACCCCGGCTTCCGTTGCTGCTGCTTGCTGCACAGGACATCCGCTGCCGGGTCAGTCTTATCCTTGGTTGTTAACTGCGATCAAAAAGCTTGTACACTTACAGGCATAAAGCATATTCTCAAACAGCCAAATAAAAAGAAGCCGCCTGTGATGTGTGAACTACCCATCAGTCAGGGGCTTCCTGTTTCATACAGGCAAAAAGCCGGCACAAAAATGCAGAAAAATGCAGCTAAATCCCCTCCCCATCTGTCGCAGGTCAACGGTGATTGTTGTACAGGCAGTTCTCCTGGCTTTAGGATCATTGCGCCTCCAAACCTTCCCAAGACGGTTGTCTCAGTGGCATACCTTGGATTTGCTCCCCATTACAGTGGCGGGACCGCGCCGGTCTTGCACCGGCTTCTCTATTATGTCCTTACGGACACCTGTACCAAATTGTATTCATTTGTTTTTTATCAATTTTTTTATTATTATTTTATTTCTTTTCTAGATTTTACCACAAATAGTTATTTTTGTCGAAAGTTTTTATCTTGCAAAATTCGACAATTTCTACTTCAATTTTATTTTTAATATTAAATCAGTTTTTCTAACCTATAGCTTACACAGCAACAATTCTTAATTAAAAAAACAGCCAGATGCTTATAAAAGCACATGGCTGTCCCTTATTGTAAACAAGTAGTACCGCTAAGAAACAGTGTTTGACTCACTCCGTTATCTGATAGATCTGCCGCGATGCTTCCGCCAGATTACTGGCCAGTTCTGCCAGCGACTGGCTCGATTTGGCCATCTCATGGACCGCCTCGGTCTGCCCGCTTACATGCTGGTCAATATTGTCAATCTTCCGCGTGAGTTCGGCAATCGCCTGCTGAATAGCGCCTAAGGACGCTGATATCTGGGTAACAGACTCGGCACTGGACACGGCCAGCTTCCGGACCTCAGCCGCCACGACGGCAAAGCCCCGGCCCATTTCGCCGACCCGGGCGGCCTCGATGGCCGCATTCAGCCCCAGCAGGTTGGTCTGGCTGGCCACATTTTTGATAAAGGTGACAATTTCATTGGTCTGATTGGCCGTCGCCAGCAGTGTTTTTCCTAATTGGTCAAGTTCACTGCTGGTATTGGCCAACCCGGAGGAACGGCTGGCCAGTTCCTGCAGCCCTGCTGTCAGTTCCTCGGAAGCGGCCGCCAGTTCACTGGTGGCGCTGTTGATGCTTTCAATAACGGTGATACTCTGCGTGGTAGTGACACAACCGACAACCCGGTCCCCTTCCCGGAACGGCAGGGCGCAGGCAATATAGGCAATACCAAAGGGTGATTTATCCCTGGGAACCACCCTGACAACCTGTTGGCCCGAATCAAGGGCCTGCTTACTGGCACCTGACACTACCGGCTCACCGACCCTGATTTTAAGGTCCAGATCGCCGGCCGGCAGATACAGCACATATTTACCGTCACGGATAACGGTAAAACCAATATCAGCCGCAACGATATCATTCATGTAGGGAGCCAAATCGCAAAACATATCCAGAATCTGGTATCCGGTAAGCTGCCTCATACTTAACATCCTCCCAGACCGGCACCTACGCCAGCCTATTCAATATGGAGATTAGATATTCTCTTTTTTCGCTAAAAAAACCTTTATTCCGACAAAATTAAAAGTTGTTGCCGATCTCCCGGCTCTCCACCACCACCGGCGCTGTCCGCAGCTTATTCACACTGAAACCGGTGATCAGCTCCGCCGCCCGGACAGGCTCAGGCCTGTCCAGCAGGCCGGCTTTATAAGCCAGATAGCCAATAATCGCTTCCGCCCTCACACCCTGGGCCCGCAAAGCGGCAATGGCCAGATCCTGCTGACGCTTGGACAGCCGGTGGCCGTCGGGGGCAACCAGGAGCGGCACATGGGTAAATACCGGCGCCGGCCGGCCCAGCAGCCGGTACAGCAACAGCTGCCGCGGCGTTGAATTCAATAAATCATAGCCCCGTAAGACATGGGTAATGCCCATGGCGGCATCATCCACAACCACAGCCAGCTGGTAAGCATGAACACCGTCCGAGCGGCGGATGACAAAATCGCCGGCCGCCCGGCTGATGTCCTGGCTGACGACCCCGGCCAGCAGATCGGTAAAGGCGGTTGCTCCCGGCGGCACAGCCAGGCGCAGGGACGGCTGCCGTGCACCCTTGCCGGCGGCTGCCGGTTGACGCCCCCGGCAGGTGCCGGGATAAATCCGCTCATGCTCACCGGCGTGCGGGGCCGAAGCGGCCAGTTCAGCCCGGGTACAGGTACAGGGATATACCAGGCCGGCGGCCGTCAGCTGCTCCAGGGCCGCCTGATACAGATGACGACGGGCCTGCTGGCTGTACGGGGCGCAGGGGCCGCCGACATCAGGGCCTTCATCCCAGTCCAGCCCCAGCCATTTCATATCGGCCAGCAGCCGGTCGGCATACACCGGCCGCGACCGCGCCGGATCAAGATCTTCCATTCTGAGGACCATCACGCCCCCGGCTGACCGGACCTGCAGCCAGGCCAGCAGTGCTGTCCAGGCATTGCCCAAATGAATTTCGCCGGTCGGGCTGGGAGCAAACCGTCCCCGCATTATTCGCATACCCCCAGTGGTCCCGCCTTGGCTTTAGGTCCGGCAGGCGCCAGCGTGGTCAGACACACACCGGTAACCACCAGCACCATGCCTGCCAGATGCATAAAAGTCATCGTCTCGCCGTATACGGCCCAGGCAATCAGGATGGCATTAACCGGCATGAGGTTAATATAGGCGCTGGCCTTGCTGGCACCAATGCGGGCAATCCCGATATTAAAGATAATAAAGGCCGCTACGGTGGCAAAAACAGCCAGATACGCCAATTCAGCCATTACCTGCCCCGACAGGCGGGGCAGGGTGTGCCAGGCTCCTTCGCTAAGAGAAATCAACGCTAATAAGCCGGCGCCAATCAGGGTTGAGACCGTCGTCGCCAGGGCGGGCTTAACCTGTTTCATTACCACCTTGCCCAGTGAGGTATAGGTGGTCCAGCTGGCCACCGCGCCGAATAACAGCACTTCACCGTAATTTAAGGCTAAGCTGGTCAGGGACGCCAGGCTGCCCTGCGTAATGACCGCCAGCACCCCGGCCAGGGAGGCAGCGATCCCCAGCCCCAGCCGCCAGCTCCATTTTTCTCCCAGGAACAGAACGGCAACAAGGGCGGTTGTGACCGGATTTATAACAATAACCAGCGCCCCGGTAATGGCGGAAGTATACTGCAACCCCACAGCAAAAAAATAATTATAGGCCAGGACCCCGCTCAGCCCCAGCCCGGTCAGGCCCAGCCAGTTTTCTCTAATTACCTTGACATCCCATTCGCGGCGGATGGCCAGCCAGCCGCCCAGCAGCAGCCCGGCCAAAAGAAACCGGACTGCCGAGGCGGTCAGCGGCGGCAGCTCTGACAGGACATGCTTGGTGCTGCCAAAAGCCCCGCCCCAGAATAACGGCACCATCAGCATAATAAAATAGATTGATGCGCCTTGCGTTAGCTTCATGACTCGCGGCAATCCTCTCTGACAGGCATAAAAACCTTAATCGCCGCTACGTCCTGTTGTATTGTGGTGTCTTCGACCTGAATTGTGCGTCTCACTAAAATTCCTCCTCCAAAGTTGAAGCCTCTATACCAACGGCAAACTGAGTGTGTTATGAAAAAGCGCCGCTAACGACAGCCTGCCCGTGGCGGACAAGCTGCCTGCCTTTGGCAAAAACATGTTCAATAGCGAGACTATCGCCAAAGACAACAATATCGGCATGGCTGCCTGGCAGCAGGGTCCCTTTCTCCGGGTATAATTTAAGGATTTTGGCCGGATTGACAGTGACCGGCCGCAAGGCCTCACTCAAAGCCAGGCCGCAGGCGGTCAGATTTTTGACCTCGCCGTGGAGGCCGGTCATACCGGCAACCTTCAGCCCGCTCATACTGCCCTGGCTGTCAAACACCGGCAGACTGCCCTGACCGTCGGAGCTGATTGTCATACAGTCAATAGGCACACCCTGCTCCAGACAATGCAAAATAGCCTGCGCGGCAGTAAGAGAGTCAGGCTGACCGGACTCGGCGGCAGTAAAATCAATCACCCCGCCCAGCCGGGTCAGCCTGATACCGTCATTGACCAGGTCCCAGTTACGGTTGATATGGGTAGGCACAAACTGGCTCACCGGGATCTCCGTTGCCGTTATGATGTCAAAAATCATACTAAGCCGGCGCGCCCCGGTGCCCACATGCAGGTGCAGCACACCGGCCTTGCCGCTTAATAAGCCGCCCACCCGGGCCTCAGCCGCCAACCGGGCCAGCTCGGCCGGGATTGGCTGGGAAGAGCGGTGGTCGCTGATCGCAATCTCACCGCAGCCAATGACTTTATCAATCAGCACCAGGTCTGACCGGACGCTGCCGGTAATTGTCGGCGGCGGCACCTCGTAGGCCCCGGTATAAATATAAGTGGAGATTCCCTCCAGCTCAAGGCTCCGGGCTTTGGCCAGCAGCCCGGCCATACTCCTGGTTATCCCGTCCGTGCCCAGACAGCCGACAACGGTCGTTGTACCGGCCAGCACAATATTGCTGAGAACAACCTCCGGTGTCCGGGTGGCATAACCGCCTTCCCCGCCGCCGCCCAGCAGATGAACATGCTGATCGACAAACCCCGGCACAATCCGCCGGCCGGTTACATCAAGCACCCTGGTTTCCCCATAGCCCGGCACCGGCTCGATCCCCGGCGCAACACGGGCAATCACCTGTCCGGCAATCAAAACATCCTGCACCCCCATATTCTCAGGGGCAAAGACTGTGCCACCCTTTAAAATGGTAAACATGCTGTCACCTCCGGCCACTGCCGCCAAGGGTAAGTTCCCCCAGCAAGGTCATAGGACCGTTAATCATCCCTTTACGGAAATAGGCGTCACTGACTGCCGCAATCACAACCGTACTGGGACCGGCTGATTTATTGATATTAATCCCGGGCTGCTCGTAGACTTTGAGCTGCAGCCTGTTATTGCGCGCCAATTCCTGCATTTCGTATAATATCCCTTGGGAACCGACCGGGATGAGTTCATAAACGGCCTCATCGCCGAGCAGCTGCCTGATTGTATGATAATTGACCTGCTCCTCCGGCCTGTTTAATACCTCCCGGCCGACGTTCGGCCGGCCAAGGGCAACAAGCAACGCCTCGCCCTTAATATTGTTGATCTTCAGTTTCTTAGTCTCCGCCAGGCCAACTGCCGTGATCCCCAAACCGGTCATCACTGTGGAAAAGTTTTCTTCCGTACTGCCGGTCAGGACAACCTCACGGATACCAGCCGCTTTCAGTTCTTCCTCGATCCCCTGAATAATAGCTATGCCGGTCGGGTCAAATTCATTGCAGATAGTATTTGTCAGGCAGATAACCTCCGCCCCGGCACAGATAACCTCCATAATCGCAACCCGGGCCGCATATTTGCCGGTAATAAAAGGGGTAACCTGTAACGCATCGCCGGCTTTCAGGCCGATCCCGCCACAGCTGTCACAGGCAATTACCATCGTTTTATCCCGGTCCAGCGCCACTAACGTTAAATCTCTTATCTTTTCTATTTTCATAAATTATTTGTCATTCGCCTCTTTTGCCTTAACATTGCCCAACAGCCGGTAGATAATAACGGCTAATAACACATTCAGCGCAGCAACGCCGGTGATAAGCGGCAGCAGCGACAGCATGCCGGTCTGACCTATCAGCGGCAGGAGTAATGGTGACAGGATAAACAAGCCGACCGGACCATTGATCAAAACCGCAACAAGCCCGGCCAGAAGCGCCCCTGGCCCGGAAAAGCGGCTGCCGGCGGCAAACCGCTGATAAACGCTGCCAAAAGCGGCCATAGTGGCCGCCATAATACCCATTGTGATAATATGCACAAGCAGCGACAAAGGAAAACCTGCCAGCAAGGCTGTCAGGAAATGCCCGGCAGCCGCAATAATGGCGCCATGTGCTGCCCCAAGCAGTAGTGTTCCCAAAAATCCCGGCATTGAATCAAAAGCAATACTCCCCAGCACCTTGATATTCGCCCCGGCAAAACTTAAGGCAATAAGCAAGCCTGTTACAACATTTGCTCTTACATCCAAAGCGATCCCCCCCCTTAAGACATAAGGGCCGGCAGTTATGTCTTGCTACTTTTTCTCAACAAGAGCTTTACTTACTCCCGTCAGGCGGGATATTTGCCGGATTGATAAGCCCCGCTTTCGCAGCTCCCGGAGAGAAGCCTTCCGTTTTGCCGCATCTAAGCCCATAAAAGCACTGGTATCCACAACGCCGCTGACCTCGCTGAGGATAATTTTCGCCTCCTCATCTGTCAGCCGCAAATGCTCTGCACTAATATCAAGAACGGTCGCAGGTTCCTGCTGCTGATGAAAATGGGCAAATTCCTCCCGGTTCATTATCCCGGAAATATACTCCGCATCGACCAGACTAGCTCTGCCAAGGTACTCATGATAGCTGCTCCAGGGATATTGGCCCGGTGATTTGACCAGACCGGCAGCAACCGGATGATTATGTATATACCTTAATACAGTTAATATATAACTGTCATTATCTACCGGCTCACTTCTAAACCGGTCCTGAAACAAAGGCCCGCTTCTTTTATATTTCCAATTATAATAATATACATATCTGGCACCAATTCTTTTGAAGATTTTCTCTAAGCCTTCTTTGTCAGTCTTTAATAATAAGTGGATATGATTGCCCAGCAAGCAGTAGGCATATATTTTATATTGACTGACAGTTTTACATTCTTTTAATACGGCCAGAAATTTTTGATGATCCTCTTCATCCGCTACTATGAACTGTTTATTGATCCCGATAATCATGATATGGTATATGCCGCTTTCGCTTTTTACCCGGGCTGCTCTTGCCACTTTACCACCTCATGACCAGCATACCACTTCTGCCAGATATTTTCAAGACAGCACCACCGTCCCCTTGTCTTGATCTGAAACTAGAAGGAGCCGCTACCGGCCCGCCTGTTAACCTGCGCTATGCTCGTATAAAAACGTTTCTCTCCCGTTCTTGCAGCAGCCGCTGCCCTAGAACCGGCAACCCCCAGGGTTACAATGTTTAGCTTCGGCCGCACAGGCACTCCTCCCTTTTCTTTTACTCAACATTATTATAGGGATCCCACTCAGTCACGTCGGCCAGCTGGCTCTGAGCCGCTTTAATGTCGGCAAGCAGCCTGGCCTTATCTTTGGGTAAAGTAGCGGCGAAAGCAATATGGTTCGAACTATGGTTGCTCCTAAACAGGCAGTGGCTGGCCGCCGGCAGTTCAATGGCACTGATCAGTTGATAGAGTTCACCCATTATTGCCGCCGGCGGCAAGGGCACAAATTTGCCACATTCAAACTGCTCCAGCAGCTGGCTGCCACGGTACAGCATCAGCGTTAGCGCACTCAGCATATGGGGGCGAATGGCATTGACTGCCTGCGCAGTGTGATAGGCATGCCTTGCGGACCCCGCTTGGCCGCCAAGACCGGCAATCACCATCACCGACAGCTTGATGCCGGACTCGACAATACGCTGTCCGGCCATGATGGCCTCCGCCGCTGTGACCCCTTTATTAACGTCTTTAAGCACAACCTCATCGCCGGACTCCAGCCCATAATAAACAAGCTTCAGCCCGGCCTCGCGCAGGGCGGTCAGTTCGGCCGGCGACTTATTCAGCATATCCTTGGGACCGGCATAGCAGGACACCCGCTGCAGACGGGGAAACGTTTGCTGTAAGACAGCCAATACCTGCAGCAGCTTGTCTGTTGCCAGCACCAGCGCATTGCCGTCCGCCAGAAAGATGCGGCGGATCTGCAGCGCATAGGGTTTGGCAGCCTGAATCTGCGCCATGATTTCTTCCAGGGGCCGGGTGCGGAACTTGACCGACCTGTACATATTGCAATAAGTACAGGCATTGTGGGAACACCCAATCGTCACCCGCAGGATAAAACTGTAGGCCTCACTCGGCGGGCGGAATACATTGCCCTCAGCCTGATCAAAATACAAGCAGCATCACCTCTACTAATCCGACTCAAGGGACGGTTCTCCCGAGTCATTTTGCCAGGGAAAATGACTCAGGAGAACCGTCCCCCCTTAAGTCACGCGCCCCCGCAGGCGCGGTTATCGTTCTGTGTATTTTTTTGCTCCGGCAGCGATAGCGCTCAGAAAAGCAGAACGCAGCGGTTTAACCGCCATAAACGCCTTGACCGGGGCCGATTTTTCGACCATAGCGGCAATGCGCCCCAGCGCCCGGTGGCTCAGCCGGGAAGGGTCGTCAAAAAGAAAGCTGCTCAGCTTGCCGCGCTCTATCGCCATTGCTACCATGCGGTCAAAGGTGGTCTCCGGGACTACAACCTGCTGCCCGCGCCCTTTCAGCCGGATCGCCCCCCGCTTACAGGCCTGATAGCATACCCCGCACCCCAAACACAAGCTGGCTTCGCACACCGCCTGGGTGCGGCCGTCACTCCCGGCGGCCAGCCCAATGGCCTCTACCGGACAGGCCCGGACGCACAGGCCGCAGCCGGTGCAGGCCTCAGGGGCAATAGCAGCTGCCCAGCTGGAGGTAACAACAGCGCCCCGCAGGTCAAAGGTCTTTATAGCCTGGATCATACCGCAGCAGCAGCCGCAACAGTTGCACATAAAGCCGACAGAGCGTTGGACATTGTCGGCAATTTGCGCCAGCCCGGCCTGTTTGCACTGTTCCAGCACCGCCATGGCCGCACCGGCACCAGCCTGTTCGGCCATCCCTTTTTTGATCAGCATCTCCGCTCCCTGATTAAAGGTAAGACAGGTCTTCAGCGGCGCCGCACAGGCTTTGTCCAGGTGGCTGGCTTTATGGCGGCAGGCACAGAGCGATAACCCGATTGTCCTGGCGGACCGGATAACATGGCTGGCTTTTTCCCAGTCAAGCACCTCCGAGTAGTCACCGGCCGGCAAGGCTTCTTCCTGTGCCAGGGCGCGGCCCAGCTGGGTATTTTGCTGGAATACATCACGGGCAAAGCGGTCGTCACGGTACATGTACTCTTCAAATAACTGCGCCAGCTCCCGCATGGGTAAATCATCGCGGGTACGCATATAGACAAATTCAAAAAAGCCAATGACAATCGGCGCTAATACGACATGAGCCTGCCCCCGGTATTCAAAGTCAAAAACTAAACCTTTCTCGGCCATGAGCAGAATCTTTTCCTGCAAAGCTTCCGCCGGCAACCCGATTTTGCGGGCCAAAGCCGCAACGGCAACGGGACGCAGCGGAATCTTCCTGGCAATGGCTGCTTCAGCCGGCGAAAACAGCAGTTTCAGAATCCGGGTCAGGACCGGGGAAGAGGGTGCCCCGGTAATATTTTGATCAAGACGCTGCTGCAGCAAACGGTATTCACGTTCCCCGTTAACAATATGTCCCAAAGGGCAATACCTCCCGCCACTCAGATATTATCAGTATGTGCGTAAGCTGCTTGATACAGCTTTAGCAGCTGTTGATACTCTGCCCAGGTGTCGGCGTCATAAAACGGTGCCGGCTCAGGCCATTTCAGCGGCGTAACCCACGCCGGGTTTTCCCGGATAACCTTGCGGCCGCCGGTGTCACCGGTTAACCCGGCCAGGGCCGCACGCCAGTGACTGCCGAACAATACCGGGCTGTAGCGCTGCCCCTGATGGCAGGGTACAATAATCGCCTTATCGCTGGCCTGCCGGGCAAAGCAGGCACGGATTGCCTGAATCAGCTCTTTGCTAACCAGCGGCTGATCACCGAGGAAAAACATCATGCCGGCTAAGGACTGCGGCAGCGTTTGCAGTGCCAGCACAATCGAGGTGGACTGGCCCCTAGCCCGGCCGGCATTATACACGGCCTTAACCGAATACCGGGCACACAGCCCGGCCAGTTCCGCCGCCGGCTCACCGATTACGGCCACACAGTCCGCCCAGGGCAGGCTGCGCACCGTACTTAGCACATGGGCGGCCAGCGGTTTATTGCCCAAAGGCAGCAGCAGCTTCTGCCGTCCCATGCGGCTGGCAGTGCCTGCTGCCAGAATAACGGCACCAATTCCGGAATCTATAACAGATACACCTCACAGGGCTGCATGTTGCAGCCATAGCCTGTCGTCAGCACCACCCGGGCCAGGCCTGCTCCTGCCAGCGTTTTATCGCCGGCAATCAGTCTGCCGGCCGGCCTCAAGTCAGGGTCCTGAGCGCCACTGAGCAATAAAACCCTGGTTCCCCGGGCATACTGGAAAAGCCCCTGCCGATGTACGGCCAGCCGGACAATATCGCTCCAGGCTACAGCCGCACCGGCCTGTTTGCCAATAATCCCTGACACTAACTCCGGTCTGTGGGTGTTGGCCGCCGTTAGCGGCTGGCCGACAGCCCCCAGGTTTACGATCCCGACAGTTACGCTGGTGCAGGCCGGGATAACCGGCTCCCGGGCGGACGGGGCCTTGAGCAGGGCCTGGCGCGCGCCGTCGGCCTCAATAAGGATATTAGCCCAAGGGGCCTTGGCAGCGATACTGTCAATCCCGCCGGCCGGCACGCCGATTACTTTCTCCCCCTCCAGCCGGGCAAACCAGCCTACCGGTTGGCCTTGTTGCAGGGCTGCCGCCACCTGCGCCACGCCGGTTGCAGCAGCTTCGGTCAACACCAGCTCATAGCCGGCGACCTGGCTATAAAACATTTTAGTCGTCGCAGTAACCAGAACCGGCCAGCCCCGGCGGCAGGCGCCGGCGGCCAGCGACTGAATCAGCGAGGTCTTGCCGCCGGCACCGACACAGGCGACTACAGCAGGCCGGTTAAGCCCTAAGGCAGCCCACAGCATTTTACACAACCTGGACGAATACTTCCATCATTCCCCCGCAGGCCATCCCCTCATTAGCTGCTGTTTCCCCTGTCATGAGTACCCGATAGGTAAAACAACGGTTATCATCCAGGGCTGTTAACGCCTGCACCCGGACTTCCGCTTCAGCACAGCCGCCGCCGATGGTGCCGATAACCCGGCCATCGCGATAAACCAGCATTTGCGCCCCGGCTTTGCGGGGGGTTGAGCCCCGGGTGGCAATAATGCTGACAAGAGCGGCCTGCGCCCCTGACTGCTGCACATCATAAACAGCCTGAACCATCCTGTCATCCATTGGCTTTACACCTCCGCTTCTCCGACATTGGCCGGCAGCTGGCATTGCTTTTACTGGCCACAATCTCCGACACTATCCCCAACGCAATCTCGGCCGGTGTTTCCGCCCCGATATCAAGGCCAATCGGTGCCCGCAGCCGGGCTAACGCATCCTGGTCATAGCCTTCCCTGGTCAGGGTGTTAATCACAACATGAACCCGCCCCTGGCTGCCGATCATGCCGACATAAGCTGCCGGCTGATCAATAACCGCCCGCAGGCACTCCATGTCAGACCGGTGTCCCCTGGTTACAATAATAATTGCGCCATAACCTGACAGGCTGAGGTCCGCCAGCGCCTTTTCAAAACTTCGGCAAACGACCTGCTCAGCCTGGGGAAACCGCGCGGCATTGGCAAAATCCGGACGGTCATCCACGACGGTTACAGCATAGCCAACCATGGCCAGCATTTGCGTCAGCGGCTGGCTGATATGCCCGGCCCCCAGTACCAGGGCCGACTTCTGCCGGGACAGCTTATCCCAGAAAACCCGGTATTGACCGCCGGCATAATCAATCGGAATAAGCATTGGCCGTTTCCATTCGCCCCGGGCAACCTCGGCCATAATCAGCCTGGTAAACGGCTCATCAAGCAGCACCTGTTCATAACAGCCCCCGGTAATGAGCAGCATTTGCCCAATACTGCCGGCCTGCGGTGCCGGCGCACTAATCAGGGTAATGATATCCGCGCTGCCCGCCTCTCCGGCCTGCTGCCGGAGACGGCTAAAAATCCCTTTGTTCATCGCTCCACCCCCATATGCAATAATAGCATCAACAACAGCCTGTCCATCATCACCGCCTGGGCAAAAGCGACAGTTCGCCGGACAACCGTCGGCGCCGGCAATTCGGTTATCACTACTTTAAAACGGCTTTGGTGCAGACGCTGGGCAATGCCTGTAGCCAGATCGCCGCCGCCTTTGATGATAATTAATCTATTCATACAGTAACTCCTTGTAATGTCAAAAGAACCGTCCCCCTGACACAAGGAAAGTAAAGGCGGCAGCCGTTAGAGGCTGTCGCCATTATTCTTTCGCTAATTAGCCAATATATTCCTGCTTGCCGATGGCCGCCTCACCCGGCTTAGCTGTTCCGTTTAAAACAGCATTCAGAACAATGGCCGCCACACTGCCGGCAGTAATGCCGCTATGCAGGATTACCTGGGCCCAGCTGGGGAAATTGTGATAAAAGTTCGGTACGGCCAGGGTAATCATGCCAATACCTAAACTAACAGCCACCACCATAATATTATGGGTGCCGTCAAACTGGACTTTGGCCAGGGTCTTGATGCCGCTGGCCGCAACCATGCCAAACATGGCAATGCCGGCGCCGCCCAGTACCGGGCTGGGTATAGCGGCAATCACGGCCGCCAGTTTGGGGAATAAACCCAGCAGTACCAAAATAACCCCGGCGGCGGCCACCACAAAGCGGCTCTTGACCTTGGTCAGGCCGACCAGGCCCACGTTTTGGGCAAAGGCCGTATAAGGAAAACTGTTTAAAATCCCGCCCAGCATGGTCGAGAAACCATCGGCCCGCAGGCAGCGGGTTAAGTCCTGCTGGGTAACAGGCTTGTCAATAATCTCGCCTACCGCAATACAGTCACCGGTGGTTTCCGTCATAACCACAAGCATAACCAGGACCATGGCCAGGATGGATGCCGGGTCAAACGTCGGCAGGCCGAAGGCGAAGGGGGTCGTAATGCCAAGCCAGCCGGCGCTGGCAACCTGCGAAAAATTCACCATGCCCAAGACAGCGGCAATGCCGGTGCCGCAGGTTAAGCCTAAAAGCACGGCAATATTGCTTAAAAACCCTTTAAAACAGCGATAGAAAAATAACACCAGCACTAAGGTGAGCAGCGCCAGGCAGATATAGGGAAAGGCGGCAAAATCCTGGGCGGCAGGATTGCCGCCGGCGGCCCAGCGGACAGCTACCGGCATCAGCGTCACCCCGATAATCGTAATAATCGTACCGGTAACGACCGGCGGGAAGAAACGAATAAGCCGGCTAAAATAAGGACTCATTAGATAGGTGACAAAGCCGGCGACAATGATGGAACCATAAATGCCGGTCAGACCGTGGGTCTTGCCAATAATAATCATCGGCGTTACCGCGGCAAAGGTTACACCCTGAATAATCGGTATCCGGATGCCCATGTTCCAAAAACCCAGGGTCTGGATCAGAGTGGCGATCCCGCAGGTGAACAAGTCGGCATTAATCAGGTAGATAAGCTCTGCTTTGCTTAACCCCAGGGCGTTGGCGATAATCAGCGGCACAGCCACGGCCCCGGCATACATGGCCAGGACATGCTGCAGTCCGTAGGTAAATAGTTGCCCCAATGGCAGCATTTCATCAACAGGATGTTTTAACTGGTTGTTTTGCACAATTCTCCCCCTTATTCTGGACCAGCAATCTCGGCGCTGCTTGCGCCCCAATGAAGCAATATTATCTTTTCATGCCCATAAACACCTTTTCCGGTGTGATCGGTAACCGGGTAACGGTAACCCCAACCGCATTATAAACAGCATGGGCAATGGCCGGCGGCGGCGTATTGATAACCACCTCCCCGACCGACTTGGCCCCAAACGGGCCTGTAGGCTCATAACTTGCTTCAAAAGCCACGGTAATCTTGCCGACATCCTTGCGGCAGGGGATTTTGTACTGCATAAAGGTATTTGTCTGCATCTGACCGCGTTCATCATACCGGACATCCTCATACATAGCCATGCCAATGCCCTGGGCAATACCGCCCTCGACCTGAATGCGGGCCAGGTTGGCGTTAAGCACCGTGCCGCAGTCGACGACCGCCACATAATCAAGCAGTTCGATAACCCCGGTCCCGGGGTCGACCTCCACCTCGGCAAAACCGGCAATAAAGGGTGGTGGTGAAATCGGCGAACCATAGGTCGCAAACCCGGTTAACTGCCGTTTACCGGCCCCCAGCACCATAAGCTCGGCCAGTTTCTCCAGACTCATTGACTTGCTGCCGTCAAGGGCAGTCAGGTTTTCGCCGTCAAAGCTTAGCTGCCCCGGCGTAAGCGCCAGCTGCTTGGTGCCCTGGTCAATAATTTTTTGTTTTAGTTCCTCAGCGGCCTGCAGGGTGGCCATGCCGGTCACATAGGCGGTACTTGAGGCATAGGAGCCGGGATCATAGGGAGAAACATCGGTATCGGCGGCGTGGACAAGGATGTTGTCCAGCGAGGTTGCCAGCACCTCGGCGGCAATCTGCGCCAGCACCGTATCACTGCCTGTGCCCATATCGGTGGAACCGGTAAGCAGGGTGTAGCTGCCGTCGTCATTCAGCCGGATCTCGATCGAGGCCGTATCAATGCCGGCAATCCCCGACCCCTGCATCGTGACCGCCATGCCGATGGCCCGTACCTTGCCGTCCGCCAAAACGCGGCGGGGGTATTTCTCATCCCAGCCGATCAGCGCTTTGCCCTTTTGAATACAGCGGTCCAGGGTTGAACTGCCCAGGGTTTTGCCCTCATACACCAGGCAGGTTTCGCCTTCTCTGATCAAGTTCTTCAGCCTGAGCTCAGCCGGGTCCATATTGAGCCGGGCCGCCAGCTTGTTCACGGCCGACTCCAGCGCAAACGTCCCCTGGGTAGCGCCGTAGCCGCGGAGCGCCCCGGCCGGCATTTTGTTGGTATACACAGCATGGCCATGATACCGGACGGCCCTGGTTTTATTATATAACGGCAGCGTTTTATCGCCGCACACCATAAAGGTCGTGGAGGCATGTTCGCCGTAGGCACCGGTGTCGGACAGGTTTTCAATATCAAGAGCGCGGATAAAACCGTCTTTATCGGCCCCCAGCCGCAGCTTCAGCCGCATGGCATGACGGCTGGTGGTACAAGTGAAGGTTTCCGTCCGGCTATAGATAAACAGGGCCGGCCGGCCGGTCTTCAGGGTAACCAGGCCGGCAAACACCTCGCCGGCGCCGGTCTGCTTGCCGCCAAAGCCGCCGCCAATGCGGGGTTTAATCACCCGGACCCTGCTGGCCGGCAATTCCAGGGCCCGGGCCACATGCCGTCTGATATGGAAGGGTACCTGGGTCGAGCTGACAATAACCAGCCGGCCCGTATGGTCAAGATAGGTAAAGGCCCGGAAAGTCTCCATCATGGCGTGAGCCTGAGCCTGGGTATAATAGGTTTCTTCAATCACAATGTCACAGTTCTTCAGTTCCTGCTCCACATCCCCGGCCTCCACCCGGTGGGTGGAGCAGATATTGCGGTCTTTGTCCATGCCGATGGCAAAATTGCAGTGCAGATCGTCTTCCGGGTGAACAACCGAGCGATGGCCGATCGCCTGTTCAAAATCAAGCACCGGTTCCAATACTTCATACTTTACTTTGATTTTTTTCAGGGCGGCAGTGGCTGTTTTTTCATCAACGGCCGCCACGATAGCCACCTCATCCCCGACATAGCGTACAACCTGATCCAAAATCAGGCGGTCATAGGGCGATGGTTCCGGATAAGACTGCCCTGCCAGCGTAAACCGGACTTGCGGCACGTCCTTGTAAGTCAGGATACACTCGACCCCTTGTACGGCATAGGCTTTCGTCAGATCAATGGCTTTGATTCTGGCATACGCATGGGGGCTGCGGAGAATCTTTACCACCAGCGCGTCAGCCGGCGCCAAATCCTCGGTATATACCGGTTTGCCGGTACTAATGGCGATGGCATCTGTTTTGGCAACCGCTTTGCCTACATATTGCATTCTGCTACCCCCAGGTATTTCTTGACGGCCCGGAGCTGCCCCTGATAACCGGTGCAGCGGCAAAGATTGCCTGTCAGGTAGTGAATAATGTCCGCTTCGCCAGGATTGGCCAGTTCCCGCTTCATCGCCAGCACCGTCAGGATAAAGCCCGGGCTGCAATAGCCGCACTGATCCGCACCTTCGGCCGCCATAAAGCGGGCAAAGCCCTCAGCCTCATGCCGGAGGCCTTCAATTGTGGTAATATGCCTGCCCTGGGCCCGGAACGACAGCGTCGAACAGGCCAGGGTCGGCCGGCCGTCAAGCCAGACCGTACACAAGCCGCAGCAGGCTGTATCACAGCCCCGCCGGACACTGAACAACCCTTGCTTGCGCAGGGTATCAACAAGAAAATCATCAGGTTGAACAGTTAATAAAACCTGTTGATGATTGATATATAGCTCTATCTGCATGCGGTTACCTCCGTAAGCCCCCGTTGGACTAAGGTTTGGCACAGCAGGCGCCGGTATGCGGCCGAAGCACGCATATTCGCCCCAAATGGCAATTCTTCTGCTGCCAGTTCGGCCGCCTGCCGCAGGCAGTCCGGCGGCACATCACGCCCGGCGCCGGCCAGCAACACCGCCGCCTGCGCCGCCAGCTTGGCCCGGGTTGGCCTGGCACCAACGGCAATTTTCCAAGCCCCGTCAAGGCGGGAAACGGCAACAGTCAGCACCGGAAAATCACTTTGCGAGTTCCGCAGGGCCAGATAGGCGGCCGTACGGCTTGTCTTATGAATAATTACTTTAACTAACAGGTCCTTGTTTCTGGGCATATCGACAAATGCGGCCAGCGTCAGGCGCCCGCCCTGATAGAGTTCAATCTCCGTATCAAGGGCCAGCAGGGCGGTGAGAAAATCGGAAAAACCATAGCGGGCAAACACCGAGGCGCCAACGGTGGCGACATTACGGAACTGCACGCCGATAATGCTCTGCACCGACTTGGCCAGGATACCGCTAAACCACCGGTTGAGGGCCACGCTGGTCTCAATATCACGCAAACTGGTCATGGCCCCGATTTCAAAATAAGTATCATATTCTTTAATAAAATTCAAGCCAAGTTTAGATAAATCCACCCCGGTGTGAATCGTCTGCGAACCCAGCCGGAGCCAGGCGCAGCCGCCAAGGATGACGTTACTCTTTTTGGCAGTCAGCAGCCGGTAAGCCTCTTGCTGCGTATCTGGTTGCGCTATGTTAAGCAACGTGAACAATTTTCACACTCCACTGCCGAACGTTCGGTTTATTTCACGAATACGTTTCGAATTATATCACATAGGTGGTAAAGTGAAAACCTGGTTTTCTATCGTCAATCGACATTTATCGTTTATATTTATCATTTTTCGTCAATATTCTATCATAATTTGCTGTTATTTGTAATGAAAGGCTGTTTAAGCAAAATTATGATACACCTGACTCTATCCCCAGAAAAGCGAACAATCAGGGATATAAGAAAAACTTGGCTTATCCACAGTCCTTTAGGACGCCGGCAGAAGCCGCCTGTGCGCTGCAGGGTTAGCCCTTAGCTAATAGCAACGAATTCTTTATAAACTCTGCTGGGGTAAGAAAACACGGCTTGCGCCGAGCCTTGGGCGAAAGCGTAAGCCGGTGCTGCTCTTAACCAGGGAAAGTTATACTTTCTATCACGATAAAAAAACAGAACCCGATCAGGTTCTGTTTTTACCGGGTCCTACCCGCGCCAGCCGCCGCCGGCCAAGCATTGTGGGCAATATTTACAGCCAATCACCAAACCGGCGGCTTGCCGGCTATACGATTTTAGTGGTCCAGTTCTCGACATTCCAGACGGCAGTTACCCAGTCTTCATAGAAATCCGGCTCATGGGAAACAAGCAGAACCGTGCCTTTAAACGCAAGCAACGCCCGTTTCAGCTCGGCTTTGGCCTCAACATCCAGATGGTTGGTCGGCTCGTCCAGGACCAGCCAGTTTACCTCCTTAAGCATCAGCTTGCATAAACGGACTTTGGCATTTTCCCCGCCGCTTAACACCATCATCTGGCTGGTAATATGCTCGTTAGTGAGGCCGCAGCGGGCCAGCGCCGCCCGGACCTCAAAATTCGTCAGGCCGGGAAACTCATCCCAGACCTCTTCCATCGCCGTCCGGCTGTTGTTACGGCCCGATTCCTGCTCAAAGTAGCCTGAATGCAGATAGTCCCCCAGGCTCACCTTACCGGCTACCGGCTGGATAAAACCCAGCAGCGTCTTCAGCAGGGTTGATTTTCCCAGGCCATTGACCCCCCTGATGGCTACTTTCTGCCCGCGTTCCAGCACAATGTCCACAGGGTTGGTCAGTGGTTCATCATAGCCTAACACCAGCTCCCTGGCCTCCACAATAAACCGGCTGGGCGTCCGGGCTTCGCGGAACTGGAATGTGGGTTTGGGTTTTTCCCGCGGTTTTTCCAGGATCTCCATTTTCTCCAGGCGCTTTTGACGGCTGTTGGCCATCCCTCTGGTCGCAACCCGGGCCTTGTTCCGGGCAATAAAATCCTCCAGCCGGTCAACCTCCTGCTGCTGCCGCTCATAAGCCCGGGTTTCCTGGCTTTTTCTTACCGCATACAGCTGCTGGAATTGCTCATAGTCACCGGTATAGCGGGTTAGTACGGCGTTTTCGACATGATAAATAACATTGACAACCTCATTTAAAAACGGAATATCGTGAGATACAAGAATAAAGCTATTTTCATAGCCTTTCAGATATTTTTTCAGCCATTCAATATGTTCAAAGTCAAGGTAATTCGTCGGTTCGTCCAGAATCAGGATGGTGGGATTCTGGAGCAGCAATTTGGTCAACAGCACTTTCGTCCGCTGTCCGCCGCTCAGGTCGGCCACATCCCGGTCCAGGCCGATATCGCCCAAGCCCAAACCATTGGCTACTTCCTCAATCTTGGCATCAAGGACATAAAAGCCGCCGTGTTCGAGCATATCCTGCAGTTCGCCGACTTCGGCCATCATCTTATCCACTTCGGCCTCGGTCGCATCACCCATTTTATCATATAACCCCAGCATCTCGGCCTCAAGGTCAAACATATTCTGAAAAGCTTCCCGCAGCACAGCCCGGATCGTTTTCCCTTTCGTCAGGACCGAGTGCTGGTCAAGATACCCCACCGTCACCCGGTTGGACCACTCGACCTTGCCTTCATCAGGTGCCAGCTGGCCGGTAATAATATTTAAGAAGGTTGATTTCCCTTCACCGTTAGCGCCGATCAGGCCGACATGTTCCCCTTTTAACAACCGGAAGGAAGCCTCGGTAAGAATGGTGCGGGCGCCAAAGCCATGGGATACATTTTCAACAGTTAAAACGCTCATTATAAACTCCTCATGCTATTTAACAAATACCTCTTTATTTTATCCCAAAGGCTCCCCTGCTGTCAAAAGCAAATTACTGCCGCAGGGGCCGGAAGCATGGGGACGTTCTTTTTGCTTCTCTTGCGAAGCAAAAAGAACGTCCCCGCGCTTCCGGCCCGTTGCGGCTTTAGCTCATTTCCGTCAACCCGGCGGGTACTGAATCCCTGTTCAGCACCCGCCGGGCGCTATAGCATTCTCTGTAAAAAAGTCTGCGTCCGGGGCTGCGCGGGGGCACCAAAGAGTGCTGCCGGCGGCCCCTGCTCAACAATCTCGCCATTATCCATGAAAATCACACGGTTGGCCACTTCTCGGGCAAAGGCCATCTCATGGGTAACAACAATCATCGTCATATGCTCCTGGGCCAGCCGGCGCATGGCTTTTAAGACCTCGCCTGTCAGTTCCGGGTCCAGGGCGGAGGTGGGTTCGTCAAACAGCATAATATCCGGGTTCATCGCCAGGGCCCGGGCAATGGCCACCCGCTGCTTCTGCCCCCCTGACAGGCGGGAAGGATACACGTCCCGCTTGTCCGCCAGCCCTACCTTGCCCAACAGCTCCTCGGCCTGGGGGACAATGTCCTCGCGCCTGACGCCCTTGACGGTAAGCGGGGCTTCGATAAGATTCTCCAGTACCGTAAGATGGGGAAACAGGTTAAACTGCTGAAATACCATCCCCATCCGGCGGCAGATCCGCCTGGCGTCGGCTTCCGCGGCATAGCGGACTTTCCCGTCAGGCTCATCACTGGCAGCCAGCACATCGCCGGCAATCTCAATAAACCCCCGGTCAATGGTTTCCAGGCGGTTCAGACAGCGCAGAAAAGTACTCTTGCCGGAGCCGGAAGGGCCGATAATGGCAACAACCTCACCCTGGGCCACCGTAAGCGAGATGC
Organism: Sporomusa termitida; assembly: GCF_007641255.1. Lineage (NCBI taxonomy): Bacteria > Bacillati > Bacillota > Negativicutes > Selenomonadales > Sporomusaceae > Sporomusa > Sporomusa termitida. The sequence continues at coordinate 3,758,139 of NZ_CP036259.1, forward strand.
CTTTTACTACCTCCAGGTGATTAAATTTTTTCTGAATGCCGATGGCATGTATCATATTCATGGGGCTGCTCCTACTCGTCATATACAGCATACTTTTGTTCAAGTTTTTGGAATATCCAGGTCAGGGCCAGGGTCATTAGCAGATAAAACACGGCGGCCACAATGAACGGCGTGGTGTTGAAATCCCGCTGGACAAGGGCCCGGGTTGTCCGCAGCAGATCATTCATCGCTAATACATAAATCAGGGAGGTATCTTTAACCAGCGTGATCGTCTCATTGCTGACCGGCGGCAGCACTCTTTTTATCACCTGCGGCAGCACAATGCGGCGCATGGTCTGGATATAAGTCATCCCCAAAACCCTGGCCCCTTCGTATTGACCGCGGTCGATAGACTGAATGCCGGCGCGGAATATTTCCGCAAAATAGGCCGCGTAGTTGAGCACAAACGCCAGCAGCGCCGCCGGAAAGTCTGGCAGCCGGACGCCAATGTAGGGCAGGAACGGCAGGCCAAAATAGATAAACAACAGCTGCAGCATCAGCGGTGTCCCTCTAAACAGCCAGATGTATACCCCCACGGCGCCGCTCAGCGCCCGCCAACGGGAAATACGGGCCAGGGCCAGCAGCAGGCCCAGCGGCAGCGCCAGGATGATTGTGGCAAAAAACATCTGCAGGGTCACAACGGTGCCAGCCAGCAGCGACGGTAAAATGCCCAGTATATAATCCATTTACTTCTTCCTTATTTTACAATATCTTCGCCAAACCACTGCCGGGAAATCTTGGCCGCCGTGCCGTCCTGTTTCATCTCATCCAGGGCTTGCTGCAGCTTGTTCAGAAGCTCCGTATCATCTTTGCGCATACCCACGCCATACTCCTCGGAGCCGAAGTTTTCCGTCAGGATGGCATATTCGCCAGGTTTTTTGGCTATGTAATAACGACCGACAACTTCATCCACCACCACCGCATCCAGGCGGCCGGTCTTTAGATCCATCAAGGCGGCCACATTGTCACCAAACGTTTTGAGCTCTTTGAAGGTGGCCAGCGTAGCCGCATCTTTTTCAATGGCATCAATACTGCTGCTGCCTTCCTGGGCGCCAACAACCCGGCCGGCCAGGTCAGCCTTGGTTTTTACCGGCGAACCGGCCGCCACAACAATAATCTGGCGGTTTTCCATATAGGCTTTGGTAAACAGAATGTTTTCCCGGCGCTTTTCCGTGATTGTAAGACCGTTCCACAGCACATCCACCCGCTTGCCGCTCAGCTCAGCCTCCTTGCTGCCCCAGTCAATAGGCTTAAATTCTACTGCCAGGTCCAGGCGCTGGAAAGCCTCTTTCGCCATATCCACATCAAAGCCGGTAATATTATGGTTATCGTCACGGAATCCCATGGGCGGGAAATTATCATCAAGACCAACCACAATTTTTTTCCTGTCGCCACTCCCGCACCCGGCTATCAACATACCTGCGAACACCAATGCCAGCATGGCGGCCACTAATTTTTTCATGCTGTATTCCCCCACTCTTTTTATTAATTGCATCTCTATTCTACTTTAATACATTAAAGTTTGGAAGTAATAAAAAGTGCCGTTTTGATCAAGGGCCTGAATATTTGTACTGTATTTCTCGGATTTACGGCATATCTCTTACGATTTTGTTCTTTTATCAGAGACAAAAATTTTTACACCGGCGGCCCTCCATACCCGGCTTTGTGCCAGAGGGTTCAGCCCCGGCCCTTTCATGCTCCGGAAAATAGAAAGCGCCGTAAATAAGCAGGGGGCTGCCGCGCTAAGCGAGCCCCCAGAGAAAACAGACCGGCTTGCAGCAAGCTGCTTCAATCATACTGCTGCAGGCAGGTCATAAACTCCCGGCGGACCTGGCTGCTGTCCCGCAGCCCCTGCCGGTAGGCAATTTCCGCCGCCTGCCCGGACTCCAGCGCCGCCCAAGCCTCGAAATCCATGACCAAACCGGTCATTTCCGGCTGCTGGGCCTTCAGGGCCCGGGCCAGTACCAGCAGCTTGTCCAGAGCGGCACTGACCTCGGCGGCGGTTTTACTGTAGCCGGCATCCTGAGTGCCGGCCAGGTTGAGGATCTGGTCCACCCTGGTAAACACGTACTGGTCGAAAGCCTGGCTTAACAGCCTTGTCAGCATAACCCCACCCGTCTGGCCGCCCCGGGGACGGCACCGGCAGCCGGCGGGACGGCCGGCCGGGCGGCGGGCAGCGCTGGCCGGAGCCGGGTTCTTTGTTGGTCAAACAATTTTATCCCCCCTATACTTAGGCCGGGGCAGAAGGCTGCAGGCCCTGCCGCCGGCTGTTTACAGGGGGAAATTAAAAGAACGCAGGCGCAGGCTTTACCCTACACATGCGTTCTGCTTCGATAACTGCTACAGCCCCAATACCAAATAAGCCGGCTATACCCGGCCGGGGCAGCAAGGCGGTCAAACCGGTAAGTCAGGGCTGGCCCTGCTGCTGCCCATTGGCTGAGGAGAGAAGGAATGATTTGCTGCATCGGTCGCACTAACAGCCCGGCGCCGCCGGCAACGTCCCTTCTTATACCCGCGTCCCCCTGCTTGTGCTGGGGCAGAAACGCGGTGTATAATAGAAATGTCGTCGTGGACAGCTTGGCTGTTACGTGTAGGTGCGTGTTCACCTTGCGCGGGCCTGGAAGTGCTTCCAACACTTTCAGGTCACGGCGACTTTTAATTTCCACCTATTTCTAATTATAGCCTGTTTGCGGGGAATTGCAAGTAAAGTTAGCGTCTATTTCAGCTGCCTGCCGGCAATGTCCGGGGCGCGCCCCCAGTCACAGCCGGCGGTTTACCCGGCCCCGGACACAGGAAAATTTTTAATGAGCCTGTCAGACCGGTACGCCTGCTTCGCACGGTACCGCGGTCTGACATTTGCCACAGCCGTAACGGGGTTTGTACCGTTCGGCGGTACGATCAAGAAACGCGGCACAAAGATCATTATTTTTGCCGGTGTTATCGATGGCCTGCGGCGGGCAGCGCCGGATACAGGCGCCACATTTGCTGCAGTACTCATCATGCCTTTGATACTTACGGGGTGTGGCCTGCACAGGGGCGGTGACAATAACACTGCCCAGCCGGCCGGCTGCCCCGGCCTGGGTGATAAAGGACCTGTTCAGGCTAAAAGTGCCCAGCCCGGCGACAAAGGCCACATGCCGCTCCGACCAGTTGCTCTTGCGGCTGACTACCGCAAACCGGGCGTCAAGCCCCGGCGCCACCGCCTGGTAACCGGCCTTGGCAAACCAAGCCACTAAAAACCGGCGTACGGCATTATTGACAAGCTCGCCCTCAATCCGCGCATACAGCCATTCGACGGCCGGCTGATCCCCCTGCCTGTTAGCCACCCGCACAGCCTGGGTAAACGGGAGAAAATAGGTGATAACCGACTGGGCGCCGGCCAGCCAGTCCCGGGGCAGTAAATGCTGGGGACCGACAATGTCTGCTGCTTGCAGGTTTTCAAATAATACATCGGTGGCACTGGCTACGCCAACCAACGGCTGGTCAAAGATTTTTCCCAGCCCGATTTCGGCCGCGGCATTCAGGGCCGTTTCATCGACAAAGCCGGCTATGGCCTGGTCAATTGTTGTCAGTTCCATCAGGTTCCCCTCCCGTCCGTACTATATAAGCTGTTACGGTTTTCGCCCTACGGCGGCACGTCACAGTACCGCTTTATTTACCTGGCTCAATTGTAATCTTTGTAATGACAACATCCTCCACCGGCTTATCCTGAGCACCGGTTTTGACCTTGCCAATCGCGTGGACGACATCCAGCCCGTCCACGACCTTGCCAAACACGGCATGCTTATTATCCAGCCACGGCGTCGCCTTTAAAGTAATAAAGAACTGGGACCCGCCGGTATTGGGACCGGCGTTGGCCATGGAAATAACCCCTTCATTATGCTTGAGGTCCCGGTGGAATTCATCCGGGATGGTGTAACCGGGCCCGCCGGTTCCATTGCCTTTAGGATCGCCGCCCTGGATCATAAAATCCGCAATGACCCGGTGGAAAATCAGCCCGTTGTAATAGCCTTTATTGACAAGGGTAATAAAATTTTTCGTGGTAAGCGGCGCTTTATCTTCAAACAATTCAATGCGGAAGCTGCCCTGTGAGGTTTCAAAGAGCGCCACACTGTTTTTGGTGCTGGCCGTTTCGGCTGCCGGCGGCGCCGGCTTGGGGCTGGTCTCCGGCTGATTAGGCAAAGCGGCATTGCTGCCGGCACAGCCGGCAGCCAGCAAAACCAGACACATAACCATCACCGCAAAGGCTACCAGATATTTTTTCATATACTCACTCTCTTTCTATACGTTTTATCCAAATATTAGTATATCACAATCAGTGGACAGTTTCCAATAAGCTTTTACCGCTCCTGACTTGGCTAAACCTACAGCCAAAGCTCCGCCGCCGCTGCCGCTTCAGCAATTTTGCAGCTACCCGGCCTTTACACTGGTTTTGCAGAAGCACGGGGACGTTCTTTTTGCTTCGCAAAAGGAACAGTCCGCCGAAGCAAAATGAACGTCCCCATGCTTCTTCTGGTTTTGTTAAAACTCCTTTTTCACGCTTGGTTGTGGCCGGCTGGTGCTTTTTATTATTTTTATGGTTAAACAGCCATAAACTGCCGCGGTTGCAATGACTTATTTTTGCAGATACTAACAAAAACTCAACCTTGGTAAACGAAAGGAGAAAACAACATGTCCACCAGCCGCAGAAAAATTGCCAGGCGCAAATACAAACGTCTAGTGGCTGCCCTTGCCGGTGCCGCCGTTGTATCCTCGGCTCTGTTGCCTGGTCTCCCCATCTCCAAGGTTCAGGCTGCTGAGAAAACGATAGTTGCTTCGCCGGCTCCGGCAACTGAGGCGGCTTCCCCCAGCCCGGATACTGATACTACCAAAAAACCGGTGCAGGACCGTACTAATGACAGGGGCACAGAGCGTGACAAGGACCGCAACAAAGACCGTGATAAAGAACGCCCCGGAGACAATCAGAATATTGCCGGCTCCCCGGTGGCAGCGGTTAAAGCAGCTGCAGCCAAATACGGCTTCGATGCCAGGCGCGACCAGTTTTCCCTGCAATCAAGCAGTGACAGGTCAGCCGTCGTTTCAGTCCGTAAGGCCAACGGTAAAACCTTTAGCGTTCGGTTAACCAAAGATAAGAATACGTGGAAAATTATCAGTGTAAAAGAAATCAGCAGTGGCGTTATTCGCGGCGGCGACCCGGTGGATGTAGTCCGGGCTAATGCCAGCCGGTTCGGCTTTGACAGCTATCATGACTCCTTCAGCTTGTTATCGGTTACCGGCAGCAAAGCTATTGTCCAGGTAAAAACCAGCGGTCAGACCTTTAAGGTCGACCTGGAAAAAAACAGTGGCAAATGGGTGATTACCACCATTCGCGGTATTGGTAACAGTAAATATCCGGCCACCTACCGCCCGGCCAGCATGTATGGCGCCGTGGGCACTGTCGGACCGGTAGTTGTTGCGAAAGAGCAAACACTCTATGCGAACAACAACTTCTCTGGCTGGGCCTGGAATCAAAGCACCTATCCGGCCGACATAAAATTCGGGGTCCTGCTTGCCAACCCGGCATCCCCCGATATTGAAGAAGTTCCCGATATCATTATTGATAAAGTCGAATCGGTTGATTTTGGCCGGCAATTTGCACTTTATGCTCATATAGGTTCGGTGGCTGACAAAGGGTATGGCATCGGCATTGAAAAGGTTGTCCAGACTGGCAATGATCTCAGAGTTACGGTCAGAACCAAAAGCCCGCTGACCAACAACCGGCTGACAGCAACCCAAACCAATGACGTCATCCCCCTTGACCGCGTGTCCCTTAATTTCAATAATCCAATTACGATCACCTTTGTTGATCAAAACGGTACAACCTTAAGCACCTATACAATTCTTAGACAATAATAAAAACCGGCGGTCGCTGTGGAGGTAGAGCTACCCGGCGACCGCCTCTTTTTCCCTGGCAGAAGGGCTGGTCAGGTTTAGTAAAGATATCCGTACTCATGGACTCGCCCCCAGATGCAGTAAGGCTTCCAGCACCCCGCCGCCAATGGCCCGGGCCTTATCGGAAACGGTATAGCAATGTTCCGGGCGGCAGCGCGGGTCAACATCGCCGATTTTTAAACCCTTGGTAACCGTCAGGCCGCTTTGAATGAGTCCCCGCAGCACACCGGTAATAGCAACCGCTACCGGCACTCCCCCCACATAACCGACAATTTCACCGGCCTGAACCGTAGCCCCGATTTCCCGGCAGCCGGTAAATTCACCAGCAACCGGCGCCTTTATCAGCCGTTCCCGCGTATAGCCGCCAACCTCACCGGGAATACCGGTGTTGGCAATGGCAGTTTTTTGATAGATTACCCGGCCCAGGTCATGACCGCGCATAGTCTCAATTACGGCATGCACGTCGACGGGCGCGGTAAAACCTGGCCCAACCCCAATGACCACAGGCGCGTCCGTAAGCATAGTGCCGGTATTGCGTTTGGCAATAATGGCGTCGACCACGGCCTGTGGCCGGAGCACGGACACATACCTGGCAACCGCATCAACAACGACCGGAATACAGCCCGCAGCCAGGGTCGGCCCGATAGCCTCGGCCGTTACCCGGCGGGCCGTCACGCCTTCCACCACTGCTTCCCCGTCCACCACGGCCTGGGCGAAGGCAACCGTACGCCGGACAACCGTGGGCCGCGGCAATTCCGTTATTACAATGTTAAACCTGCTCTTATAGAGACGGTGGGCAATGCCGGTGGCAAGATCACCGCCGCCTTTGATAACGATTAATTTATTCATAGTCACTCCCGGTTTAAACAGCAAGAGAATCGTTCCCTGGCAGCGAAAAGAGTTTTTTTATCATTTTGATATTTTTTATCATTTTGATAAGACAAAGTTCTTCTGTGTTTTTCCTTACAAAACGAATTTGTTGGTAATCGCCGGGCTGTGTCCCAGCTTGCTGCCTTATCAAATTAATAATGCACAGCCGAACCGGCTTAATCCGACCGGCTGGCGGCGCGGGCATTGCCCCCCACCGGACAGTTCTCTTCGCTTTGCCGACATCCGGCCGGCGTCAGTTCCCCCCCAAACCGGCTAGGCTGCCAATACCTTCTGTGTTAAATTAAACTTGCAATTATCGTGCCATTTAGCAAAATCCCGCCCCTTCCCAGGCAAAAATAGCCGAGAAACCTTGTATTGAGGGGCTTTTCCCCCGGGCGGCGCGGCTTGCCGGTAACATTTTCAACCGCACTGACATTGCAAGCTGCATTTCAATTGAAATGCAGCTTGCAATACTTGCCGGACAGACGCCGCCATCAGGTGCCGGCGCATTTTATTGTTGCAGTGTATCTTATAGAACCGCAATTACTTATAACCAAATCGCTGCCGTCCCCCGCTGCGCGGCTTTCAGCCCGGCCCTAAAATTGCGGCTCCTCAATTTTCCGGCCGGCTACATATCTGGCGATAATATTTTTATCATTGCCAATATAAATGAACCGGCTCAGCCTGTCTGCCAGGGTGAACGGATTGCCGGCCGCAACCGCCAGGCTGCTGTCGTCAATAACCAGGGCGTCGAACTCATAGCCTTCTTCAAAGCTGCCCACTTGGCCGAAAAAGCTGCCGCCGCCTTTGGTGGCCAGATACAAGACTTCCGGGATGGTGAAGAACGGCTCCTGCCTGCCGCTTATTAGCCACTTCAGTTTGGAAACCTGCACCGCCATGGCCATAACTTTGGCGATCGATACCTCATGGCCGCCGGCTATGTCGGAACCCAGGCCCACGGGTATGCCGCTGTCAATGCACCTTCTGACCGGCGCCAGGCCGCTGGCTAAGTTAGTATTGGAATAGGGGCAATGGGCCATATACACTTTGTTTTTGGCCATCAGCGCCAGCTCGGCGGCATCATTATGGATACAATGGGCCATTATGGTCGGCTGTTGGCCAAATAAGCCAAATTTATGATAGACACCGGCATAGTGGGGGCATTCGGGGTGCAACTCCCGGACCCAGGCAATTTCCCGGGTATTTTCCGCCAAATGCGACTGAACCGGCAGATTATACTTTTGGGCCAGCCCGGCAATACCGCTCATCAATGCCGGTGTGCAGCTGGGAACAAAGCGCGGGGTTACAATCGGCTTTACCAGTTCATACCGGTCAATGGTATCTTGGATAAAAGCCTCGGTATCAGCCAGGGATTGTGCGGTTGTTTCGCTGAGAGCAGCCGGCGAATTCCTGTCCATATTGACTTTGCCGACATAACCGCCCAGCCCCGCCTGGGCGAGCAACGCCATTAACCGGGTTGTCGCTGCTTTATGAATGGTGCCGAACAGTACCGCCCGCGTTGTGCCCCACTGCCAGAGCTCCCGCACAAATTTTTTATAAACCCCGGCCGCATAAACTACATCGTTATATTTCGCTTCTTCGGGAAAAGTATATTGTTCCAGCCAGGGAATAAGCTCCAGGTCAAGTCCCATACCCCTGTTGGCAAACTGCGGCGCATGGGCATGCAAATCGACCAAGCCGGGAATGATCAGCTTATCTTGGTAATCGGTTACCAGGCTGCCCTCATACCCGGCCGGCAGTTGGCGATAAAGCCCTTTAACGCGTTTCCCCTCAATAACGATAAAGCTAGCGGCGGCAATTTTTAACTCGCCAAAACCGGGAGTGAAAATAAAATTACCTTTTATAATTTTGCTGTTGTTGCCCAAACCAATCAATTCCTTTCAGCTTATACAATGCAAGCATTCATTTTGCTGCTTATTTCATATATAAATGCACAGCGAAAATAACTGCCAGGCCATACATCAGGGGATGGATCTCCCTGGTTCTGCCGGTGGCAAGCTTAAGCAGGGTAAACGCAATGAACCCGAACGCCATACCTTCCACAATACTGCAGGTCAGAGGCATAAGGATAATCGTGAGAAACGCCGGCAAGGCATTGGTGAAGTCGGTGAAATCAATGCGGGTAATTTCCCCGATCATTAACGCGCCGATGATGATTAAGACCGGTGCCGTGGCCGCGCCGGGGACCAAGCCCGCCAGCGGCGTTAAGAATAAAGTAGCCAAAAACAGTACGCCGGTAGTTACTGAAGTTAACCCTGTTTTCCCGCCTGCCGCCACACCGGCGGCACTTTCGATATAGGAGGTGACCGTGCAGGACCCGAACAGGCCGCCGATCATTGTGGCCGCAGAACCGGCCAGCAAGGCTTTATTAATATCCGGCAGATTGTTATCCTTATCAAGTAATCCGGCCTTGCCGGAGATGGCTATCAGCGTGCCGATATTGTCAAATAAATCGACAATGGTAATGGTGAAAATAATGGATACCAGCCCATACCCTATAGCCGCGCCAATGTCCAGCTGGCCAAGCGTGTCGGCCGGCATTGGCGGCACCAACGAAATGATGTCGCTCATACCGGCCGGCACCTTGGTAACCCCCATAAACATACCGATGACGGTTGTGGCTAAGATGCCCAGCAGAAAAGCACCCTTTATATTTTTGGCCATTAACAGGCTGGTTATGATTAAACCGATTACCGCCAGTAAAACGCCGGGCTGCTTTAAGCTGCCTAAGGTTAAAATAGTTCCCGGCGCCGGGACAATGAGCCCGGCGCTTTTAAAGCCAATAAAGGCAATAAACAAGCCCAGGCCAACGCCGATGGCCGATTTTAGCAGCGGGGGAATCGCCGCAATAATTGCTTTTGTTATATTGGTGATTGCTAAAATAAAGAACAGCACCCCGGAAATAAAAACCGCACCTAGCGCCGTTTGCCAGCTTAAGCCCATGCTGCCGACCATAACAAAAGTGAAAACAGCACCAAGCCCCAGGCCCGGGCCCATCGCAATCGGCAGATTGGCATAGACGCCCATCAGTAACGTGGCCACAGCGGTGGACAGGATTGTCGCCGCCGTGGCGCTGGCCGGCGGTATGCCGGCGGCAATCAGAAACTGACCGGGAATTACAAAAATCAAATACGCCATGGCAATAAAAGTAGTTAACCCGGCCATGATTTCTATTTTCAGAGTGGTTCCCCGCGGTGATAACTGGAAATGCCGGTCTAAAAATCCATTGTCACGGTATGTTTTTTCCATTTCTGGTTCCAGCATAATAAACCCTCTCCCTTATAATAATTTTTTAGCTCCTATCCAGGAATAAATTTTGTCCAAACCGCGAACCTGTGGCGAAGGCGTAAGGCCGCTGCCGCCTGTATACGCCAAGCACTGTATCCTGTCCGCATAAAGAAAACACGGCTGGCACCGAAGCCTTGGGCGAAAGCGGAAGCCGATGTTGCCCTTATCCAGGGAAAGGTAACCTTTCCATCAGGACAAAAATAACCTGACTATGAAAAATAGGCACAACAAATACCTATTCCTATAGTCAGGTTATTTACGGCAACCTGGTAGAAACTCTTGACCCCTATCGTCAATAATATACAAGAATCTTTTTAAATTATTCAATTGTTACGCCGCCGGCAGGGTGCGCCTCCTCCCGGCGGCCTGGGCCGCGCTGCTGCCGTCAGATGCCGTTGCTCGCCAGAAAGTCCCGCAGCAGATTCATACAGACCGCCTTTCTGTAGGCGGCCGAGATTCTGCCTTCGATGGGGACAATGGCCTGATCGTAGGCGGCAAGGTACGCGGCCTTAGCGGTCCTGGCCTCGGCCAGCGTTTTACCGATCAGCATGGCGTCAAGCTCCGGCCGTTTGATGATAACGTCACTGACGGCGCCGAAGGCCGTCATACAGCCGGCAATTTTATCCCCGGCCACATCCAGAACCGCCGCGAAGGATACCCGGGAAATGGCCAGCGCCTCTCTGGCGCCTACCTTTTTATAGTAATAGTTGCCAAGGCCGTCCTTTTTCATAAGCACTTCCGCCAACAGCTCATCCGCCGCCAGCGCCGTCTGCTTCCGGCCAAGATAGAACTCGGCAATGGGCAGCACCCGTTCGCCCCGGTGGCTGACAAGACGCAGTTTGGCGTCTGTGGCCACAAAAATTAAAGCACTGTCCGCCTTGGGCGAGCCGTTGCAAATATTGCCGCCAATGGTGCCAAGGTTGCGGATGGCCGGTGCGGCAATCTGGGATACGGCTGTTTTTAACAGGGGCGGAGCCAGTTCACTTTCCAGGATTTCCGTAAAGGTGCAGGCCGCTCCGAGACGGATATAGCCGGCATCCTCGGAAATCTTTTTCAATTCGGGAATTTTGCTGAGAAACAAATAGGTGGCGTTCTCATCGGCTTCAATCATCAGATCGGTCCCGCCGCCATAAGGCACGATGGTGGTGTCCCGGCCCAGAATGGCCAGTGCCGCCGGCAAAGATGCCGCCTGATACCCGTTTACCATAAGCCTTTTCCCTCCCTGGCGGCGATGCCGATGGCTTCGACGATGGCATGATAGCCGGTGCAGCGGCAAAGATTGCCGGCAATACCGGCCCTTATCTCCGCTTCGGCGGGCCGGGGATTGCGGGCCAGAATGCATTCGGACGCCAGCAGCATGCCGGGAATGCAAAAACCGCACTGGACCGCGCTGACTGCTGCATAGGCTTTATCCAGCGCGGCAAAACGCGCTGTGGCGCGATACCCTTCGATGGTCATCACCGTACTGCCGGCAACATGCCCCAGGGCTACCATACAGGAGTTAACCAGCCGGCCGTCAAGAATAACCGAACAGGCGCCGCATTCCCCTTCCCGGCAGCCGCATTTTACACCGGTGAGGGCAAACTCCTGCCGCAGTACGTCAAGCAACCGGACATTGGCTTTGGCAGTAGAGGAGACCTCCTGGCCGTTAAGAATGAATTGAATCATTATGCTCCACCTCCTGCAAGACTCTCATGGTATCTTCCGGGGTAAACGGTATTTTATTTATTTTGACCCCCAGGGCATTTTCCAAGGCGGCAATATAGGCCGGCGCAACCCCGACAACCGGCAGTTCGCCGGCTCCTTTCGCGCCGTAAGGGCCATAAGGGTACGGATTATTGATAAATTCGGTGACCAGGGGGGGAACATCCATGGCCGTAGGCACAATATAATCACTGTAGCTGTTATTCCGGATCAGGCCTTTAGCATTATACTCCATTTGCTCCATTGAGGCGTAGCCCATTCCCTGCAGCAGGCCGCCCTGCATCTGTCCGTGCAGAATATTCAGGTCAATGGGCACGCCGACATCATAAATACCCCAGGCGCCAATGATTTTATGGGTGCCAGTGAGCCTATCCACCTCCAGTTCAATGACATTAACAGACCAGGAATAGGTTGGGTAAGCATCGCCGGTAAACTTTTCCAGATCAAACGGAATGACAAAATCAGGCTGCACATAATGTTCCTCAATGACTTGTTCCTCGCCGGCACGCCAGCCGGCTTTAAGTTTCCCGGCCGCCCGCTGCAGCAGTCCCCCCACGATCATCAGCGACCGGCTGGCGACAGTCGGCCCGGAGTCGGGCACCCGGTCGGTATCCGGGTTGTCAATATATACCCGGTCAAACCCGATCCCCAGCGTATCGGCGACAATTTTGCAGAAGGTTGTTTTCAAGCCCTGGCCGATATCGGTATTACTGGCCAGCACCTCAACCGTATCGTCGGTGTTTTTCCGCAGCTGCACCACCGCCTTGATATAGTCCCGCTCGCCGCTGCCGGTAAAGCCGCAGCCGTGGAAGAACAGCGACAGGCCAATGCCCTTGCGGCAGCGTCCGGTTTGTGCTTGATACCGCCGGTGTTTTGCCCGGTAGCCGGTAAGCTCATCCAGCCGCGCAATCATCGCCGGCAGCGGTACCGGGAAATGATATCTGCCGCCGGTAGAGGTAGCGTCTCCCTGCCGCACCATATATTTTTCTTTCAGGGCCAGTGAATCCACTCCCAGTTCGCGGGCCACGTGCGCCATCATCATTTCGGCCGCAAAGAAGGTCTGCGGCGCGCCAAAGCCGCGGTAGGCGCCGGCCGGCACGGTATTGGTCCTGACGGCCCGGCCGGCAACGCGCAGGTTATCAATGCGGTATACCCCGCTGGCGCAAATCAGGCCCCGCTGCAGCACAACCGGCGACAGAGTGGTATAGGCGCCGCTGTTGTATAGCACCTCAATATCCATACCGGTAATTTCACCGTGTTTAATAGCGACCTTGTAGGTACAGAGGGACGGGTGGCGCTTGGAAGTAAACGCCATGTCCTCCCGCCGGCCGTAAATCACCTTAACCGGCTTGTTGGCTTTCCTGGCAGCCACCGCCACCTGGCAGGCCAGGATGGAGGGAAAGGCTTCCTTACCGCCAAACCCGCCGCCGGTGACATCCTGAACAACCCGGACGGCCTGGGCGCCGCAGCCCAGGGCTTTGGCAACCGCGCCGTGCACATAGTAAGGGCATTGCATCGACCCGCGGACCGTCATCCGTCCGTCCCGGGGATCGGCGATGATTCCCTGGGTTTCCAGATAAGCCTGTTCCTGGTAGCCGGTCTGAAAGGTCTCGGTTAACACCAGGTCGGCCTCGGCCAGCGCCTTGTCGATATCGCCCTGGGCATAATTGTAGTTGAAAAAAACCTCATCGGCTTGGCGCATATCCAGGACTGGCTCCTGTTCTTCATATACCACAACAATCGCCCGCAGAATCCGTTCCACTTCCGTGCCTACCGGACCGACCACCATCAAAATCGGCTCACCGGCATACTCCACCGTCGCCTCGGCAAACACCGGCGTATCATCCTGCACAATGTGAACACGGTTTATGCCGGGTACATCGTTCCTGTCCACAACCAAATACCCTGCAGGCAATGACGGCAGGCGAACAGCGGCGATGCGGGCTTTCGCCCTGGTGGAGTGCAATAGTTTGCCGCAGAGCATACCGTCTGGCACATGATCATCCACATACAGAGCGCGGCCGCTGATCTTGGCTGCATGATCTTTTTTCCTGGTTGATTCACTAATCTTCTCCATATCGCACCTCCCAGACCTGAAGTAACAAGAGTTGAGTTTTATGTTAAACAGAACAACTTCCTGTTTCATAATATTTCAACAACTTTGTGTTAAAACCATTATAAAATGAAGACTGATTTTTCGGCAAATTCTTTGTCAAAAGAACTTGCGCCAGCGCCAAACCATATTCGCCCTCTCCGGCCTGCAACCAGCTTGCCGGGAGAAACACGGGGACAGGGACATTGTTTTCGGGCAAATTGCCGGCAAAGGACTGGCCTATAGAAACGTGCGGTTTATAAACCATCTGTCAAACTCATTTTTCGCATACTGCCGCACGTTTTCTTCAAACTGCTGGAACTTCGCCAGAAATTGAGCGCCTTCTGCGGTCAAGTACGTCTTCCCGCCGTTACTGCCGCCATGTTTTCTTGCCACCACGGCATAGCCTAACGCCTGTTCCAGCTGGTTGATCATATTCCAGGCCTTACTATAAGACAGGGCAATATGCCGGCAGGCGCTGCGGACCGAGTGGGTATCCTGAATCAAGATTAAAAGCAGCTTGGTGCGTGAGTTAAAAAACAGGGATTCATTCTCAATGCTTATGCGCAAAAACGGATGAAGAATCTGTTGGCTGTGTTTCTTTAGCAGTGCATCCCAGCGGCCAATATCATCCATATTGCGGCAAATTCCTTCATCGTCTGTATCCAGCCGGCAGCTTTCAATGCCAAGATTTTGTATGGCTCCCCGCATTCCCCGGTCGCCGTCATAGGCCAAAAGTCGCGGAATCAGTTCGTTGGCAAGCAGAAGAGGATGGCCGGGTTTTCCCTGATAAGACGGTAAAACTACTTTTGCCCGGCATGCCAGCATTCGCTGCAGGGTTGCCGGCGTAAACAGCGCAGCCGTAACCGGGCTGAACAGGACCTGCTCGCATTTGTCGCGGAGAAACGTCAGACCAATTTTGGCCGAATCGAACATTTGGGAAGTTTCATAGTGTTCGTTGCGTAAAAAGATAACCCCGTAATCAGCTAAATCATGTTCGATTTCTTCCGCTTTGTAGCCGGTAATGATTACAATCGGTGAAATGCCGGCTTGCTGAAAGGTTAATACAATCCTTTTTACTACGGTGATCGAGCCAATTTTTAATAGTGGACTCAGAACCCTGGGGTCTGTTTTTTTGCCGGCAGCAACAATGATACCGCCGGTTATTTTGTTTTCCTTTGCTTGCATATCTCTACCTCTTACGCCGCCAGTGTCATGGCCATGTTATATTTTAGTTTTAGGGCGAGACAAAATGGAAAAGGGCAAGGAAGCACCGACGGCGCACAGGAGTTCTGTTCATTAGCATGGCAAGCGGCAGGCTTATAGTCCGCCCGGAACAAATCGTTTACGGAAGAGGTAGCGGCCCTCGGGCTTCGCTGCCGCCACCCCGTCTTTCACTACCTGCCGGCCACGCAGGAAAACATGAATGGCCTGGCCTTGCTGCACCATGCCCTCATAGGGACTGTAATCCACGTTGTGCGCGTGCGCAGCCGCCCCAATGATCAAGCGGCGCTTTTCGTCCCAGATCACTAAATCTGCATGGGAACCCGGAGCAATGGTGCCTTTGTGGGGATAAAGCCCAAAGAGCCTGGCCGGCTTGGTCGCCACTTTGTCAACAAACTGGGTGAGGCTCAGCTTGCCCTCTTTGACACCATAGGTGTACAAAAGCCCCAGCCGGTGCTCCACACCGGGAATGCCATTGGGAATCTTGCTGAAGTCTTCCCGGCCCCGGTCTTTCTGCCCGCGGAAATTAAACGAGCAGTGATCGGTGGCGACAGTATCCAGAATACCTGTTCTCAGTCCGTTCCATAAACCGGCTTGGTTTTCCCTGGCTCTAAGCGGCGGCGACATGACGAATTTTGCACAGGCAAAAGTAGGGTCCTGATAGACGCTGTCATCCAGCACCAAATACTGGGGGCAGGTTTCGGCAAACACCCTGACACCCCGGGCTTTGGCCTCTGCTACCGTCGCCAGGGCCTCCCGGCAGCTCAGGTGGACAACATATACCGGCGCGTCTGCCATTTCGGCCAGCACCATCAAGCGGTTAACGGCTTCCTGCTCCACCCGTGGCGGCCGGGATAAAGGATGAAAAGAAGGCGCAGTTTTGCCCTGCCGGCGCAACTGCCTGGTCAGATTATCGACAATATCGCCATTCTCACAGTGCACACAGGTGAGAATCCCGCAGTCGCGGCTCTGTTCCAGCACCTGAAACAAGACACTGTCGTCAACCTGCAGGCTATGCTTATAAGCCATATAGAGCTTGACGGAAGCTACGCCGGCCTCCCGGCTGAGCCACGGCAGTTCCCGGGAAACCTGTTCATTCCAGTCGGTAATCGCCATGTGAAACCCGTAGTCGGTGTAGCAGTTGCCGCCGGCCCGCCGCTGCCAGTTGGCCAGACCCTGCTGCAGGGTCTCCCCTTTACCTTGCGTGGCATAGTCAATAACGGTGGTAGTACCACCCAGGACAGCGGCCCGGGTGCCGCTGGTAAAGTCATCGGCCGTAGACAGTCTGCCAACAGGCAGGTCAAAATGAGTATGGGCATCAATGCCGCCCGGGAATATATAATATCCCTCTGCCGCCAGTACGGTATCGCCGGTCTGCGCCAGCTGACTGCCAACAGCGGCGACAAGCTCCCCCTCAATGCGGATATCGGCCTGGTAACAGTCAGTGCCGGTAACAATCGTGCCACCGCGTAAAATAATCCCCACAAAAATCGCTCCTTGCTGTATAACCAGCGTTAAGCCGGTGCCGCCCAGGGCACCAGGCGACGCCAATCCAGTCAGGCTGTTCCTTGTTTTCTTCTAGCTGTCGCCCGAAACTCCTTTCCCGGCGGCAACATCATTTGTTGCCATGCTGCCGTTCAGGATGAGGTTGAGGAGAATAGCGGCCAGGCTGCCGGCGGTAATCCCGCTGTGCAAAATTACCTGCAGCCAGTTGGGGAAGCCGTGATAGAATTGTGGGACTGCCAGAGTAATCATCCCGATGCCGATACTGATGCCCACCACCATAATATTGTGCGTGCCGTCGAAGCTGACCTTGGACAAAGTCTTGATACCGCTGGCCGCCACCATGCCAAACATAACGATGCCGGCTCCGCCCAGCACCGGATGCGGTATGGCCGCGATTACTGCCGCCAGCTTGGGTACGAGGCCCAGCACAATTAAGATGGCGCCGGCCGCCGCCACGACAAACCGGCTTTTTACGCGGGTCAGGCCGACCAGGCCCACGTTTTGCGCGAAAGCGGTATAGGGGAAACTGTTTAGAATCCCGCCCAGCGTGGTCGAGAAGCCGTCGGCCCGCAGGCATCTGGCCAAGTCTTCCTGCCGAATGGGTTTTTCAATAATTTCACCAATGGCGATACAGTCGCCGGTAGTCTCGGTCATGACTACCAGCATAACCAGCACCATGGCCGCAATGGAGGCGGCATCAAAAGTGGGCAGTCCAAACCAGAAGGGAGTGGTAATGCCAAGCCAGCTGGCCGTGCCCACCGGGCTGAAGTTGACCATTCCCAGGGGAATGGCGATAACCGTGCCGCAGATCAGGCCTAAAAGCACGGCAATGTTACTTAAGAAACCGGTAAAGTACTTATAGAAAAACAGGACAAGGAGCATGACCACAAAGGCCAGGACAATATTCTCCGGACTGGCAAAATTGGGAGCTGCCGGATTGCCGCCGGCCGCCCACATGACGGCAACAGGCATCAGGGTAACCCCTATTATCGTAATAATGGTACCGGTGACGACCGGCGGGAAAAAACGGATCAGTTTGCTAAAATAAGGGGCCACCAGGTAGGTAATAATCCCGGCGACGATGATGGCCCCGTAGATTGCGGTCATGCCATGGGTCTTGCCGATGATGATCATAGGGGTTACGGCCGCAAAGGTAACGCCCTGAATTATGGGAATCCGGATACCCATATTGCCAAAGCCCAGGGTCTGAATCAGGGTGGCAATCCCGCAGGTAAACAAATCGGCATTAATGAGGAAAATCAGCTGCTCTTGGGTCAGGCCAATGGCATTGGCAATAATGAGCGGGACGGCAACCGCACCGGCATACATGGCCAGTACATGCTGCAGACCGTAAATAAACAGTGGCCCTGCTGGTAGCATTTCATCAACCGGATGACGCGTATTCTCTGTCACTTTAACATCCCCTCGCGTTAGTTTTCAAGTGGTTGTTCCCGTTTGTGCGCGTGGACAGGCCTAAGCTGCGGACGGCATTTCTCAGCTCCTTTCAGAAAAATATCCATCGCTATACTTAATCAGTATCGTGCAAAAATCATGCCAAAAAAGCATTTAAGTAACCGGAAACAGTTTGCTGCCGAACGGCAATCCGCCGCCCGGCATAGGCCATATAGAGCCTGGACGGTTAAATAACAATATTTCTTTTAGCATAACATTCTAAATAATTAATTTAAATTAACTGAAACAGCCGTATAATGCCTTATCAAATTGATAAATTGTATCAATTTGATAAGGCATTATGCTTACCATCCTATTTAATTCCATTTCATAAAGCCAGCGATCTTACTGCTCTTACATTCTTCACGGTCAATTTATATTTCTATCAAAATGATAATTTTCCAGCACTCTATCTTCGGCGTCCAGCGTGACATGGCGGCGGCATTTTTTATGAGGCCCAGGAGGCAATAGGGGCAGTGAACCGGACATACCCGGCCCACTGCCCCATTTTTCCTAACCCTTTAAAATCGCTGCAGCCGCCGTATTGCCTCACGGCAGCTTATCCATATTATCCCACAGGCGCTGCGCAGCCTTGCGGGCCTGTTCGTAAACCGGTCTGACAGCAAACGGAAATTGTCTGTTTTCCAGCACGATTTTGCCGTTGATGATAACGTCGGTCACATCCCGGGAGTCCAGGCCAAACGCAATATGACCGCCGATGTTGCCGGGTACCAGCGGCGTGGGCGCCTGGTAATCCAATACCGCCAAATCGGCTTTACAGCCAGGAGCCACGCGACCGAAATCGGCGGCAAAGTAACGCTTCAGTATTTCGTTGCCGTTATACAGGAACTTGAGATAGCTGTCAGGCCACAGGGGACCGCCGGCGTCTTTATGCTTAAAGTAGGCAAACCTCATTTCTTCCCACATGTTGCTGCCCATGCCGTCCGTCCCCAGCACAAGGTTGTTGTACAGGGGCAGCTTCGGGCTGTAGCCAACGGCATTATTCATATTGGAGCGGGCGTTATGGGCCAGAAAGGCGTCGGCGTCATTAATGATCGCAATGTCCCGATCGGACAGGTATATACCGTGCACCAACAGCGCCTTGTCATTGATCAGGCCAAATTCCTGCAGGCGGACGATTACGTCTTGGCCGTACAGATGATGGCTGTGCGACACGTCATAGCGGTCCTCGGCCACATGCACATGAATGCCCCGCCCTGTCGCCTGCACGGCGTCCCGCATCAGTTCCAGGGCGGCGTCAGGCATAGTAACCGGGGCGTGACCGCCAATCATGGCCTCTACCAGGTGATTGCCGCCGGCGGCCGCTTTGTCGGCTTCACACAGTTCGGCAAAATCAACGTTCTCCTGTACGCCGGCCTCGACTTCCCGCCGTCCCGCATTGCGGTCGGTGGTTTCATAGCAGGCAATGCCGCGCAGACCGGTTTCCTCAAACGCCTGTTTCAGGGTCTTGAGCGAACCCTTAATAAAGGCCGGCGAGGCATGGTGGTCAATAACCGCCGTAGTGCCGCAGCGGATGGCTTCCAGGGAACACACCAGACCGCTGTAATAAAGGATTTCTTCGTCAATGGCCAGATCCAGCCGCCACCACAAATTTTTCAGCACCGATATAAAGTCGGGACTGGGAGCAATACGGGCGGTAATGCCTCTGGCCAAGCCGGAATAAAAGTGATTGTGGCTGCAGACAATGCCTGGCATCACAATTTTGCCCCTCAGGTCAAGCACGCGGTCGGCCTCAATACCGGCGGCGGCGCCCGCACCGGCAGCAATGATTTTGCTGCCGTCGACGACAATATCCACGCCGGGCCGGATCGAAGCCGGGTAAAATTCTACAACGGTGGCGTTTTTCAGTACCAGCATAATGGTCCCTCCCCTATTCCGCTACCGGGCCAAATAAGGCCGGCCGCTTAGTGTACAGGTAATTAAATATCGCTGCCAGCTGGTCGAAGGCCGGATCGCCGTTTGCGCCCAGCTGTCCGTTTTGCAAGGTATGGGCAGTTACCATACCCCCGGCTCGCAGCATTACGGCCTTACCCGCCGCCAGGAAGCCGTTGTTTTGACTATGGTCGAAGTCGTCGCGGCGGCTGAATATGGTAAGCTTATCGGTGAAGGGGCGGCCTGCCCACGGGCAAAAGCCTGCACAGTTGCCGCATTCGTTGCAGAACGCGTCAAGGTGAATGATCTGATTATAATTGGCGACGCCATGCTTCACCTGAATTGGCAGATTGGCGCGGTTCGGGCAGACTTCCACGCATTTATTGCAGACATAGCTGCACTCCAGACAGCGGCTGTATTCTCTGTCGCCGGTTGCCACGTCAACTTGGCCCGGGCCTTCGGCCGTCAGGCTAGCTGCGCCTCGCAGGCCGCATTTTTTGGCCGTAATTGCCTGCGCCTGCTCACACTGGGCCCGGGCGGGTGTCTCGGCGGTGCGCAAAAAGCCGGGCAATTCCCGTTCACAAATAGCGTCTGCGGCGCTCCGGCCGTCGGCTATGCACTTGACAATAGAGGAAGCGCCCTGCCGGGCATCGCCGGCTACATACACATTGTCGATATTGGTGACTTGCCGGCCCGCTGTGGTAATGCCCAGTTTAGCCAGCAAAGCCGCATTGATATCCTCGCCGGTCGCGACGATGATGGTATCGGCGGCAAAGGTTTTGTACTCGCCGGTAGGCTCGCTGCGCCGGCGGCCGCCGGCGTCAGGCCGGCCCGGCCGCATAACCTGGCAGACAAGCCGGCCTGCAGCGTCAATTCTCTCCGGCTTGACCAGGAAATGAAAAGCCACGTGATCAGCCAGGGCCAGTTCGTATTCGGCGCGATCGGCCGGCATTTCTTTCAGCGAGCGGCGGTAGACGATGGAACTTGCTTCGACACCCGGCACCCGGAGCGCAGTGCGGCTGGCGTCCATAGCGGTGTTGCCGGCCCCGATGGTAATAACCTGCTTGCCTAATTGGAGGGCTGACGCAGCTTTATTGAATTGGGCCAGGAACTGCAGGGCCGGAATGATTTGCGGTTTTCTATCGCCGGCGGCGGTAAGGGTAAAGGGTTTCTCCGCGCCGGCGCCGACCGCGACGACGACATACTTGTACCCTTGTTGCTTGAGCTCGGCCGGTGTGAGCCCGGGGCGGGAATTAAAGACAAACTCGACGCCATGGTCCCGGATAAATTGAATGTCATTGTCAATGGTCTCCCGGCTGATCCGGAAATGCGGAATAACGTGCTTCACGGTGCCGCCGGCGCTCGCACGTGTTTCGTACACGGTCGCGCCGATGCCCTGGCGGGCCAAAAAGAAAGCTGCGGCCAGACCGGCCGGGCCGGCCCCCATTACGGCCACTTTTAAGCCGGCCCGGCGTTTAGGCACTACATATTGCCGGCGGTATTCCTCCCAGCCCTGTTCCACCGCCAGACGCTTGACCTCACGGATTTGTACACAGCCTTCATAATCCAGCCGGGTACAATTATGCTGGCAGGCATGATCGCAGATTGCGCCGGTAATCCCCGGCAGGGCATTTTTTTCATAAATAAGCGCCAGCGCCTCGGCATAGCGCTTGTGCCCGACAAGCCGGATGTACTCGGGAATATCCTGGCTGATGGGACAGGCCGTCTTACAGGGCGCAGCCGCACAGTCCAGGAGCGGCAGCGGACCTTGGACCGCGGCTTTACGGAAACCCCGGAAATGTTTTTGCGAATAGTCGGCAGTCAGGGCTTTTTCAGCCAACGCTTGCAGCCCGGCAACGTCAATTTTGGTACTTTCCCAGCCCGGCGCCGTCTCCAGTCGCGCGGCAATGGCCGCCAGGCGGGCATAGCCGCCGGGCTTTAAGAGATCGGTAGCCAGCGTTACCGGTTTAATGCCTGTGGCAAATACGTCGGTTACATTGTGCTCGCTAATCCCGCCGGAGAAGGAAATCGGCATTTCCCCCTGAAACGCGGCGGACAGTTTGGCCGCCAGGGTAATGGACAGCGGGAACAGGGCCCGGCCGGACATGTACATTTCGCCGCCTGGCAGTTTGCCTTTAAAATTGACCGAACCCAGCGTATTCGTCAGCTTAACGCCCAAGAAACGCCCGTGGGCGGCAGCCAGTTGCCTGAGCCTTGTCAGCATGGGAACGGCGTCAGTATATTGCAGGTCATGCTGAAAGGATTCTGCCGCCAGTTCGACATAGTCAAAGCCGGTCCTGTCAAGTATGGCGCGCACCCCCTGGTAAGTCAGCAGGGTAGGATTCAGTTTCACGTACATGTCAAGCTTTTTCTCGGTCAGCAAATAGCCGCAGATTCGCTCGATTTCGGCCGGCGGACAGCCGTGCATGGTCGACAGGGTAATCGACTGGCAGACCTGGCCGGAAATGCGTCCCGTTATCCCGGCCAGCCGCGGCAGCCGCTCTTCCAGGCCCGTGCCCCGGAGGAAACCGCCGTCCTCAATCAGTGCCGCCAATTCGGCCAGGCATTGTTTAAAATACGGGTGCTGCGCAGCGTCCCGCAGATTATTTAAGTAGGCATCCATGCGCGGCGACTGAATGCCGGCCAGGTTATAACCGGCGCTCATATTAAAGATAAAGGAACGCCGGCCGCTTTGGCTAAGGCCGAAAACCTCCTCGACCAGGTGCAGCAGCACCCAGGCTTTGATGTACTCCTCATACGCCTTTTCCACCGTGAACTCGCTGGACCACTCGGTGTTGAAGCCTTCGTCGTCGGCGTCGATGCAGGGTTTGGCGACAGGCGGCTCATGTTCCTGCACCGTTTTCAGCTCGATAAAACGGGCACCGGCCAGGTACGCCACTACAATATTCTGGGCTAACTGGGTATGGGGCCCGGCAGCGGGGCCTACGGCCGTCTCAATGGTTTCGCCAAACAGGGCAAAGGTCTGCCGGTTCTTCTTCTGGAAAAAATGGCAGGAAGGATAGCCAAAAACAGAGCGATCGGCTGCATATTCTTCAAAAATCCGCGCAATAAGCTGGGGCAGGGGAACCGGTCTCATTAAGTCTCCCATTTGTCATTCCTCCCGGTTATGTTCGTTATTTGCAGAGGGCAACGGCTTCTATTTCCACCAGTGCATCCTTAGGCAGGCGGGCTACCTCCACGCAGGCCCGGGCCGGGAATTCCCCGGTAAAATATTGGGCATACACCGCGTTGACGGCGGCAAAATCGTCCATATTTTTCAGAAAAACCGTTGTTTTTACAACCGCTTTGCCGCTAAGTCCTTCTCTAGCCAGAATGGCCATTACATTTTCCAGCGATTGTCCGGCCTGGTCGGCCACAGCGGCCGGCATGACGCCGTCCGCGGGATTTACCGGCAATTGCCCGGATATGAATAACAGGCCGTTGGCCTTAATAGCCTGGGAGTACGGGCCGATAGCGGCCGGGGCTTTATCTGTGGCAACAATGGTTTTCATGTAACTACCTCCAAAAAATATATCATTTTTTCCGGCTGTAGGGCGTCTCCTGCAGCGGTAAATCGGTGCGGACTTTGCCGTCCAGCCTAAGGTACGCGGCGGCTACGGCCGGGGCGGTGGGAACCGAGGTGATTTCGCCCACGCCTTTGGCCCCATAGGCCAGTTCGGCTTGGTTCTTTTCGACGATGATACTTTGTATTGCCGGGATATTGCCGGCCCGGAAGAGGCCTAACGTGCCGAATTTAACCTGGGGAATGCCGGCCTGAAGCGGAAAGTCCTCGGTCAGCGCATAGCCTAAGCCCATAACCACGCCGCCTTCAATCTGCCCTTCCACCCCCAGCGGGTTAATGGCTTTGCCGACATCATGGGCGGCAACCACTTGAACCAGCCTGCCGGCTTCATCGACAATGACAACCTGGCTGGCATAGCCATAGGCGACATGGCTGACCGGGTTGGGTTTGTCAGAGCCCATGGGGTCGGTTATCCCCGAGTATTCGCCGTAAAATTCGCGGCCTTCCAGTTCAGCCAGGGAGGCTGCCGCCAGGGCCGCCTTAAGCTTCAGGCCCGCCTGGCGGGTGGCCTCGCCGGTAAATACCGTCTGCCGGGAGGCGGTGGTGGTGCCGGAGTCGGGGGTGAGGCTGGTATCCGGGGCAACGGCCGCTATCCGGGAAGCATCCAGGCCTGTTGTTTCCGCTACAATCTGGGTCATAACGGTGACCAAACCCTGGCCGATACAGGCCGCCCCGGTAAGAATGACGACCTGACCATTAGCGATTTTCAGCTTTACCCGGCCAATGTCCGGCAGTCCGACACCGATACCGGCATTTTTCATGGCACAGGCCAGACCGGCGTGAGGACTGGAGTCAAAAGCCGCTTTAACAGCCAGCAGCGTTTCTTTCAGCGCGGTGCCCTGATCAGTGATTTGGCCGTTAGGCAAGACCTGGCCGGGTTCGATGGCATTGCGCCAGCGTATTTCCCACTGGGACAGGCCTGCCTGTTCGGCCAGCAGATTGATATTGGTCTCCATGGCGAAACAGGACTGGGTAACGCCAAACCCCCGGTAGGCGCCGGCGGGCGGATTATTGGTGTAGACACCCAGGCCGGTAATATCCACATTGGCGATCCGGTACGGCCCGGCGGCATGGGTGCAGGCCCGCTGCAACACCGGCCCGCCCAGTGAGGCATAGGCGCCGGTGTCGGCCAGAATCTCGGCTTTCATGGCCGTAATGACGCCATTTTCGTCACAGGCCGTAACAAACTCCATTTCCATGGCATGGCGCTTGGGATGGACCAAAAGGCTCTCCTGCCGGCTCAGCGTATGTTTCACCGGCTGTTTGGCATGCCAGGCCAACAGCGCGGCATGATGCTGCACGGATAAATCTTCTTTGCCGCCAAAACCGCCGCCCACCATTTTGCTGACAATGCGTACGTCGGTTTCCGCCACTCCCAGCAGGGAAACAATGCCATGATGATCATCGTAGACGTTCTGCCCGGCCGTATACACCGTCAGGGTGCCGTCCGGCTGGGGAACGGCCAGGGCGCTTTCCGGCTCAAGAAAGGCATGCTCGGTAAACGGCGTGGTGTAACGCTGGCGGACAACATACCTGGCAGCGGCAATGGCGGCGTCGGCGTCGCCGCGTTTCAGCACGGTTTTGGCCAGCAGGTTCCCTTGAGGGTGAAGCGGCGGCGCATCGTTAGCCAGCGCCTGCCGGGGCGAAACAAGCGGCGGCAGTTCTTCGTACTCCACATGGATTAGTTTGACGGCCGCCTGGGCGATTTCTTTGCTGGCGGCAGCCACAGCCGCCAGGGCGTCGCCGATATAGCGGCTTTCCTCCCCCTCCGCGATAAAGGCCGGCCAGTCGGGAATAATGTGTCCCTGCCGGCGCCGCCCGGGAATATCCCTGGCGGTGACGACGGCTGCGACGCCGGCAAGCTTCAGGGCGGGGGCAATATCAATGCGTTTGATCAGCGCCCGCGGGCTCGGAGCCCGTAAAATGGCGGCGTGCAGCATGCCGGCCACATACATGTCGTCCACGTATTCAGCCAATCCCAGTACTTTGTCGCGGGCGTCAATGCGCGGCATTCTGTCACCCACTTTATAGTCACTCTCCGCCGGCGGCGTAAAGCCTGCCCGCAGGGCTTTGGCAGCCAGCAGCACGGCCTGCTCAATTTTGACATAGCCGGTACAGCGGCACACATTGCCGTGCAGCGCTTTTTTCACCTCGGCGGCGGTAGGGCAGGCGTTTTTACCTAACAGCGCCTTGGCGCTGATTACCATGCCGGGGATGCAGAAACCGCACTGTACGGCCCCGGCGGCGGCAAAAGCCCAGCTGTAAATATCTTTTTCCCGTGCGGACAAGCCTTCGACTGTAAGCAATGTTTTGCCGGCGATTTTGGCCGTTGTCAGCACACAAGCCCGCACGGCCTTTCCCTCCAGCAGCACCATACACGCCCCGCAGGCGCCTTCGGCGCAGCCGTTTTTTACTGAGGTAAGCCGGGCAAAATCCCGCAGGTACGCCAGCAGGTTTATATCCGTGTCACAAACGGCCGGCTGATCGTTGAGCATAAAGCTGTACATACGTAATCCTCCTGTTCAGGACAGGTTTTGCTGGAAAAAAAAGCGGATAAGCTTACTGAAGTAAGGGCTTAAGAAATAGCCGATAATGCCGGCGGCGATCGTGCCGCCAAAAATTCCCGGCAGTCCGTGTGCTTTTCCTATCAGGACCATAGGCGCTACGGCGGCAAAGGATACGCCCTGCATACAGGGCTCCGAATCCCCATATTCCAGAGGCCCTAGGCCTGGAAAGAGTGTGTTGCACCGCTTTTGCCAATATTCGCAATTTTAGTTGTGTGATCCTTACTTGTGAAATGTTTGCACTGCCTATACATCGTAAAGCGGCTGACGGCTTGTTGGTCACGCGTCTTAACCGCGGATTTTCTGATTCAGTCAGTTTCTTTGCCCAACCATAGAAGATAGTATTGCAGAGATACTCCGGCCCGGGAGTATCTCTGCCTCGCCTTTACAAAATTACATGAGTTCCCGCTTTCCCGGCCACTGCCGCTTCCAGCGACTCCGGATTGGTAATAATGGCTTTCCTGCCGCCATTCTCCAAAAAGCGGATGACGGCCTGAATCTTGGGCAGCATGCTGCCGGGTGCGAAATGGTTTTCCCTGACATATTCCTTCAATTCCGCCAGCGTGACTCTATCCAGGGCTTTCTCATCCGGCTGGCCGTAGCTTAAATACACTTTCGGCACCCCGGTGGAAATGATGAGTTCATCGGCCTTAACCGCAGCGGCCAGCAGACCGGCGGCAAAATCTTTGTCAATAACGGCGTCGACACCGGCGAAGGTGCCGTCTTCCCGGCGGATGACGGGAATACCGCCGCCGCCGACGGCGATCATACAGTAGCCGCCCAGCGCCAGTTTATGAATGACCTCTTTTTCGACAATCTCAAGCGGCAGCGGCGAGGCCACTACCCGGCGGTATCCCCGGCCGGCGTCGCTTACCATGATCCAGTCCGGATGCTCCTGCTGGATTTTTTCCGCCTGCTCCCGGGTATAGAAGGAGCCGATGGGCTTGGTCGGTTTTTTAAAAGCCGGGTCATTACCGTCCACCACTACCTGCGTAACCAGGGTAATGGCGGATTTGTCCAGGCCCCGTTTCTTAAACTCGTTATCCATAGCCTGCTGGATCTGGTAGCCGATGGCGCCCTGCGTATCGGCGCCGCAGGCCACCAGCGGCACGAAATGCATGCCGGCCACTTCGTTGGCAATTTCCGACCGCCGGAGAATAAAGCCGACCTGCGGTCCGTTGCCATGGGTAATGATGACCTCATACCCCTGCTCAATCATGCCGGCAATATGCCTGGCCGTCTCGCAGACGGCAGCGTACTGGTCTTCCACTGTCTGGCGCGTGTTATCCCGGATTAAGGAATTGCCCCCAATAGCGATAACAGCTAATTTAGCCATGCTTATCGGCCGCCCATTAACAGGGTCATTACCGCTTTGGCAGTATGCAGGCGGTTTTCCGCTTCGTCGTACACGATGGAGTGCGGCCCGTCGATGACCGAATCTTCCACTTCGTTGTTGCGGTCGGCCGGCAGGGCATGCATGTACATCACGTTTTTGTCGGCGGTAACCATTTTGGCCTCGGTGCATTTCCAGAATCTTTGGGCTTTGAGCTTGTCGTCCACTACCGCCACGGCGCCGGCGGCGGCCACACCGGTCTGGTCGTTCACCCAGTTGCCCCAGTTTTTCGGGATTACGATATGAGCGCCTGCATAGGCTTCGGCCTCATTGTCGGTAACAGTGACCGAACCGCCGTATTTTTCGGCATTGGCCTTAGCCTGGGCAATTACCCAGTCAGGCAGTTCCCAGCCCTGCGGGTGAGCCAGGACAACATCCATACCGTAGCGGGGGAACAGCAGCACCTGGGATACAGGCACGGAAATCGGCTTTTTGTGGCTTTCGGCATACGCCCAGATAATGGACACTTTGACCCGTTTTAAATCGCCGATTTTCTCCCTCATGGTCATGAGGTCGGCCAGGGCCTGGAACGGGTGATACAGATCGCATTGCAGGTTCATGATGGGTTTTGACGACCATTTAGCCATTTCGGTAAGGTATTTGTTGCCATAGCCCCAGTTGCAGTACCGGCAGGCAATGGCATGGCCGAAACGGGACAGAATAATGGCGGTGTCTTTGGCGCTTTCCCCGTGGGCGATCTGCATGCTGCTGGAATCTAAAAAGCCGGCGTGACCGCCTAGTTGGGCAAACCCGGCCTCCATGGAATTTCTGGTGCGGGTCGATTGCTCGAAAAACATTAAAAACATAGATTGATGCAGTAAATAGGGAGTCGGCACGCCCATGGCAAACTTTTTCTTCAGGTCCAAAGAGACCTCGAGCATGGTATCTACTTCTTCTTTAGTGAAATCTTCCAAGTTGATAAAATGTCTTCCTCTGAAAATGGATTGCATTTGTAGATTCCTCCCTGATTTTTTCATAATTATCTATTATGGTGGTATTACCATAGGGTAGCTTGGTTTAGCCGGAGCCTTACACCAGATTTTTCGTTTCCTTGGTCATTTTGTCCGCATATTTTTGTGTGTAGATGAGCGGAATAGCGGCATACATGGCGGCGCAGTCAACCAGCTCCTGCTTCCAGGTACGTTCGTTCGGCGCATGGGCCTGATCTTCATGGCCGGGGCCGAAACCGATGCAGGGAATGCCAAACCGCCCCATAATGGCAACGCCGTTGGTCGAGAAGGTCCATTTGTCCACTTGCGGCTCTTGCTTAAACAGGCCTTGGTAGGCCTCCACCAGGGTATGGCATACCGGATGCTCATTTTCAATCAGCCAGGTCGGGAAGTAGCATTCGGTCGGATATACCAGACCGGTATAAGCCGGCCGCTCATAGGTATACATACTGACTTCGGCCTTGGCGGCTTTTACCGACGGCAGATTCTTAATTTGCTGAATGGCATGCTGACCGGTTTCGCCGGCCGTTAAGCGCCGGTCGATGGAAATCCAGCAGCTGTCGGCTACGGCGCAGCGGGAGGGCGAGGTGTGGAAGATTTCCGATACCGCCAGACTGCCTTTGCCCAAAAAGTCATGCTCCATAAGGTTTTCATGCAGGGCCTTTAAATCACTTAGGATGGGGCCCATTTTATAGATGGCGTTATCGCCCCGTTCCGGGGCCGAGCCATGGCAGCTTACACCGGTGGTCATAACCTTGATCTCCATCCGGCCCCGCTGGCCCCGGTAAATTTTGCCGTCGGTCGGCTCAGTGCTGACCACGAATTCGGGCTTAAGCTTATCTTCCTGAATAATGTACTGCCAGCACAGGCCGTCACAGTCCTCCTCCTGGACCGAGCCGACCATGACCAGGGTATAGTTGTCTTCCAGCCCGAGCTCTTTAATAATTTTGCCGGCATACACCATGGAAGCCATGCCGCCTTCCTGGTCGCTGGCGCCCCGGCCAATAATGATTTCATCATCCTCATAGCCCTGGTACGGATCGTATTGCCAGTTTTCCGGATTACCGACACCCACAGTGTCAATATGGGCATCCAGGGCGATAATATGCTGGCCATGGCCGATGTAGCCCAGAATGTTGCCCATCGGATCAATTTCCACTTTGTCAAAACCGACTTTTTCCATTTCTTCCTTAATCCGCAGGATAACCTGTTCCTCCTGACAGCTTTCGCTGGGGATGGCAATCATATCGCGCAGGAATTTACTGATGTCCGGTTCATACTTTTTCGCCAGTTCCAAGATTTTTTCAAATTCCAGTTTCAAGGTGATGACCCCTTTCGTTTTTGCTTATACGTTGTTCCCGCTGTAAAGAGCAGCTTATTTAGCAGGAGCAGGATATTCGCCGTTCCAGACAATATCGCGGTATTTCACCGGATCGGTATCGCCCTCGGTACTGAACAACAGAATTTTGGACTTTTCATTGAGGCCGAGTTTCTCTTTTGCCGCCGCCAGCTCCGGGTTTGTCATCAGCTCGGCCAGGAGCCCGGCGGGAACGGCCCCCGACTCGCCGGAAATTACTCTGGCGTCATTGCCCAGCGGATTGCCTAAGAGCCGCATGCCTTTAGCCGCCACCCAGTCCGGACAGGACGCAAACAGATAGCTATAGTCTCTCAGTACATTCCAGCCGATGGTATTGGGTTCGCCGCAGGCCAGACCGGCCATGATGGTGGCCAGGTCCCCGGTGACAATGCGGGGCCTGCCGTCATTGGCCACTGCCGATTGATATAAGCAGTCGGCCTGATCGGACTCCACGACCACCGTTGGGGGAACGTCACCCTGACAGGCTGAGGCAAAGAAACCCTGCACGGCGCCGGCTAAAGAGCCTACCCCGGCCTGCACGAACACGTGAGTCGGCTTGTCGACCCCGGCGGCCTGGAGTTGTTCAAGCGCTTCCAGCGCCATGGTCCCGTACCCCTGCATAATCCAGGCGGGGATTTCTTCGTACCCTTCCCAGGCGGTATCCTGTACTACCACCCAGCCATATTTCCTGGCATTTTCTGTAGCTAACCGGACGGCGTCATCATAATTCAGATCGGTGATAGATGCTTCGGCGCCTTCGGCCCTGATATTCTCCAGGCGGGTAAGGGACGATCCTTTGGGCATATACACCACCGCTTTTTGCTTGAGCCGGTTGGCCGTCCAGGCAACACCCCGGCCATGATTGCCGTCAGTTGCGGTCGTAAAGGTGATCTCGCCCAATTGTTGCCGGACTGCCGCCGTGGTTAGCTGCCGGTAAGCCAGCTTGCTGATGTCCAGCCCCAGACGCTGCGCCAGGTATTTCCCCATCGCATACGAGCCGCCCAGGACTTTAAAGGCCTTCAGGCCAAAGCGGTAGGATTCATCTTTCAGATATATACCGCCGACGCCCAGATACCCGGCCAGCTCTGTTAAACTTCGCAGCGGAGTTTGGCGATATTCAGGGAAACTCTTATGGAACTCGCGCACTTTGCGAATTTCCTGGCAGCTCAAAAAGTCAATCGATGATTTCTCCGTTTTGTCCATCATCTGATTTTTAACCCATTTGATTTTCCGGTCCATTCTTGTACCTCTTTTCTGGTTTATGTCTGTCGCAGCTAATTACCATTGCAAAGACCGTGCCAATATTATCAATGCTCTGAAATTTTTTCTGTTTAATAGGGAAAGCTTCGTATTCAGGCCATTACACCGGAGTAAAATCACATCCTGCTCGCTCTGCGCGCCCTGGCTGCAGCCTGACCGGGGCCTGAATTTTCTTATTTTCTTTTATCAAAATAATAACTTTATCAATATGATAAATAGATAGCGAATTACCACTTTTTACGCCCCGGACAGTAGCTAACCCGAACTCTTTGGGGCTACAAGGCGTGTTTTCAGCAGCAAGTTTTTATCAGATTGATAAAGTCACAAATAGCCAAGAATTAGCTGGAGAAGCGTTTACTTTATACCACGGGTAAGGCGGAAGCCAGCTCCGGCAAGGCCATACTTTGTGCAGGTAAAAAAATATATGCTTTCTACCCAAAAAGAATAAGTTTTAAGGTAGAAAGCATATTGCTGCGTCACGGAAAACCGGTATAAATTACTTAGCGGTTACTGTGTTTCTTCGATTTCGCGCAATTTTCTGTATAAGGTGGCTATACCAATTCCCAGCTGCCTGGCGGCGGCCAGTTTTCCCTGGGTTGTATCCCCGAACCGCCGGACAGCCTGCAAAATGTGTTCCTGTTCCACCTGGCGCAAAGTCTTAACAGCAGCCGGTTCTGCCGGCACCGGCTGCCCAGCCCGGCTGTCCAGGA
Organism: Sporomusa termitida; assembly: GCF_007641255.1. Classification (NCBI taxonomy): domain Bacteria; kingdom Bacillati; phylum Bacillota; class Negativicutes; order Selenomonadales; family Sporomusaceae; genus Sporomusa; species Sporomusa termitida. The sequence goes on from NZ_CP036259.1 coordinate 3,789,976, forward strand.
AACTCCGCGGCAGGGTATCCTTGGTCAGCCAGCCACTGTCATCGGCCATATTAATCATAAACTCAATGGTATTCTCCAGTTCCCTGATATTCCCCGGCCAATTGTACTGCAGCAGTATCCCCATGGTTTCGCGGTCAATCCCGCGAATCTTTTTGCTGAACAAACCGCTGTACTTGCCGATCAGGGAGTGCACCAGCGGCTCAATATCTTCCACGCGGCTCCGGAGTGGCGGCACCTCGATAGGGATTACATTTAACCGGTAGTATAAATCTTCCCGGAATTTTTTTTCTTTGATGAGTTCTTTCAAGTCCTTGTTGGTGGCGGCAATAACGCGGATATCCAAGGATATCAGCTGGTTAGAGCCAATGCGCACGAGTTTGCGTTCCTGCAGCACCCGCAATAGTTTCACCTGTAGATACAGGGGCATATCGCCAATCTCATCCAAAAAGATGACGCCTTTATTGGCCAGTTCAAACTTGCCGATTTTCCCCCGGGGATCGGCGCCGGAAAATGCCCCCTTCACATAGCCGAATAATTCACTTTCCAGCAGCATGTCAGGGATAGCGGCGCAATTGATACCGATAAACGGCTTATCGCTGCGGTTGCTGACCGTGTGAATGGCCCTGGCCACAACCTCCTTGCCGGTACCGCTTTCGCCAATGATCAAAACGGTGGAATTAGAATCGGCAAGTTTCGTCAGCTTGGTTTTGAGCTGCTCGGTCGCCGGGGAACAACCGACAAGATTATCCAGGGTGACCGGCATATCGACTTTGGTTAAGCCATAAATACCGGATTTTACATTTTTTATTTCATTAAATATAAAAATCCGGTCATAGGAAGGCAGGCCTGATGATACCGACAATAAACTGCCTATGAGAAAATAGGTGGTATTATCAATGACTACTTTGTATTCTTCCACACCCAGCAGGGAATCGCTGGTAGCAGCCATAGCCACCGGTTTGCCGATAGAGTCGGCAGTCAGCTGCAGCTGTTTGCAGGCACTGTCATTTATTTGGATGATTTTTCCCGCTTCGTCCAGCACCAGGACCCCATTGTCCACATTATTGATGACCTGCAGCAACACTTCCAGCATCCGCTCATTACGTTTGCTGTCTTGCCGCTCATAAGCCTTGGCACTGATGAAGTCGGCGATCTGCGTCAGAAACAGCTGATAAAAGCTTAAATCCTGCATGATTTGGTTCTTTTGCGCTTCCGCAAAGCAAATCATCCCAATAACGCCGATAATCTCCTCGCCTAAGGTAATAGGAGTACATAATTCAAGTTTTTCCTCACAGCAGCCCTGCTTGGGGCAGCGGCCGCAAAGTTCGTGCCGGCCCGGCTCCTCAATATACTGGGGCTTGCCGGTAGCCAGCACATGCTTATAGACAAAACCTTCCTCCGACATATCTTCATTGATGCCCCGGCCATAGATGCCGGTGCCGGCAATGCGCACTAAGCCGGCATCGACGATTTCCACATCCACCCGGATAACATGGGCAATAATTTTCGCATATTGAATAACAGCAGCCTGAATTTCCTGTAAAATTGATTTTTTCATGTTTTGCTGTCCTTTGGCTTTACTGATTTGTGTGGGTACAACCCGTTCGAACCATCTATTTTCTCTAAATTCGCTTGCTTCCGTCTTTCCCCTGCTGCTCTTGTAACTTTTATCGGCAGCAAGGCGACGGTTCTTGGCCGCTAGCAAAACCATTATCGATAAAAAATTATCTTTCTCAACCCGGATGAGCTTATCAGGCACCTGCAGCAGCTTTTCCTTTGCTCCCACCGTTCCGGGCTAAGCTTTCTTTATACTTAACGCAACAGCGCCTGCCGGTCATGGCCATACTGCAGCTCCAGCCGCATAATTTCCCGCCCCAGGTCATCAGCTCCCAGCAGCCGCTGCCAGATACGGTTTAACAGCAGCAGCGTCCGGGAAAAACCGAAAATATAAAATGGTTTTTTAAACAGCAGACTGACAAAAAAGTTTTCCAGCAAACCGCTGCCTGCCTCCGGCCGGGCAGGCTCACGGGCAGCAGCCAGCTCCTCCAGCCAGTCGTAGTTGCGGTTAAATAACGCTGTCAGCTGGCGGGAGATATCCTGGCTGCCCGCCAGGCGGTCCACGGCCTGTACCGTATCGGCCAGAAAAGCCAAACGCTCGCTGAAGGGCATCGCCCGGCATTGCAAAAGATCAATAAAATGGCTTTCCAGCTCAAAATAATAGCGGAGAGGCTGCCGGTCCGGCTGCTGCTGCGGATAAATCTCGGCGGCATAGTTGTCAGCAGTAAGCTCCAGCGGCGGCTCCTCGGCGCGGATAAGCCGCAGCCCTTCCTCCCGGTCAGCCAGTTTTAATACCGCCGGGCAGCTAAAGCTTAGGGTTATTTCGAGCCCGCGGGCTGTACTCACCGGATAGCGGGGAAACGTCCGGCAAACAGCGTCAAGATGACTGTGGCCAGCCTCTTCATGCAGCCGGCACAGGTTGCCGGCCCCTAAAAACCAGCAGCCACCGCCGGCTTGTTTGGCAATATAAGCGTGCTCGCCATAACCACTCCGGCCGGCAAGGACAATAAAAGCCTGCGCAAACTCAGCCGTACGCCCGCCGGCGGCAAACAGCGCCTCATTCCGGCGGTAGCTGGCCTTGTCCACCGTTACCTGCCACTGATTACGGCAGCAGGTTCCGCACATCTGGCAGGCAAACTGACCAACAATATCAGTATAAATATACATTTGTCCTCCATCCATCCATATTTTCTATAGAAGCAAGAGGCGGAAGCGCGAAGCAGGGGGACGTTCTTTTTGCTTCGTTTTAATTTAAATCTTAAATATAACACTTTGATGAATTCCTGTCACGCGGGCAATCTGCCGTTGGGTTACGCCTTCTATCTCTTTAATTAGCCTGATTAAATTATTCCGGTTATCCCTACTCAGACTTCGCAAAGCTGAAACAGGTTGTCCATTTAAGAGCTTCATAATCTCCTGAACCAAATCTGCATCGTTCTTGTGCTGCTTTACCGTAAAGTCCATGAATTGATCAGCGTTTTCCTGCTGCATAAAATCAGCAAATTGTTTTATGGCCGCCTCGCGGTTGCTATTCAAGATAGCTAATACAAATCCAGTATTAGTCAAGCCGTCATAAAAATCCTGCTCTCTGTAATAGGCCTGACAACTGCTCCACTTATAGTCTTCCGTCCTTACTGCCAATTTTGCTTTTAAGGGATTATTATGGATATATCTTAAAACAGTCAATAAATACGCTTCTGTCTCAACTGGCTCACTTTTAAACCGACTCTGAAAGACATGACCAACCCGGTCATATTTTTCATTATACCACCGGGCATAACTTGTGCCGATACGCTTCATAATAACGGCAATTTCTTCCTTTTGTTCATGCAGTAAGAGATGGACATGATTCCCCATCAAGCAATATCCATAAATAGTGTAACCGCCATTAGCCCTGGCCCGGTTCAATGTTTCGATAAAGCGGCAATTGTCCTCTTCCTCAAAAAAGATCGCCTGACGGTTGATCCCCCGCAGCATCACATGATAGATGCCAGTAACACTTTTTTTTCTTGCACATCTTACCATATTTTCCCTCCTTTTTATTTGATTTTATCATAATCTGCTGCAAGAAGCAAAATGAACGTCCCCGCGCTTCTCCTTAATTATTGCAAAATTTTTGCAAGCTTTTCGCGGACACTTTGAAAATGCTGCTCATTCGGTTGCTGCCACGAGCCTTCGGCTAAATAACAATAGCGTAAATAATACAAAAACCTGTCAATTAATTGATGGTCCGGCTCTGCGTTTATAAACGGAATACTCGCTGACAGTTGCTCTGATTGCGTAACATGGCAGACCAGGTCCTTTACATTATAGAACGCATTCCCCAGTGTTATAACAGGTTTATGATGAACTAAGGACTCAATACCCACTGTCGAATTCAGGGTAATAATCCCTTGTGCCTGCGCAATTAAGTCCGGCGTTGGATAAAAGCGCAAAAATAAGATATTATCATTTTGGTACTTTGCCTGCAAAGCAGAGTAATCTACACGGCCAAAATCGGAAGGATGCTCCTTGGCAACGAGCCAAAGATTGGCCCCGGTGATTGAGTTGTGCTGTTTTAATGCCTTCACAACACAATCTACTAATTGCTCCATTGACTTAAAGTGCGGCGAATACAACAACACCTGCGTATCA